>NZ_KK211100.1:556734-900680 GCF_000620305.1 Desulfitibacter alkalitolerans DSM 16504 | reverse complement strand
GCAGAGTATTTAAGCGAGACGAAGAAGTAAAATGGCACTGTAGAAATTGCGGCTATGTTCATGTAGGAAAAGAAGCCCCTGAATTATGTCCAGCCTGTGTTCACCCCCAATCCCATTACCAGATCAAACCCGAAAACTACTAGAGGGTCAGGCTTGACAAATTGACAAAAATCTAACTTAATGAATTATTTAACAAAGCAAGCTGTTTAATATAAAAATATAACTGATTAAATGTAGTGAGCTGGGGCATATCTAAATATAGAGGCCCCAGCTTTTAAAATGTTTTGGTAAAAGATGTTTTAAATTTTAGCCGGTACTAATAAAACTGGTATAGGGGAATAGCGAGATACTTGTAAGCTAAGACTACCGAAAAACAACTCTTTTACAAAACCTTTTCCCTGGCTTCCCATTACTACAAGAGAAAGCTCATTATTATTCCTAATGGTATCCATTACAAGATCCACAGGTCTTCCCTTGGGACTGCTCAATTTAACCAGGGTTGATCCAGCAGACTCAAGTCTGGATTTTATAGCCTCAAGGCTGAATTTGACAGTATGTGCTCTTTTTGCAGTAATGTCCTTAAATATTTCAGAATGCAATTCGGGAGCACTCTCGGCAAGCTCTTCCAGTTTATCACGCTCTTGGACATGAAGCAGGGTAACAGGGCAGCCTGTCTGGCGAATTATCACTTCAAGGTAGTCCAGAGCTTTTTCGGCAGTCCTTGAGAAATCTGTTAGGTACAAGATATGATTAAATAGTTTTCTGCATGCGAGAATTACCTTGTCTGCTTCATCAACCTTTACTTTAACTAAAAATACAGGTTTTCTTGCCGTGGTAATTAATTCAGATGACACGCTTCCCCATGTGGCCCTTTTTACTATGTCTTTACCATGGGAGCCCACTATTATTGCTGAAACATTGTTCTTTTCAGCCATTTCATTTAGCACCTTGGCTGGACTGCCTTCTCCAACCTGAATAGAGACACTTAATCCCCCCTGCTCCAAAATGGCCTTTTGTTTTTCCAGCATGTCCAATATATCGGTTGGTAAAGTATCTCTATGGGCGTCTTCGTTAAACCTTACCTCTACTCCTGCAGCGTTAATTGCATGTCCAAGGATAACCTCATGAACGCCAATACCTTTAAGCTCTTGACCACAACCAACTAGAATGTTTGAGGCATCTGAGACATCACTGCAAATTAATACTTTTTGAAACATAAGCATTCTCCTTTATTAGTTTCTAGATATAAATTTAGACTTATAGTTTGTAATACCTTTATGTTCAATGAAAATTAACAAAATATACATAAATATAACAACTTGTTTCTGTTATTATATAATTATGCTGATTAGTTATTCTAGCAAGGGGGCGAAATAATGGATAGGCTAGTGAATTTAAACCTTAGCAGGTACAATCAAAACTGGAATTGGTGAGTAGCGTGTTACCTGCAGGCTCAAGCTTCCCATGAACAGCTCCTTAACAAAACCCTTGCCCTGGCTGCCCATTACCACAAGGGAAAGGTCCTCATTTTTCTTGATAATGTCCATGACTACATCAATGGGCCTTCCATTGGGATAATCCACGCTTACCGTGGAGGAGCCGGCCAACTCTAAGCGCTTTTTGACTTGCTGCAGGTCAGTACGGACTTTCCTGTAATTCTGCGCTTCCACCTCTGCCAGCATTTTTGGATCAAATCCTGGAACCTTGCTTAAATCTCTATAAAGCTGAGCAGTATCCTGAATGTGTGCTACGGTGACTGGAATCTTTGCATACTGAACAATTTGCTCAACATAGTTTAATGCTTTATCTGCTGTTGTTGAAAAGTCAGTAAGATATAAGATGTGATTCAAAAGCTTTTGTCTGCTAAGGACAATCTCGTCAGATTTATTCAACTTTGCTTTAATTAAAAACACAGGTACACGTGCCCTGGTAAGGACTTCTGTAGAGACACTTCCCAATGTGGCTCGTTTCATTATACCCTTGCCATGGGAGCCTGTGACTATTGCCGATACCTTGTACTTCTCAGCAAGTTCAATTATTGCTCGGGCTGGTATACCATTTACAGCTTCCATGGTCGTTTTTAAACCAGCCTCCTCCAGCAGGATTTTTTGCTTTTCAAGCTTGTTCAAAACTTCTTTAATTGCAGGATAATCCTTTTCGAAAATAGCCTGTGTATCCCCGGCGAAAATTTCATTAAAGCCCAAGGGAACATTATCAAATACATGCACCAGTATGGCTTCTTCAGCCCCTATACTTTTTAAATCTCCCACACATGTAAACAAAAGGTTTGATGCGTCAGATTGGTCACTGCAGATCAACAGCTTTTTAAACATTTGGGTCCCCCCTTTTTCCATTAGTATTTTTAATATATATTTATATATATTTTAAAATTATCCTGTATCTTCATAAAAAATTTTTAATATCCACATAATTCCTGTAATATAATCTGTAATTATACTGTATTATATTTTAGTGTCGTTGAAAATCTTGCTGCCTGTAGATAACCTTGCAACTTTTAAACACTACTGCTACAGTGAAATTTAGCAATTAGTGGAGTCATGGGGACGGTTTGAGCGTCACCGCAGCGCAACGAAGGTCCGAAGGTAAGACCATGGAACCTTCCATTGGAACCGTCCCCATGGCAGTCCCATGGCAGAACCAAGTCTTCTTTATGAAGATAATGTGTATATTTAATGATAACACTTGAGGAATTCGGAAAAAAATGTTAATATCATAATACATTCTCTATTGTTTGGCATGATTTTTTATACGCAACATAACTATGGTGCTGTGGGGGAATTTTGTGTGATAGAAGAAAAATGCCGGCTGGATGCTAACAACCTTAATATTATAACCCTGGGTAATTTTAACGTATTTAACTGTGGTCGTAATTTGACAGATGAGTTTAACAGCAGTTTAAAGATATGGGACCTCTTTAAATATTTAGTGACGTTTAGAGATGAATTGGTACTGCCAGAAAAGATCCTGGATTCTTTGTGGCCTGAAGCCGAGTATACTGATCCCAAACGCACATTAAGGGCTCTTATTTTCAGGCTGCGTAAGGTATTAAATGGTCATAATACCAGTGATGCCAACAGTATCATTGTATATTCCCATGGGTGTTACAAGCTTGAAACTAAAAAGGCCTGCGTTATAGATGTGGTGGAATTTGAAAAGACCTTTCATGAAGCTTATTACATATCCAAGGAAGATGCTGATAAAGCCATTGAACAATTTAAAAAGGTTGTGGACATGTATAAGGGTGAATATTTGTCTGGAACCTATGGCCATGATTGGCTGTTACCAGCACGTAACCATTACAGAAGAATTTTCTTGCATAGTGTTTATGAGATGTCGGAACTTTTAAAAGAACAAAAACGTTATCTGGAAATACTTCCAATTTGCGAAAAGGTTTTAAAGCATGAGATGTTTGAGGAAGAGGCTCATTTCAGATATATTGAAGCTCTAGCTGCAGCAGGTAAAATCAAACAGGCAAAAAACCACTATAAATATGTTGAAGATATATTTGAACGTGAAATGGGGGTTAAGCCCTCTGATGCTCTAAGAAAGTTGTACCGACTTTTGTTTGGGGAAATCAGCAAAAATGGAATTGATATATCAACTATTTCAGAAAGCCTGAGGGAAGAGTTCTATTCAAATGGACCCATGTTATGTGAGCCGGACATTTTTAAATTTCTTTATCAGCTGGAAAAAAGACGTTCAGAAAGATATGGCCAAACAGCGTTTTTGGGGTTATTAACCTTATCCATGCCCGACTATACCCTGCCGCCAAAAGGCATGCTGAAAAATGGTGCTGAAGAATTAAGGCAGGTACTTTTATCAAGTCTTCGTAAAGGTGATGTAGTTACGGAGTGGAATGAAGCACAGTTTTTATTAAGCCTGCCTGGACTGAACGTTCAGCAGGCCCATAAGGCTTTGGATAGAATACAAAATAGATTTATGTCAGCAAGAAAGAATATAAATTTAGTTTTGCAGAGAAAAATAGAAGAGGTACTGCCCTCCAGTAATTTTTTTGAAACTAGACCAGGTTAACAGGAATTATATTTTTACTTCATTAAGATTAAAGAGGCCTTCGGGCTTCTTTTTCTTTATGCTGTTATGCAAACCAGCATGTATCCAAGAAATAACTTATAAATAACCAATAAATAACTCCAAAAAAACCATCATATAACTCCAAAAGAACAGTCATATAACTACCAGGTGTTAAATTTATAGTAACTTAAATTTACAGCTTGCCAATACAATTTACTATATAAAAAACCTGATGTTAACACCTTGCTAGGGGGCTAGAATATGTTTCATTCTGATGTCAACAAGTATACATGCAAAATGGGAGGCTCCACTTTTCTCATTAGAATACACTTCAAGCAAAACAGCAACTGGCAGGGGACAATTCAATGGCTGGAGATGAACAAGACCATTCCCTTTAGAAGTGTCTTGGAATTAATATTTCTTCTTAATGAAGCAGTTGAGCAAACCCCATCTGCAAGCGGGGAACTGGACTTTCGTTCCTGGAATAATATAGAACTTGAGAATAGTTACTCAGATGACAATAAATAGCAAAGTGAGGAATTAGGCCATGAGAAAAACAAAACTCGAGAAACGACTGGAAGCGCATAGAAAAAGGGAAGAGACAATGAGAGTTATTAAGGCTACCTTCAAAGGGACACTGAAAAATACATCAGTTTTTGTTATGACAGCGGCACTAATCGCATATCCACTACATTTTCCAAAGACCAGTGCATACTTCACCTCACCAAAAATTCAATCAAATACCATACAGTTTGTTTTTGAAACCCTGAAAATTAATGTATCTGTTCAATTTATTCTCGGCTCATTCTTTGCTCACTTGAATTTTCCAGGATATAACGTAAATGATATTGACTTGACAATAGTAGAACTCAGCTTTAACGGCAAAACAACTTATGCCAAGACCTGGTGGGTTGAGGAGGATAAGATAGTAGTTGAGTTTGAATGGGACGAAGTAGAAAAATGGCTTGAAGAGTTGGGTCCTGAGGAAAGCAATCCATACTTTGAGATTTCTGGAGAAGGCATATATCAGGGAACAAGGTTTTTGTTTAATGGGTCAAACATAGTTCCCTACACTATAGAAGAGCAGGAATTGATTTTATTTATAGAAGGCCCAGACTATATTGAAGTGAATGAAGATGGTGCTGCAGAGCGATACACTGTGGTTGACCAGGAAGGCAATGAGGTTTCTGGAATTGAATGGGCAATTAAAGACCAGATAGATGGAATAACAATCAGCCAAAATGGAGTAGTTACATTGATAAATACCATTTCAGCTGAGGAGTTTATCATAGTTGCATTGCTTATGGAAGAAGGTATTGAAAAGGCAATAGCTGAAAAAACCGTTCAGATTGATATAGTAATGGAAGAATTGTTAGAAGAACCAGAATTATTAGAAGAACCAGTTGAGGAAGAAGAACTAGATGAGGAGTTAATAGACCCAGATCAATTAATTAGAGATGAAGACGGTGAAGAAGTAACAGACGATGGAGAAGGCACAGACGATGGAGAAGTAACAGACGATGGAGAAGGCACAGACGATGGAGAAGGCACAGACGATGGAGAAGTAACAGACGATGGAGAAGGCACAGACGATGGAGAAGTAACAGACGATGGAGAAGGCACAGACGATGGAGAAGTAACAGACGATGGAGAAGGCACAGACGATGGAGAAGTAACAGACGATGGAGAAGTAACAGACGATGAAGAAGTAACAGACGATGGAGAAGTAACAGACGATGGAGAAGGCACAGACGATGGAGAAGTAACAGACGATGGAGAAGTAACAGACGATGGAGAAGTAACAGACGATGGAGAAGGCATAGATGGTGAAGAAGTAACAGACGATGGAGAAGGCGCAGACGGTGGAGAAGGCACAGACGGTGAAGAACGCACAGACGGTGAAGAAGGCACAGACGATGAAGAAGGCACAGACGATGGAGAAGGCATAGACGATGGAGAAGGCATAGATGGTGAAGAAGGCATAGATGGTGAAGAAGAGCCATATAAGCAGACATAAGGGGTGAACTCATGGAAGATAAAAGCAGCATTACACAAATAGCAGAAGAAAATGACCTGATAAAAAATGAGGATGTGAACAATGAAGATAAAAAACCAAAGAAGCTTTGGAAATCAATCTTCAATATAATAGGCAATACGATATTTGTGATTTCTCTTATTCTCATAGGCTTTCTGGTCTTTTCAATGGTGCAGAGCAAGATTTCCGGAGGGCCTCCCACAATAGCAGGGCATCAAATGTATATTGTTGCCGGTGGCAGTATGAGTCCGTCCTTTGAGGCCGGCAGCCTGTCCATTGTAGAGATGGTTGAACCTATTAATTTAGGTGTGGGTGACATTATTACCTATAGAGACAACAATAATGTTGGAATTACCACTCACAGGGTCATGGAAATACACAATGAAAGCGGCAGCCTTAGTTTTACTACTCGAGGAGATGCCAATGATGTTAACGACCCTCATCCTGTACTTGCGGAGAATATTATTGGCAGGGTAAGCTTTACTATTCCCTATATAGGGCTTCTAATGAACTTTGGTCAGTCAAAGACGGGCTTGCTAACCCTGGTGATTATTCCAGGAATACTTCTCATCATATTTGAACTTCGAAATCTCATGAAGTATGCAGCGCAGGCTGAAAAGGAAAAAACCAGTAAAAAAGCCCAAAATACTTTGACCAGCAAAGATACATAATTAAAGGTCTAGGCATCTATGAGATGGCATTTAATATCTGGGTTTTATGAAGGGATGTGATAGTGGAGGAAGATTAAAGAACGTATTATTTAAATTGTCGGCATTTGTACGATGAAAAAGGCAAACTCGTCGAAAGGCGGGGACGCAAAGTCATAGGGCCTTTCTTATATATATGTAGAATGGCAGCCTGACCGCCATTATTAGGAGATGGAGTATTAAAAAAACCAATTTCTAAAAAATGGAGGGAAAGAAATGATTAAAAGTAGAATGTTAGTTAGTATGTTGGTAATTGCTTTAGCGGCTGCTCTTATTGGTGGTGCAACAATGGCGTGGTTTACAGACACAGATACTGCAGGAGAAACTACATTTACAGCCGGCACATTAATTGTGGATGTTAGTAAGGGTTTAACTGCATTTAACAATTTGCTTCCAAATGCATCCAAGCACGGCAACATGAACCCTGGTGATGTTTATGATGAAATAGAAATTATTATTGAAAACGATGGAACCAAGAACTTTGCATGGTTTGGCAACTGGACAGCTACTGCGGTAGATGAAACAAAAACTGACGTTTTATTAGATGCAATCTACATTAAAACCATGAAAATGGAATTTTTAAGGCCTGATGCAACTGCGTGGGAGCCTGCAGATCAGTTTATTACTAACGGCGTTGGCTCTGGACTTTACCCAGGTTGGTATAATACTCTGGCAGCCGGCAGCACATTCGGTGTAGTATCACTTCGCAGCTGGATAGACAATAATGGCATGGGATCTACTCCCTTTGAACACATGGGTGCTTTAAGACCTGGTTACAAGTACAAGTTAACTGTTCAGTTTGGTTTCCACCACCTTGCTGACAATAACTATCAGGGTGATGTAGCCAGTCCAATAAACGTTGGATTTGCTGTAGAAGCACATCAGGTAAATGTGGACGCTCTTAATGCATTCCAGCCAAACTTTGGTACTTGGCATTACAACTGGTTAATGGATCAACTAGCCAAGCAATAGTGTAGGAAATAAACATAGCCCTGTAATTTAAAAATAGGGGATGGTGTGGGGACCATATGGCTTCCCGCACCTACTCCCTAATGTAAGCAAGAAGGGAGGGAAACTAGTGAATGCAAGAAAAGCAATACTAATGGCAGTAATAGTGATAGTACTGGCTGCAGCCATGGTTGGTGGAGCAACAATGGCCTGGTTTACAGATAGTGCTAGTTCAGGAGATGTAGAGTTTACAGCTGGCACTTTACGCATCGATGCCAATACTGCATACTTTTATGGCGTTGAGTATAAAAATCCTGAAAACCAGCGTGGAACCCTTTACGAGATTTTTGTAGACGATGATAATGATACCGTTAGCTACAGCAAATTGTATGACTCGACCAGGACAGCTTTAAATGCCCTTGCATATGATAGGAAAAACAAGCGTCTATATTATGCCGATGGAAACGGGAACCTTTTTTATTATGACTTTAACACAGGTCAAGGTGACAAATCCGCTGGTAAGCTTTTCCCAGCCAACACAAAGATTTTTAACGCTGCTTTTGGCCTTGGATACTACTGGTTTGTCAAAGAAGGAAGCGATGATCTCTACAAGGTAAGCTTCAACTCTAATGGAAGTATCGCCCAGGTAGTCCTGGCCCATGAGAATTTCACTGGTAATCCTAATAGACGTTTTGGTTTTGGTGATATTTCCATGGATATGAGGGATGGGATTATATACGGCAGTACAACAGGTCCCGGCAGTTCTAATAGATTGTTTTTCTCATATAATGTCTATACTCAGGATTATATAGAATATGCAGGAAATGCAAACAGTTTGCAAATCGCCTTTGGTGCAAATGGTGTGCTTTATGGAACAGTGACCAGAGATTATGATTGGTATAGAGTGGACACATCAACCGGTACGAGGACTTTCTTCTATAAGAGTGATCTTATGTTCGGAGATTTAGCATCTAACCATCAAAACAACTGGAACCCTGGAGATTGTGAATTAGTAAATTATGAATTTAAAAACATAGGTACCAAGAATATGGTCTTTAGATTTACCCCCAGTATTGAATGGAGTGGCAATTTAGACCTCAGCAACATTGACATAGAACTATGTGACAATTCTAATGATTGGGTCAGGTTTGGAGATACATTCTATTATGTGGGTGCTCCTCTTGCTCCAGGAGAAAATGCAGCTCTTTGCCTAAAGGTGTGCCTCAGTGGACCAGATACAGACAACGAGTATCAGGGTGCAACATTAACCCTTGGGGGAGAAGTGGAAGCAGTACAATCTTCCAACAATGCTCCATATTATCAGTGGAATCTTGGAGACAGTGGCAATCCAACGCAATTACAGCAGCTTTATGACTATTTACTTCCACAATAACCACTAGAGATAACAACAAAAAAACATGTATTTAGAGTATTTAATTTGAGGAATCCAGGATGCATCTTAAATAACAGATGCGTCCTGTATCCCACATTGTTAAAAATGACAACAACCCCTATGGGATTATATAAATTAAGTTAATAGTGTTTTGTATGAGTTCATATTATAGGTTTATTGGTTATAAAGATAAGTAGAAATTTTTATTGTACTGTTAGAGCTGTTTTCCTTAATACAAGAATAGCTATAAGGAAGGATGAAAATCCATGGAAAAAAGGAATCTATTAATAAGTTTATTGACCATAAGTATTATAGGTTTAATAATTGCTGGTTCTTCTCTTGCCTATTTTACAGACAAAGATAAGAATCCTGAAGTTATCTTTGTTCTTGGGAATGTTCAGATACAATCTATGACAGCTGAAGAAGTCAATCCAGCAAGTGTATTTGAGGAATGCAGAACTGCCCAATGGACAATAAAAAACACCGGCACTAAACAAGCAAAGCTGAGGGCAAGAGTTATCACCAATTGGGATAGGGATAACACAACAGGTGTTTGTTCGTCTGAAAGTGCATGGGCTGTAGATGATAGTATTGTAGATAAATGGCAGGTTAGCACCATTAGCCCACTTTTTGGTCAAGGAAATAGCCAGGCAAGATATAATATTTTTAATAAAGGCGGTACGTTAACCTTAAAGCTTGGTTACGGGGCAAATTACACTAATGTTGGAACAGTGTATATTCGGAATGATGCTAACAAAATATACGTGGAAATAGACACAATAAATGGTTGGGAATTGTCTGAAACACATTTATATGTTGGCTTAACACCACCAACCAATAGTGCTCCTGGACAACTTGGCAATACAAGAGAGCCTAATAGCACCTCATATACTTATGAACTTCCATTGCCTTCAGGAAGTCAGATTTATATAGCACTTCATGCAGCTGTAAGTTCATGTGGCGAAGAAGAAATAAGCACCAGCAGCAATGCTGCTGAACCGGATTATAATATTCAAGTTCTCAGTAATGGATGGACTGAAGTTCCAGACAACAATGGCTGGTATTACTATTGCAGTTCAGTTTTACCTCAGCAGGAAATAGAGTTTAAGGTGAGACTATGTGTAACTGATGAAGACTGGGAAGGCAATTTAGAGCTTTATTTTGAAGCAGAAGCTGTGCAAGCATCAAATAATGCAATGGACCATGAGTGGCCACAAAATTTGTGTAATTAAGCCAAAAACTATAAGAGGATAAAAAAGTAGTTCAGGAGGTAAATATGGATAAATCAGAGAATATTAAAAAATTGATGCTTACCCTTTTTATACTCTTTGCCATGACATTAATAGCTCCTCATGGAGTTAGCGCAAATGTAAATGGTATTAGTATAGAAGGCAATGTTTGTGGGCTTGTAATTCAAGCTTCTGACGAAAAAGTTAATACAGGCAACCTCAACCCTGGGGACCTTAAGAATACAAGTCTTCTTTTAAGAAATACAGGCAGCGTACCTCTTACTCTATACATTAGAACAAACATCCTGAGTGAAGCAACCCTTAATGGGGGTAAACTGGCTGATATCTTAAATCTTTACATTGCAGATGGCAGCAACATAATCAATAACGAACTTTTTAGATCTGCTGCAGGTAGGGGAAACATCCTAATTGGAACAATGCCTGCAGGCTCTGAAAAAACAATTGATTTCAGTGTAGTTTTCCCAGGAGGTGCAGGAAATGAATATCAGGGTGCAACTGTAAAAGCCAACTGGACCTTTACTACTACTTGCTCCACCGGTGGAGGTGGAGGAGGTGGAGGTGGTGGCGATACTGGTGGTGGAGATGACCCGCTAGATGTTCCAGATGATCCAATCCCATTGGGACCTGCTGAAGAAGAACCCTCCGAACCGGAAATTTTAATTACCGTTGATGAAGATGGAATTCCTGCTGGTCCGGCAGCAATGCCTGACACAGGTGAATTATCACCAATATACTTTCTTGGTGCTGGAGCCTTTATAGTAATGCTGGGAATAGTATTAAGAAGAAAATAACAAATATCAGGCTGGGATGCTTTTAAAATCTCAGCCTTTTTACTATAAAAACACGAGGTATAACCTATGAAAAAGAAACTATCAATTTTCATTATACTAATTGGAATAACAGTTGCCCTTTATCCACTAATGGAGCAGGTCTTTGCCTGGTACTGGCAGCAAAAACTGCTGTCAGAGTTGGAAAACCAGGAGGCAATTCAAGACCTTGGTCAGTTAGACGAGCTTCTTTT
This sequence comes from Desulfitibacter alkalitolerans DSM 16504, assembly GCF_000620305.1. Taxonomy (NCBI): domain Bacteria; kingdom Bacillati; phylum Bacillota; class Clostridia; order Neomoorellales; family Desulfitibacteraceae; genus Desulfitibacter; species Desulfitibacter alkalitolerans. The sequence goes on along the minus strand of NZ_KK211100.1, from coordinate 889,273 downwards.
GATAGAAGAGGAGGAACAAGAGGAAGAGAGAGCTCCACTTACACCACAGGGTGAGGTGTTGGGGGTTTTGATTATAGATTCTATAAAGGTTAGATTGCCAATTATCAGCGGCTTAAATGAAACTAACCTTAAAATTGGCATATCCTTTCTTGAAGACACAACATCCTTTGGTGAGTATGGCAATGCAGTGGTAGCTGGTCATAGGGGACACTCCCATGGAAGGCTGCTGAACAGGCTGAATGAGGTGAAGATAAATGACAGGATTGTTGTCTCTACCAGTAAGGGTGATTATAACTATACAGTTTACAATAAGGTTATTGTTAGACCTGAGGAAATACATGTCCTGCGTACAGATAAGAAAGAAAAAGTTCTCTCAATTGTCACCTGCGAACCTATACGTAATCCAACCCACAGGCTCATAGTCCAGGCGAAACAGAATGACTAGGACCATGGTCCTATAGAAAACAGGACCATGGTCCCATGTTAATGGGATGAAATTTTGATAAAATAATAATCAAAGCAAGGTGTTTTATTTGTTGTAAAAGGTGTAATTTATAACTGAAAAAGGCAAACCTGTCGAAAGGCAGGGACGCAAAGCCACGAGTCTAAAGCAGCAGTGCTATGATGGTCGGGTTGCCAGTAAAGGACAAAATAACAGCCAGTTATGAACACATCTATTTATCCTTATTTGGACAATCCGAATAAGGATTTTTTAATTGTTAAGAAAGTATATATTTTATTATTACAAGTGCAGATTAGTTTGGAAATTCAGCATTAGCTTGTTCTCCTAATGCTCCAAGCAGCACTTGAAAAAGGCAAACCTGTCGAAAGATAGGGACGCAAAGCTTTCGAGTCTAAAGCCCATGTGGGGTGGGCCATGACGGTCGAGCTGCCAGGTTAGTCCAATATTATTGGAATGCTGGAGGTTAGGAAATGAGGAAAATATCATTAATTATTTTTGTTGTATTTTGTGCATTATTATCTGCACCTGCAGCCATGGCGGCTGCAAATACCTATTCCATTGATGCTTCAGAAGCAAGCAATGGAGCATTCTCCATAAGCTACAACATCCAAAATGGTACGAAAGTAAAGGTAATGGTCCAAAAGGATGGGACAAGCCTGTACTATAATATAGCTGGCAGGGGAACTGAAAGGTTTCCTGTTCAATTAGGAAATGGAGCATACACAATAGCCATTCTGGAAAATGTGACAGGCAACCAGTACCGTATTGTTTCCAGAGACACACTTAATATAAACATGAGTAATATATTAAAAACTTTTTTGCATTCTATTCAAATAGTTAAATGGGAAAAGGAAGATGAGGCCATTAGCAAGGCCAGGGAATTGACAGCAGGCATTGAAAGTGATGAAGAAAAAGTAAAAGCTATATATGAGTATATTGTTAGCAATTACAAATATGACTATGCCAAGATAGACAAGCTATCCTATGATTATCTTCCAGATATTAACAAAACCTTAAAAAGTAAAAGTGGAATCTGCTATGATTTTAGTGCTTTATTTGCTTCCATGTTAAGAAGTGTAGGAATTCCTGCAAAGCTTGTAAAGGGCTACGGGCAAAAAATTCAAGGCTATCATGCATGGAATGAGGTTTATATAAATAACAAGTGGGTTACCATGGATACTTCTGTAGATATCCAGTTTGCAGAAAATAATCGAAGTTACACCATGTATAAAGACAGCAAGACTTATGAAAAGGTCAGTGAATTTTAAAGTAATGCCTTTCAATTTCTGCACATTCAGCGTTGATAAATAACAATACCAGCCTTTGGCTGGTATTGTTATTTAGAAGGAGTTATCCTGGACTTTGTAAATGTTTAATTGCTTTGAACTTTCTTAGTTACTGGCTGCCTTAATTCTCAAAATACAAGATTTCATGTAAATCTTCAACTGTTTCTAACCCAATATCAATGTCTCCTGTCTCTTCATTGAAATCTACCCTTTCACCTAATATTTCACTTACAAACCTTATGGGGACAGTAGTTCTGTTATTAATTAACTGGGCAGGTATATCTAACTCATATTCTTCACCATTAACAAGCACAATCCTGGAATCTAGAAAAAGCTCAATTATTTTATCATCCTTGGTAATGGTGATTTTTTTAAGTTCATTGTTCCAATTCACTTCAGCTCCAAGTCCTTCAGTAATTGCTCTAACAGGCACCAGAGTTCTACCTTCTCTAAGTACTGGGGGAACGTCAAAGTCAAGGGTATTGCCTCTTATATAAAGCCTATCTTTTAATTCCCTGTTCCTCATTTCTCTTTTTACCTCATCAGGGAGATTTCTTAGGTATTCCTGATGCTGAATTCTATTCATAATTCTTTCACGTAACTGCATTAAAATCTCTTTTTCATTTGCTTCTACTAATCTTTGAATTCTTACTAGAGAATTGTCATCTATTGTAATGTTTTCATTTGCCAGATAGCTTCGCAGCTCCTTTTCCAACATTTCCAATCTTAAAATTTTTGACTGATATGTGTCTCTGGTATTATATATGTTCTTTAAACTTGCGTAGTACTGCTCTTTAACCTCTTCATCCATGATTCTAGCTATCATGCTTCTTATTTTCCCCACCAGGCTCAGATACTGTTTTTCTATATTTTCCCCTGTGGGTGTATCAGGGGAAAAATTGTTAATAGTTCTCAATAGACTTTCCAGCATGACAATCTTTGTTTCAATTCTGTCCATTGAATTTTCTATAACCTTTAGACGATTTAATAAACGATTTTTTATAGTTTCATCTTCAAAAGCTCTAATTAGTTTTTGGATATGTGTAATAAGTCTTTCGTATTTTTCTAGGTTTTCTTCCTCGAGATTATTTTGGTTTATTAAACTATTTATTTCTCTCAGAAGCACCTCAAGCCTGACTATTTTTTGTTCTATATCAAGTCTTGACTGCCTTATTTGATTAAGCTTTTCTATATATTCAGCTTTTGTGGCTCTATCCTCCAAACTATTTATCTTGGTCTGAATTTTTTGTACTAAGCTTTCATGCTTGACCTGCAATTCATTACTTTCTATATTAGAAGACCTGGAGTTGTCTTCTATAACCTGACTTTTAGAAGAAGATGCATCTCGCGCTTCAGCAGCAAAAGAAATAGTGCTCAATGTAAACATCAAAAGTATTACTAATGAAAGTATTTTTAGATATTTTTTCATGTTATGTTCACTCCTTATATATGTTTTACTTGGAAATAAGACACAAGAACTGTCTACAGAGTCTTTCCAGTCTTTTGTTGGCCTTAAAAAGCTGACTTGAGGGTATGCAGATCTGCTTTTAGCCTTTTGTAAGCATTTAATCTTCGTTCTTGAATTTGGCTGAGGTTATCCAAACGGTTGATAATTTGTGGTTGGTTGCTTCTGGTTAATCTATCTTGTGCCAATTCAATTGTCTGTAAATTTAAATCACCTATAGTGCTTTCTAAAAGGTTTCTGCTGCTTCTAATCAGCCTGATGCTCTCTCTAATTGTACGAATATTTTCTTCTGTCAGAGAGCCAGGGCGATTCTTTAATTCAGAAATCATGGTTCTTAAGTTTTCAAGATCGTTTCGTATTTCTCTTTCAATCTGTAATAGCTCTGCCCTTTGACGTCTAAGCTTTTGAATTCTTTCATTTACCTCATCCCTGTAGTTAATAATTCACCTCAAGTTTGTAGCCAATTCCCCAAATAGTTTTTAGTTTAAAGCCCAAACTATTATTACCAAGCTTTTCACGTAATCTTTTTATATGAACATCCACAGTACGCGTTTCTCCATAGAATTCATGGCCCCAGACCTTTTCCAAAAGCTGGTCACGGGTAAAGACTATATTGGGATTCTTTAAGAAAAAGAAAAGCAGCTGCATTTCCCTTGGCTTTAAATCAATTTTATTATCTTTAAAAAAAACTTCATAGTTATCAATGTTTACTCTTAAGTCTCCTAATTCTATAAGGGGATTTTTTTTAATATTATCAGTTTCTGAAGAGATTCTTTTTAGAAGAGCTTTACTCCTGGCTATAACCTCTTTTGGATCAAAGGGCTTGACCACATAATCATCTGCGCCCAGATCAAATCCCATAAGCTTGTCTTCTAGCCCATCCTTTGATGTAAGCATTAGTATAGGAACATCACTAATCCTTCGAATCATCTGGCACACTTCCCATCCATTAATTATAGGAAGCATTATGTCTAGAATTACCAGGTCAGGTTTAAAATTCCTGAAAGCATCCAAGCCCTTACTTCCATCAGAAGCAAAGGATAAAATATAACCTTCATGGGATAAATACAGCCTTAATAGCTCCAAAATATTTGCATCATCATCTATAACCAGGATTTTATACGTCATGATGTAGACACCCCTTCAATGTAATAATACGTAAATATAGGCCAGTTCACAGCATGCGCGGATTTAGAAATACAGTAGTGCTTTAAACAAATTCAACAAAAAATGCCATTTTCCTTGTAAATCCTCAAAAGCTTAAGCAAAGAATTGATTAATTAATTCTTTACAAATATTAAAATGAAATTAATCAATTATTAATTTATCTATAATAAAATTTAGCTGTAGATAAGGACAATTGTAAACAAGCGAAGTCAAGCAAGTTATAAGCAAGCTAAAGAAGAGAGAACACAAACTTTTAATTAGAAAGGGGTAAAACAATGAAAAAAGTTTTTTTATTGATTATGACATTTATGCTAATTGGCACATTATTTGCTGCTGGATGTACAACTGCTGGAGGAACTGTAAAAGAAGATGGTCCACTAGTTATGGTATGGTATCCAAACGAGTCAGGAGAAGATTTAAAAGGAGCAAGAGATGAAATTGGCAGTGTAATTGAAAAAGCAACAGGCAGAAAGATTGAACATAAACTGACAACAGACTATGTTATTGCCATTGAATCAATAGCTAATGGAAATGCCCATCTAGCATTTATGGGAGCTGCGGGTTATATCGAAGCAAATAAAAGAAACAGCAAGGTGCTTCCCCTAGTTGTAAACAGTGGGGCATCAGGAACCCTTGATGATGCAGTATATTACTCATGGCTTGCTGTGAAAAAGGAAAATGAGGGAATGTATAAAGCTGGACAGGGCTATTCCATAGACAGCATTGCAGGCAAAAGATTTTCCTTTGTATCAACCAATTCCACATCTGGGTTTAGAGTACCAGCTGCTGGGATAACAAATTATTTCTCCAAGAAGAGTGAATGGAAAAGTCTAACTCAGGAGGATTTGCTTGAAGGTGGGCAAGGAAAACTGTTTAACGAGGTATTATATGGTGGTTCCCACCAGGGTGCTGCTGTAAACCTGCTTACCAATAAAGCAGATGTAGCGTCCTTTTGCGATGTTTGTGTTGGCAACTATGTAGAAATTGTTGCAGGAGAACATAATAGGCCGGGTGCTACTTATAAGATAAGCCAGGATGCTGTTGATCCATTTACTAATCTAAGGGGCCAGGAATTTGTTGTAATTGATTCTACACCAGTATTAAATGCTCCATTTGCCGTAAACACCGAGGTAGTTAGCCAGGAGCAGATAAAGGCTATTCTAGATGCCCTTACTAATGAGGAGACTACAAAAAATGAAAAGATTTTTGTGCCCAAAGATTCTCAGTTTAAAGGTTTATGGAAGCAAGGGGAACGCTTTCTTTTAGTAGAAGACTCCTGGTTTAATCCAATTAGAGAATTGTCCAAATAAAGTTTATATATAAAAAAGGAGTTAATAATGACGCTGCTAGCAGTAAAAAGTCTTACCAAGAAATATGATACTGGAACTATAGCCCTGACTGACATTAACTTCTCAGTACTAGAAGGAGAGTTTATATCCATAATTGGCCCATCAGGAGCAGGGAAGTCAACTCTCCTTCGATGTATAAATAGAATGATTGAAGCCAGTAGTGGAGAAATCCTGGTTGACGGTATTAACATATCCAAATTAAATAAGAAAGAATTACGGAATTTAAGAACAAGAATTGGCATGATATTTCAACACTATAATCTGGTAAACAGGCTAAGTGTTATAGAAAATGTGCTGCACGGTCGACTGGGATACAAGTCAACTATTAGTGGAATTATTGGTAATTATACTGAAGAAGAAAAAACATGGGCTATGAATATTATTCATCTGTTGGGATTGGAAGAACAGGTTTATAAAAGGTGCGACCAATTAAGCGGTGGCCAGAAACAGAGAGTGGGAATAGCCAGGGCTCTAATCCAAAATCCAAGAATACTTCTATGTGACGAACCCATAGCTTCTTTAGACCCAAATGCTGCAAAAATTATCATGGATTATCTTCGTAAGATTAATAAAGAAATGGGCATAACCTGTCTTGTAAACTTACATCAGGTTAATGTGGCTTTGGCTTATTCTGATCGTGTTATTGGCATAAAAAAGGGAAATATTGTCTATGATGGTCTGCCAGCAAATATTACAAACGAACAAATCCACGATATTTATGGGTCAGAAGCAGGTGATCTGATTTTTGATGTAGGAGGTAGTCATGGATAAAGAAATTAAAGATATTTTTGTTAAGAGGCGCTGGAATAAAATAATCTTTTTCTCTGTTCTTGCAGCTTTTACTATTGGTTCTATTATTGTTACAAATTTTGATGTTACCAGGGGATTTGCCAGCTTTTTTAAAGCAGTTATCTGGTCTGTTACTAACTTTTATCCCGATGCTGAAGCAATGAAGAGGCTTCCAGATATCTTAATAAAGTTAAGAGAAACAATTTTATTGGCTGTAGCTTCAACAACCTTTGCTGCTGTGGCTGCCCTTGCATTTTCTTTGCTGGGCTCTAATATCACAAAAGTTAATAATTTCTTCAGCCTGATAAGCAGGGGCGTTGCATCTGTATCCCGTAACATACCTGATGCAGTATGGGCCATGATCTTGCTCTTTTCCTTTGGACAAAGTGCTTTGACCGGATATTTTGCATTATTTTTTGTTACCTTTGGGTTTTTATGCAGAACTTTTACAGAAACAATTGATGAAGTTAGCGGTTCATCTGTGGAAGCACTGCAGGCTACTGGAGCAGATTACTTTCATATTGTATCCCATGCTGTAATACCCTCGTCTCTTCCACAAATGCTTAGCTGGATACTCTATATGATTGAAACAAATATCAGAAGTGCTACTTTAATAGGCATGCTAACTGGAACAGGGATAGGATTTAGCTTTGGTATTTTTTATAAGACCATGAATTACAGTGCAGCAAGCCTGGTGGTAATTGTAGTTGTCATAGCTATTTTAATTATTGAATCCATATCCAATTATGTAAGGAGGGTGATCTTGTAATGAGTATGGAACAAGTACTTAAAGGAACCGGCTCAAAATACAAGTATTATAATACTACCAAAAAAATAAACATCAAACCCTTTAATAAAGTTAGCTTGATAATGAATGCAACCCTGATAAGCCTGGCGGTCTTAACTACTTATGGATTTATGACATTTGACTATAAAAATATTAACATTGTTGAAGCACTAGCTCAAACTTTTTATAATTTGCGAATTATGTTTTTTGAACCCCATCTTAAGTATTTTACACTGGGTGAGGCGTTTTATCAGCTTGCAGTTACTTTAGGCCTGGCTTTTTTAACAACTATTATTGGAGCAGCAATTTCAGTGTTTCTTGGGCTCTTTTCTGCAGAAAACTTATCTTCTAGAAAAGTCTCCCATATTATTAAAAACTTCGTGGCTATCATTCGAGCTGTGCCAACAGTTTTATGGGTTTTGATCTTTGCCGTGGCAGCTGGTTTAGGCAGTGTTGCAGCAGTAATAGGCATGACCTTTCATTCAGTTGGTTATTTAGTCAAGGCATACTCAGAGTCTTTTGAAGAAATTGACCATGGAGTTATTGAAGCATTAAAGGCTAGCGGTGCAAACTGGTGGCAAATTGTCTTCCAAGCTGTAATTCCATCTTCTATAACTTACATGCTGTCCTGGACCTTTATGAGGTTTGAAATAAATTTTGCTGTGGCAGTTGCCATGGGTGCAGTTGCCGGTGCAGGCGGATTAGGTTTTGAGTTGTTCATGGCCAGCGGTCACTACTTTGATTTGAGAGAGGTAGGAATGATTACTTACTTTGTCTTAATAACTGCTTTTGTCCTGGAAGCTATATCTACAAGAATGAAACAGAGGCTTAAAGAAAGTATATAACAGGTATAACGGAGGTGTTTCAGTATCAACAATATTATGAACAGGAAAAATAGAACTACCATACTTGTTAAGGGGAATTGGCAGATAGCCGGGTCATTGGCCCAGGAGATAATTTCAAAATATAATGTTAGAACAATCCAAAAGCCCAGCAGGGGTCTAGTTATGATAAAAGTTCGTGAAGGAGCTCAAAATAGTGTTTTTTATCTAGGGGAAATGCTGGTTACCGAGTGTAAGGTCCAGATTGATGATAAACTGGGAGTTGGAATTATCCATGATGACAATCCTGAAATGGCCTATAACTTGGCTGTAATTGATGCAGCATATAATGCCTGTCTTCTTGAAACAAGTACCTGGAAAGCAATTCTATTTGCTGAAGAAGAAAGGATTAGGAACAGGGAAGCAAAAGAAATGGCAGATGTGTTAAAGACAAAAGTCGATTTTACAACCATGGATGTGTAAGGAGTGTCAATATTATGGAATTTGACCAGGTACACCATATACAAAGAGCATACAGAAAATTAATTGCTTGCATCTCTAAACCGGGCACTATCAACTCCCTGAAGGATGTTAGTGATACTCTTAGTCTCCCGCTACCATGTAATAATTCAGTTGTGGTCTTGGCCTTAATGCTTTTGGATACGGAGGTGAGCTTTCATATTTCCGGCAGACACGGGTCAACCCTTTCTAAATACATTTCCCAATTAACCTATTCAAGAACTGCACCTGTTGAAGACGCCGACTATATATTTGTAATGCAGGATAATGAAAAAAACCAGCTTACAGAAATAATAAAAGGATGTAAATCTGGAACTTTAATAAATCCCCATGTTTCAGCTACTCTTATAGTTGAAACCAGGGAAATCAGCAGCGAGAAAATGTACGTTCTCAGTGGACCTGGAATAAGGGAAGAAAAATTTGTTGGTCTTTATCTTAATGCAAAAAATTGGAAAGATTTAAGGAAAGAAAAAAATAGTGAATATCCCCTGGGCATAGATATTTTCTTTTTTGACGAGCATCACAATCTACTAGCACTGCCAAGAACTACAGTTGTCAATGACGCATAATAATATTAACAACTTTAAAGGTGCATAATCTTTGGAAAGAGGTAGTTAAAATGGGGTATATAGCTGTAAAAGGTGGCACGGCAGCCATAGAGGAGTCAATTAAAAGGCTTTGTTATAAAAGGATAAAGGGGAAAAGAATAATTGAAGTAGATACTATAAAAAATACCATGCGTGGTTTAATAGACAAAATCATGTCTGAGGGCAGCTTGTACTCTAAAGACCTGGCTGCTCTGGCTATTAAACAATCTGAAGGCAATCCCGAGGAAGCTGCTTTTCTTATTAGAGCATATCGCTCTACACTTCCCAGAATGCATTACTCCAGGGCTGCTGAACCTGGTGATATGCGGATAGAAAGGCGTATTTCTGCAGCATTCAAAGATATTCCAGGCGGTCAAATCCTGGGGGCCTCGGTAGATTATACTCATCGTTTGTTAGATTTTGGGCTTTATGATGAAGAAATGGCAGACTTGGAACAATGGCTTCGGGAATATGATAAAAACCTAATAATTAGTGATGGTGAGTTCAATACCAGGATTCCCAAGGTTATAGAGTTTTTGCGTAATGAAGGGATTGTAGCTAGAGCAAGTATCAATGATACAGAGCCCAGGGATGTAACTAGAACATCTATAGAATTTCCCACAACTAGATGCGAAAGATTGCAAACCCTAACTCGTGGTGAAACTGGAGCCGTAACAGCTTTGGGCTACGCAGCCATTAGAGGCTACGGTGCTGTCCATCCTACAGTAGGAGAATTAAGGGTAGGTCATCTTTCAGTTTATATTGATTATCCCTTTTCAGGAAGTAATGAACCTGAAGATTCTATATATATTGGAGAAATACAGGTAACTGAGGTAGAAACCTTAATTCCCTATATAGTTGAAAAGCCAGGGGGCAAACAAGAGTTGCAATTTAGTATTGGTTATGGAATTTGTTATGGTCAAAATGAAACCAAGGCTATAGCAATGAGCATACTGGATAATTGCTTAGAAAACTCTCATATTAAATCGCCAGTTCACGACGAAGAATTTGTCTTAATGCACATTGATTGTGTAGAAGCTACTGGCTTTATTTCACATTTAAAGCTGCCACATTATGTGACATTTCAATCAGAACTAGACACTGTAAGAAAGACAAGGTCCCATGGAGGAAATAACCATGAGTAATCCATATAACTTTGCTTTTTTTGATGAAGGTTCAAAAAGGGAAATAAGAAGGGCTACCCTGAAAGCTATTGCCATACCAGGGTATCAGGTACCCTTTGCCTCAAGAGAAATGCCCATTGCTAGAGGATGGGGTACAGGTGGACTGCAGCTGACTCTTTCTTTACTGGGTCAAGATGACACAGTAAAGGTTATAGATCAGGGCTCTGATGAATCAGTAAATGCAGTAAACATTAAAAAACTGATACAACTTACCTCAGATGTAAGAATAACAGACAAGACTTCAGAAGCTACCATTATTCAAAGTCGTCATAGGATACCTGAACATGAACTAACTGAAGAGCAAATTCTTGTCCTGCAGGTTCCTATTCCTGAGCCTCTCAGGTGGGTGGAACCAAGTGAATACAACACTAGAAGGCTGCATGCAGATAAAGACTACAGCGGAATTTGGTTGATGCTTTTTGAACAGATCATGAAATACGAGACCCTTTCCACAGGTGCAGACCATCCAGTAATGGTGCATGGACGATATGTTATGGCTCCTAGCCCCATACCCCGCTTTGATAATCCCAAGATGCATCATTCAAAAGCCTTAATCCTTTTAGGTGCCGGCAGGGAGAAAAAAATATATGCTGTTCCACCATATACCGATGTGGTATCCCTGGCTTTTGATGATTATCCCTTTGAGATTGAAAATTTTGGCAATAAATCATGTCACTTGTGTGGTGCAGCAGGTGTATACCTTGATGAGATAATTGATGATGAAAAAAATGAAAAATATTATCAATGTAACGATACAAGCAGCTGTTTGCATAGGTTAAACGACCAATAAGCTGAGGTGAGGGAAATGGATTCTAATGAACAGCCAGTTTTACTCATAGATAATTTAAATAAACAATTTGGTATGGGCTGTGTGAATTGTGCTAAAGAAAAGGGAAAGCTGAATAAAAACTACTGTCCAGCGTGTCAAACTGTTTATGCGTGTCTGGATGTTACATTTCAACTATACAAGGGAGAGATTCTTGGTGTGGTGGGAGAATCAGGCTCTGGCAAATCTACATTAATGCGCTGCCTGTATTTTGATGAGGATGTCACAAGTGGTGCGGCCTTTATGCTGGATTATGAAGGCTGTAATGTTAATGTTTTTGCCCAAAGCTCTCAGCGGAAGAAATATATTAGGGATAACCTGCTTGGAATGGTCTATCAGAATCCATATTTGGGCTTGCGAATGGATTTTTCTTCTGTGGGTAACATTGCTGAAAAGCTTATAGCCGCTGGCGCCAGAAGGGTTGAGTTTATGAATACAAGAGCAACGGAATTGTTGGACCATGTGAACATCTCTCATTATAGGATGAAAGAGCCGCCAAAAAATTTTTCCGGTGGTATGCAGCAGAGAGTACAAATTGCCAAGGCTTTATCTAATAATCCTCCTGTTTTACTTTTAGATGAAGTAACAACAGGCTTGGATCTTTCAGTTCAGGCTAATGTTCTTGACCTGATCAAGGATATCCAAAGGAAATTAAAAATTAGCATGATTGTGGTTTCCCACGATTTGGCTGTAATTCGTATGCTGGCAGATAGAACCATTGTCATGCTAAATGGAAGAATAGTTGAACAGGGTCTTACTGATCAGATCCTGGAGGACCCTCAACATCCATATACCCAACAACTAGTTTATTCATTGCTGCTATAGTCAGAGAGTAACAAAACGAGAAACTCTTAGGAGGGGAAAACAATGCATTTAATTATTAATGGGCAAATAGTTCTAGAGGATACTATCCTGCATGACCATGAGTTATTAATTGTTGATAAAATAATTGCACTAATTAGGCCTGCGGGAGAAATTTCCCCTGAGGATTTGAATGTTATTGATGCAAATGGGGGGTATGTTTCTCCAGGTTTTATAGATATTCATTCTGATTATATAGAACATATGGCTTCACCCAGACCAACAAGCATTCTGGATTTTAAAATGGCCATCAGGGAAGTGGAAAAACAATTGGTCAACCAGGGCATAACGACCATGTATCATTCTTTATCCCTATTTAAGGATTCCCTATTCCCTAATAAGAAAATAAGAAGTACAGAAAATGTGAAAAGATTAATTGATCTTATTGAAGAGACAAATGGGGCAGGTGGCTTGATACATCATAAATTTCACGCGCGGTATGAAATAGACAATGTTGATGATGTAGAATATATATTAAAGTTTGTTAGAGAAAATAAAATTCATCTGCTGTCATTTATGGATCATACTCCTGGCCAGGGTCAGTATAGAGACCTGGCTATTTATAAAGAAATTATTAAGGGGTACCAGGATATGGAGGACCATGAGGTGGAAAACCATATTTACAATGGTCAAAATGCCCAAAAGCTTGATTTAGAAACAATTATAAGGATTGCTAAAATAACTAGAGAGCACAATATTGCATTAGCTTCTCATGATGATGATACCATTGAAAAGCTAGATCTGGTAAAAAGCTTTGGTACAACTATTTCTGAATTTCCCATAACCATGGAAGTTGCCAGGGCTGCAAGGCAGAGAGGTATGTACACTGTAGCAGGAGCTCCTAACGTTCTGCTGGGTGGTTCTCATTCTGGCAATTTGTCTGCAGTAGAAGCTATTAATGAAGGATGTATTGACGTTTTATGTAGTGATTATTATCCGGCATCGTTATTACATGCTGTTTTCATGCTTCATAAAAAGTTTAAAAAAGATCTTGCAGAAATGTTTAGATTGGTAACAATTAATCCTGCGAGAGCAGTTGGTATAGACAGGGAGTATGGCTCCATTGGTTATAATAAGAAAGCAAATATTATTATCATTGAGGAAATTGAAACCGGTTTTCCAACAATCACAGCGGCTTTTGTCCATGGTAAATTAGTTTCCCAGCTTAATTATCCTCAGAGGAATCTAGCAGTATGATTAGTGAAAAAAGATTATCTGAGGAGCCAACTATCCATGAGGATTAAAGAGCGTTATAATGATTTTCTTTTAGAACCAGAAGCTTTTGTGAATAAATACTATAAAGAATAGGTGAAATTCCATATGGATGAAATAATTAGAATAGAGAACCTAACAAAGGATTTTGAACTCCATAATATAGGCAAAAGAATTAAAGGCTGCAGCAGAATAAATCTTTCGTTATATAAAGGGGAGTTTGTTGGTATCACCGGCAGAAGCGGTTCAGGAAAATCTACAATCTTAAAGTGTATATATAGAACTTATATTCCCCAACATGGCAGTGTGTGGTACCACTCAGATGCTTACGGGCTAATAGATTTAACCATGGCCTCTGAAAGACAGATTATTAATCTGCGCAAAAGAGAAATTGGGTATGTTTCTCAGTTTTTAAATATAATGCCCAGAACCACGGCTAGAGAAATTGTGGAGCAAGCCCTACTTGAAATGGACTGGGATTTAAATCATGCAAAAGGACAGGCACAAAAAATTCTTGAGCATTTTGAATTAGACCAGGAGTTATGGGACATTTACCCTAAATCTTTTTCAGGTGGAGAAAAGCTTAGGTTGAACATTGCCAGGGCAATGGTTAAAAAACCCAGGCTTCTCCTTCTGGATGAGCCTACTGCTTCACTAGATAATGAATCCAAGCTGCGGGTTAAGGTTCTCCTTGAAATGCTAAAAACAGAAGGAACTTCTATCATAGGTATTTTTCATGATCTAGATTTTATGGATGGCCTATGTGACAAAGAGTTTAACATGCAGGCTGGAAAACTAATATGCTAGTGATGGGGGAGAGAGTATGGTATTCCATTTAAGCGAAGCTGTAAACATGGCCAAGTCCATGGTAATTAGAGCTGGTGGCTTATTAAAGCATGCTGCGAGCAGGGAGATAGCATGTAATTATAAAAACCATGATCATAGAGATCTGTTAACTGAATTTGATGAAAGAGTTCAGAGCCTTGTAATTGCAGAGCTTAAAAAAAATTATCCAGACCATAAATTTATTTCTGAAGAAAAACATAATAATGGAGACTTGACAGGTTATGTTTGGATACTTGACCCTATCGATGGAACCACTAATTTTGTATGTTTTAAGAAAAATTTTTCCATATCCCTGGCCCTGTATAAAGATGGCAAGCCTGTTTTTGGCATAGTATATGATGCTGTAAATGACGACCTTTACCAGGGCATATCTGGAGAAGGAGCTTATTTAAATAATAAGAGAATCAACAACTTAACTCGAATCCCATTAAAAAATTGCATTATAAACATTAGTCTTAATAGCATTGAAGAATTATATAATAAATATAGAATTAAAATATTCAATCTGGCCAAAGATGTAAGAGGACATAGATATTTTGGTGCAGCTTCCCTGGAGCTTTGCAAGATAGCTACAGGTGAATTGAATATTTATATTTCAACTAATCTAAAATCCTGGGATTTTGCTGCAGCAGGAATTATTCTTAATGAAGTTGGTGGGTATTATGGGGGTATTGATCATATGAAGTTGGATTTAACAGGTAAGCCAACAGCTTTAGTGGCATGTTCATCGAAAGAGCTTTATCACGTGGTGTTAGAAAAGGTGTTTCAACAACCCTCTCTCTATAAAGGTACAAGAGAATAAACCAGGCTAAGCCTGGTTTATTCTCTTGGCTGAAATGATTGACAGCATGTGTTATCAGAGGTTTCACAAACTCTACTTTCTAGACTTGAACGCACTTCAATATTTGGCGCCTTGCAGCCGCCTACCTGATCATTATATACACATTCCTCTATCTGACAGTTAATGTCATCTGGCATTTCATATCACCTCCTGGTAGTTGTTATTGTTCCGATTTAGCTATTTATATATTCCTGAAAAGGTAAAAAAACAGCCACATTCATTGGAAACTAGCTAAGGGATAGCATGATTTTTTCTATTGAAATGCCGGGCTTTTTTGCGTATGATTAATTAAGTGCATTATAACGGCCACTTAAAGGAGCAATGAATAAATGGAAGGTTCAAAAATAAGTGAAAAAACCCTTGGATTTATCTATGGTCTGCTTGCATTTACTGCATGGGGCTTTTTGCCTTTATACTGGAAAATGTTAAATCAAATTCCAGCTGGTGAAATTCTTGCCCATCGCGTGCTGTGGTCCTTTGTCTTTATGACAGGTATTATCATGGTTTTAAAAAAGCTAGGCTCTTTAAAACAATACCTTTTAGAGAAGAAAAAATTAGTGGTAATTGTCATATGCTCACTGCTTATTTCAATAAATTGGTTCACCTTTATCTGGGCAGTAAATTCTAATTACGTTATTGAAGCAAGCATGGGGTATTATATCTTACCCATTGTATCGGTTTTTCTTGGAGTAGCTTTTTTAAAGGAAAGAATCACATTATGGCAGTGCCTGGCAGTGGGGATGGCTTTAATAGGTATTCTTATAATAACTGTGGAGTATGGAAGAGTGCCATGGGTTGCCCTTGTGCTGGCAGTATCTTTCGGCCTATATGGATTGGCCAAGAAACTTCTTAAAGCTGAACCCATTTTTGGTCTAGTTCTGGAAACTGCAATAATAACTCCCGTTGCAATAGGATATATTATATTCAAACAATTCCAGGGTGTGGGGGCCCTGGGAGAAGCCTCTTTGGCAGTAACCCTTTTACTAATTGGTGCAGGAGTAGCTACTGCCACGCCCCTGCTCTGGTTTGCTGAAAGTGCAAAAAGGATTGAGCTGTCAACCATTGGTTTTATGGAATATATTGCTCCAACAATAAGCCTGTTTCTGGGAATATTTGTATTCAAAGAGGATTTTACCAAAATCCATTTTATCAGCTTTAGCTTCATCTGGATAGCAATAGCAATATACTCCTTTGCCAAGTATTCAGCTTTTAGAAGAATTGAACAACTGCAGTCAAAAGATAAGGTGCTGCAGTCATAAGTGAAAAATTCATAATAATAATAAAAAATTTTCAGGTATTTGGTAGGATTTTACTTTCCCTGTGTAGAAAATAATTATAGCAGGGCATAGAAAACAGGGCTCAGGAACTAAAAGTAGGAGGTGTAATTGGTGACAAAAATTCAAATAATTACAGATAGCATGACAGATGTACCCCAGGATATCAGGGATAGATACCGGATTATGGTGGTGCCTTTAAAGGTCCATTTTGGTGATGAAGAATACAAAGATGGTGTTGATTTGACATATCCTGAGTTTTATAAAAAACTCTCTGAAGCCAGGGACCTGCCTAGAACCTCACAAATTACTCCACCTGAATTTTTGGAAGTATTTCGACAAGGGTTAGCTGAAGGTAAGGAAATATTGTGTATTAATGGCTCTTCCCGGGCTAGCGGCACACATCAATCTGCTGTTTTAGCAAAAAAG
This sequence comes from Desulfitibacter alkalitolerans DSM 16504, assembly GCF_000620305.1. Classification (NCBI taxonomy): domain Bacteria; kingdom Bacillati; phylum Bacillota; class Clostridia; order Neomoorellales; family Desulfitibacteraceae; genus Desulfitibacter; species Desulfitibacter alkalitolerans. Next base: position 872,567 of record NZ_KK211100.1, on the reverse strand, counting down.
GAACTAGATAGTGATAAGATAGACGTGATTGATACTCTGGGTTTGTCCTTTGGTGGGGGTATGCTTGTCTATGAAGCGGCAAAAATGGCTGAAGCCGGGGCAGCAAGGCAGGAAATAGTTGAGCAGCTGAACAGTTTAAGGCCAAAGGTTGACCACATATTTACAGTAGATACATTGGAATATTTGAAAAAGGGTGGAAGATTAAACCCCATGAAGGCTACTATTGCTAACATCCTTAATATCAAACCAATCTTAACGGTAGTTGATGGACTTGTAGAGCCCCTTGACAAGGTTAGAGGAAGTAAAAAGGTCATTCATAAGATGATAGAGCTTGCAAAACAAAGGGGAGGAGACTTCTCTAATAAGACTGTTGCCCTCGCCCATGCCATTATTCCTGAAAAGGTAGAGGTATTCAAGGAGGAAGTTGCAGATGTGTTGAAACCCAGGGAAATAATAGTTGCAGAAATAGGCTGTACCATTGGAACCCATGCAGGACCGGGAACACTGGCAATTTTTTATTATAAGTAATATGCGCCCATCTCATTAAAAACTGAATAAAACTTTGAATATATCGCTGCTCCATAAATCCATAAGGGAGTGAGAAGGTATGCAGTCTTCTTACGATTATAGGGAGATACTTTCAGCAATAAAGCATAAAGAAGGTTTTCCAAAAGGCACTTTTCAGGATATACTCTTTCTATCAGACCTACCTCATTACACTCTGGGACCAAATCCATATATACGGAATTTCATCAACCAGTATGGAAAGCCTTATGATGAAAGCTGTGATAACTATCAAAGCCAGCCCTTTGCCGCAGATGTTGTGGAGGGCAAGAATGACCCTATCTATAGAGCTCACTCATATCACACCAAGGTGCCTTATAAGGCGATAATGAAATATATCCTTCATTATACGGAGCCTGGAGATATTGTCCTGGATTGTTTCTGCGGAACTGGCATGACAGGTGTTGCAGCTCAAATGTGTGGATGCCCTGAAGAGGATCTGGCCAGGCAGATTGAAAATGAAATGGGTACTGTAAGGTGGGGAGGCCGTAATGTTATCTTAAATGATTTATCCCCAGCAGCCACATTTATTGCCTATAACTATAATATTCCTGTAAACATCCCAGCACTTCAACAGCAGGCCAGAGAGATTTTAGAAGAGGTAAAAGCAGAATGTGGCTGGATGTATTATACCAGGCATCTAGTAAACGGCTGCCTGCAGCAGGATGATGCAGGGGAGCCTCTTATGGGCCGGATTAACTATACCATCTGGTCAGACGTATTTATTTGCTGCCATTGCACCAGTGAGCTTATTTTTTGGAAGGAAGCTTTGGATGTAACCACTGGGAAAGTAAAGGCAGATTTTTTGTGCCCCAACTGCAAAAAATCGGTTAATAAATTTAAAATGGAAATGGTTAAACAGATTCCAGCAGCAATCAATTACTCAATAAAGGGAAAAAGATACGAGAAGGAACCTGACAGCCACGACCTGGAAATTATTAGACGTATTGAAGCAATGGAGATTCCCTACCCCTACCCCCAATGCAAAATGCCAGAGGGTCACAATACAGCCCAACCAAGAAAATCCCATGGCTTAATCCATGCACGTGACTTTTATACAAAAAGGGCCCTGTATGTTTTAGCTGCCTTTGCTGATAAAGCCAGGAAGAAATCAAGCAGATTATTATGGTTTGTTACAGCTGTTACTGAGGGCTCATCCAGGCTAAATCGCGAAAGACCGTCAGGTCTTCCCAGCAAGCTCAATGGAACACTATACATCAGTTCAATGATAAGAGAAATTAATGTTTTAGACTTTCTAAGCAGAAAGATAAAAAGATATAAGACCTGCAGTGGTCAGGGTCAGACCATAATCCAGACAGCTTCTGCTACAGATTTAAGCACCATTGCAGATAATAGCTGCGATTATATTTTCACCGATCCTCCCTTTGGCGGCAATATTATGTATTCAGAGCTGAATTTTCTATGGGAAGCCTGGCTTGGCGTATATACCAACAATCATTTAGAAGCAATTATTAATAAAGTGCAGAAAAAGGATTTAAATCAATATCAGCAGCTCATGGAAAGCTCCTTTAAAGAAATGTATCGTGTTCTAAAGCCAGGAAGATGGCTGACTCTGGTTTTTAGCAATTCTAAAAACCAGGTATGGAATGCAATTCAGGAGGCACTGTTTAAGACTGGCTTTATCATTGCAGATGTTAGTATATTAAATAAAAAGCAGGGGAGCTTTATACAGGTTACCACTAATTCTGCCATGAAGGAGGACCTTGCTGTCTCAGCGTATAAACCCAAAATATCTGCTGAAGAAGTAAAACTAAAACCAGGGACTGAAGAAGGTGTATGGGACTTTGTAAGCAGATATCTGGAACGTCTGGCAGCGGAGGAGGCTTCAGGCAGGGCAGTTATAAAAGAACGGCAAAAATATACTATTTTTGACAGAATGGTTGCCTTTCATTTAGAGAACAACCTTACAGTTCCCATGGGAGCAATAGAGTTTTTCAATGAACTGGACCGGAGGTTCATTAATAAGGATGGTTTATATTATAACCTTTTATTCCCAGCAGTGTTAAATTGTAAGAAACTAGGAACAAAACTAACCTAATATCTACTTTTCCATCAATCTGGATTGCTGCCCCCTTATATTAGGATTAGACTTATACTCCCGCCTGGCATACATTATATACAGGGAGAAATGTCGTTTTAAGGGGGATTTTTCATGAATTTGTTGACAAAAAAGTATGCGTTTCCTTTTATCATCACTTTTCTGGTGCTTTTTAGTCTGGCCCTTGCTGGCTGCTCACTTTTTGTAGCGGTAGATGAAGGAGAGGCCGACAAGCCGGGGCAAGAAGAGGCTGGATCAGCAGGAGAAAAGGAGATTGACCTGGAAGAGCAAAAAAGGCTTGAGGAAGAACGCATTAGAGAGGAAAGACGTCTAAGAGAACTGTCATTAAAGGAGGAGCTTGGAGCGTTTTTCGTCCCCCTGCCGCCACTAGAGCAAACAGAAAATCCACCTGTTAAAGCCAGGGGTATTTATCTAACAGGTAATAGTGTTGGTGTCAGTGAAAGGTTTAACAGACTAATGGAGCTGGTAGAAGCAACTGAGCTTAACTCCATGGTAATTGATGTGAAAAATGACCATGGATTGATGAGTTATAGAAGTGAAATTCAGATAGTACAGGAAGTGGGTGCCAATAGATCAGTACCCATTTCTAATATTGCCTCGGTAATGGAAGAGTTAAAGAAACGGGACATTTATCCAATAGCCCGTATTGTAGTTTTTAAGGACCCGCATCTAGCAGAGCAAAGGCCTGAATGGGCAATCCAAAGAAATGGTGGAGGCATCTGGCGTGACAATAAGGGTGTTGCCTGGATAAACCCTTATGAGAAAAAGGTATGGGATTATAATATAGCAATAGCTAAAGAAGCTGCACTACTGGGATTCAGGGAAATACAGTGGGATTATGTTAGATTTCCCGAAAACGCCAGAAGGGTGGATAGAGAGGCTTTTTATCCAGGTGAGGATGGACTTGCCAAGGATGATGCAATCAAGGCTTTTCTGGAATACGCCAGGGAACAGCTTGAAGAATATAATGTACATATAGCTGCAGATACCTTTGGTGTAATAGCCACATCATGGGGGGATTCAGACAGGATAGGGCAAACCTGGGAAAAGGTTGCAGTAAATGTTTATTATAATTGTCCCATGATTTACCCCAGTCATTATGGTCCAGGATACTTTGGCTTTGCAGTCCCTGATGCCCATCCGGCAGGAACGGTAAGAAGGGCACTGACAGATGCCATAAAGAGAAATGCGCCAGTTGAAAATCCAGCTATTATTAGGCCCTGGCTCCAGAGCTTTACAGCAACCTGGATACCGGGACACATTCCCTATGGCGCAAGGGAGGTAAGGGCACAAATAGATGCTGCTTTGGAGCTGGGAATTGATGAATATTTAATATGGAATGCAGGCAATCGTTATATTTCTGAGGCTTTTCTGACAGAAGAGGAGTTTCAAAAGAGAGCAGACGAATATAGAGAGGCCAGAGAAGCAAAGGGCAGTGATGTATTGGGTCGAAATGCCAAAAAAGCACTAGATGATTTTATGAGTGCTGTAAAGAGGAAGGATTGGAGAGAAGCGTTGGTGCTCCATGGTACTGATTTTACCATAGGCTATGACGAGTATAGGAACTGGATGAACAGCTGGTCAGGTGGATTAGTGTCCTATGCTGTTAAATCAGAAGCCCAGGAGGCTGATAAAACCATATATGAGCTGGATGCAGTTGTGACAGTGGATAATACAGACCATGGGCTAGCAGGACAAGTATTCCAGGTCTATAAGGAAAATAACATCTGGAGGGTAAAGCCCCCCGCTGAATTTATCAACCTTTTATCCACCTCCCCAAATAATAACCAAAATAATGGAGAACAAAATTGAAAATTAAATATATGTGAAAATAGGGGTAACCATGTATGTTTTCCCCACATAATATAAAGCAGATTGACATCTTTCTGGGGGTTAGTATGAGTTACAAAACAATTGTTATAGACCCTGGACATGGGGGAACAGATCATGGAACATCATTTGGAAGTATTAGAGAGAAGGACCTGGTACTGGATATATCATTAAAGCTTAGACAAGAATTAGCAAAAACAGGCTATAATGTGGTTATGACTAGAGACAGGGATGTAAGCATCACCCCAGCTGTAAGAATCGGGATAATAAAAAATAGTGGTGCTGCTCTATGTATATCTAATCATATTAATGCTGGAGGGGGTAGAGGTACAGAAATAATTCAAAGCATCCACAGCAACGGTCGGCTCGCTGCAATTTTGTTGGAGAAAATTGTGGAAACGGGCATGACGAGGCGACGGATATACAGCAGGGAATCAACCATGTTTCCGGGGCAGGACTATTACTATATAATAAGAGATGCCAAACCGGTAGAAACGGTTATTGTTGAGTATGGCTTTATTGATAATGAAGAGGATAGGCGACGCCTTATTCAGGAGAGACTTAGACTTGAACTGGCAAAAGCCGTGTCAAGTGGTATAGATTTATACCTGAAAGATATGCACGTTGTAATTGTGGATTTAGATGGCCAAAGCAAGTCTTTTCCCGGTGATAAAAAGCAGCTTATTAATGGACGATGGTATCTAGAAGCAAGAGCATTTACAGAAATGGCAGGAGGCAGGGTAACCTGGGACAGTCAGGAACAAAAAGCAGTGTTTGACTTTAGTAGAAAATAAATTAGCAGAAAAATGTTTTTTGGAAAACTTCCTAAAATGGAAGTTTTTTTATTTTTACCTTCTGTTTTAAGCATAATTCGACAATGGACATGGTATATAATAAAAAAGAAAAAACAGCTAAAGTGGGAAAATATGTCATTTAAAATCTCATATTGGATGAAGTTGGGGGTTTATGAATTGAGGATTAGGAAAAGGATTTATTTAACTCTGGGGGTTATTTTTATTAGTTTAACAGCCATTATTACTACAAACATCAATCATCATATAGTTGAAAATCTTATCTTTTTTCAATTTTTTATGGGAATGGTTACGGTTTTTTTAGTAGTATTCTTCTTGGAAAGAAGTATTCTTTCCCGGCTAATACAGCTAAGCAGGGAAATAAAAGCCATTGGTGAAAGCTATGATCTGGCTAAAAGACTGAGATTTGCCCACATGGATAATGAATTTGGAGTTGTAGCAAGAGAAATTAATAATATGCTCCAGAATATACAGGATTCCCACAGTATGATTAGAGCTAGTGAGGAAAAGTATCGTACCTTGATTGAGCAAGCTATAGATGGAATATTTATTGTAGATGAAAAGGGAAATTATCTAGAAGTTAACAGCAGTGGATGTGAATTAGTGGGTTATACAAAGACAGAATTAATACAGATGAATGTTATTGATTTAATTCCAGAGGAGAATAAAAAAACAGAAATTAACGATTTCAAAAGACTTGTGGAGGGGCATAGTCTTTTCAAGGAATTATGTATTTTAAGAAAGGATGGAACACTGGTTCCAGTGGAGCTATCAGCAAAAAAACTATCCAATGGAAATCTAATGGCTATTGTGAGAGACATTGCTGAAAGGAAAAAGGCAGAGGATGACCTAAGGGAAAGTGAAAAGAGATTTCGACTTATAGCCAGCAATTTTCCTGACGGTTTTATAATTATTCATGATGAAAACTATCGATATCTAATGATCGAGGGTATGGGTATGGAAAAAGCGGCTATTTGTAAAGAGCACCTGGGAAAAACAATATACGAGACTTTACCCCAGGAAAAGTGCAAGGAAATGGAACCCCACCTACAGGCTGCCTTTAATGGAAACCAGTCGTCCTTTGAAATTACATTAAATGACCAGACGTTTCTCAATACAGTAGTACCTTTTCACAGCAAAGAAAAGGTATATACCATAATGAGGGTGGTACAAAATATTACAGAGCGCAAGCTCATGGAAAGTGAGCTTATTAAAGCAGACAAGCTGGAAGCAATAGGTCTGTTGGCTGGAGGTATTGCCCATGACTATAATAATCTTTTAACCATTATGCTTGGAAACGTGACCCTTGCAAAAAAGTATAAGGACATAAATAAGATATATGAAAAGCTTGACAGCATTGAGAAGGTTACGCTCCAGGCAAAGGACTTGACAAAGCAGCTATTTGTATTTGCCAAGGGTGGAGCACCATTAAAGAAAACCTTATGCATTAAAAACTTGTTAAAGGACAATGTAAATATGGCTTTAAGTGGCTCAAATGTCAGCTGCAAGCTTTCCCTGGACCAAAACTTATATCCTGTAAAGATTGATGAGGGGCAGTTCAGCCAGGTTATAAGTAACATTATTATCAATGCTGTACAGGCCATGCCAGAGGAAGGAAACCTGTGGGTAACGGCTGAAAATATTAATATGAAAAACGAGAAGAGAAGCCATTTCATACCCCTTGGGGATGGAAAATATGTTAAAATATCTATTAAAGATGAAGGTATTGGTATTTCCAGGGGTGACCTGCATAAAGTCTTTGACCCCTTCTTCACCACCAAGACTGGAGGTACAGGCCTGGGTTTGGCTACTTCCTACTCAATAATTAAAAAGCATGATGGATTTATCAAAGTAGAATCTGAGGAAGGCAGGGGCAGCAGTTTTTATATTTATCTTCCCATTTCAAGGGATAGTGCCTTTAATAGGGATGATGAAGCAGTTATTTATGGCAGCGGAAGGATATTGTTTATGGATGACGAAGAGGGAATAAGAACTCTTGCTGGTGAAATGCTGTCTACCCTTGGCTATGAACATGAATTTGCTTTATGTGGCGAAGAAGTAGTTGAAAAATATCTCTTTGCCAAGGATACTGGCAATCCCTTTGATGCTGTCATAATGGATTTAACCATTCCCGGGGGAATGGGTGGAAAGAATGCAGTTAAACATCTGCTTACCATTGATAGTACTGCAAAGGTGATAGTTTCCAGTGGATATTCAAATGATCCGGTTATGGCCAATTATAGACAATATGGTTTTAAAGGCATTATAGCTAAACCCTACAAGATAGAAGAGTTTTCAAGGGTACTGCACCAGACTATTTACAATGATAAACAAGACAAGGGGACGGTTCCTCTGTCTTGTTTTGGTTGAATCCCCAATACATTGATAAGGAGGAACAAAATGAAACCTAAAGTATTCATAGCAACACCTATTCCAATTGAAGTTGAGAGATACATAGGAGAGCACTGCCAATATTTTAAATGGGAAGGCAAACACCCTATTTCCCGCGAGGATTTGCTGAAAGCACTAGCTGAGAATAGTGATATTGAGGGGTTGATGCTTAAGTATCATAAGATAGACAGGGAGCTCCTTGACCTTGTCCCCAATCTAAAGGTTATAAGCAATGATGCAGTAGGGTATGACAATTTTGATATTGAACTCATGAAAGAAAAGGGAATAATAGGAACAAATACACCATCTGTCCTTGATGAAACTGTAGCAGATACAACTTTTGCACTAATGCTGGCAGCGTCAAGACGGATTGTGGAGCTTGATAGATATGTTAAGGATGGCCATTGGGTAAAGGGGCCAGAGGAACGATTTTACGGCTATGATGTCCATGGAGCTGTCCTTGGAATTATAGGAATGGGTAGAATTGGCGAAGCAGTTGCAAGACGGGGCAAGCTTGGTTTTAATATGAGTGTTGTTTATAATAACCGTTCCCAAAAACCTGATGTGGAGGCCAGGCTTGGGGTAGAATATAGGCCCTTGGACCAGCTCCTTAAGGAATCTGATTTTGTAGTGCTGCTGACACCCCTGACCCCTGAGACTAAATATTTAATGGGTGAAAGGGAATTTTCCTTGATGAAAGAAACGGCTGTTTTTGTTAATGTGTCCCGAGGAAAGACTGTTAATGAAAAAGCACTTATCAAGGCTTTACAGGAAGGAAAAATTTATGCAGCAGGCCTGGATGTGTTTGAACAAGAGCCGGTAGATCCCAATAACCCCCTACTTAAAATGAAAAACGTGGTAACAGTTCCCCATATTGGTTCTGCAACGGCAAAAACCCATCATGCAATGGCTGCCCTTGCTGCAAAAAACCTGGTAATTGCATGCACTGGGGGAGAACCTCCCAACCTGGTAAAGGAATTCACACTCCCGTCTATATAGCTGCAGCCTATATAGCTATACCGCAGGAGCAATTCATAAGTTAGGGGCCATATCTCCATTATAAAGCATGACCACAAAGGAAGATGTGCCCCCTAACAAGAGTTTTTTACTTTCTTTTTACCATTACACCAGCCTTTTCTTCCAACACCTAGTCATCTCTTTGCCCATCATTCCCAAACCGATAAAACCAATCTGTGTCATAGGAGACCTCCTCTATGTATTATTGATACATTTTACTTTTTACTTTAACTTAACTTTAAACTTAACTTTAAACTTTACTCCTATCTTATACTCCTACCACCATCAACCGGCATGGCAATACCAGTTATAAAGGATGCTTCATCACTGGCTAGAAATAATGCTGCATAAGCTACTTCAAGAGCTTCTCCAAATCGTCCCATGGGGCTTTTAGCAAGGAGGGCATCTATCATTTTGTCTCCTGCTTTTTTAAACACATCCTCAAGCATTTTTGTTTTTATGCTGCCCGGACAGATGCAATTAACCCTGATACCTTTATCTGCGTAATCCATGGCCATTGCATGGGTTAAGGAGACCATACCGCCCTTGCTTGCACAGTAGGCCGCTAAATTAACATTACCCCGGATACCATTTATGGATGAGATATTGACAATTGAACCGCACTTTTGCTCCAGCATATATGGTATTGCATATTTGCTGCACAAAAAAGCACTGGTTAAATTAACATTGATAATTTTTTCATATAGTTTCAGGGGTGTATCTACAACAGTCCCAGATGGATTTATCCCAGCATTATTAATAAGTATATCCACCCTGCCAAAACTCTCAATTGTCCTTTGTACTATTTCTTTGGCTCCGGCTTCTGTAGATACATCAGACTTAACAAAGAGAATATTATCCTTACCTTTAATAAAATCCTTATTTTCTTCAGACAAATCATTAATATCTCCTAAAACTACCTTTGCACCCTCCTGTTGAAATAATAAGCCGGCAGACCATCCAATACCTCCGCCACCACCTGTGATAATAGCTGTCTTATCCTTTAATCTCAAGAAGTTTCCCCCTTTTGAAATATAATATAACTTTCAATCTTATGTAACCATTCTACAGTATAATTGTAACTCCTGCTTTATGTTCAATGAATTAGGTGCCTGCATATATAAGGAATCTAAATGTCGTTATAAATGTTTTTTAAGGGTTTTACATAAAAAGGATTATCACGTGAAGGAAAACCTGGCTGGGAAATAGAATAATATATATCAAGAATAATTTTCAGAAAATTTACACTATGGAGGAGGTTGTTTTATGGAGTGTATATCTTTCCTGCAAAATACGCGACCCTTTATTTCTTTGCCCAAGGTTACCCTAATTCAGATATGCTCGCGGTTAGAATTGAAGAAATATCCCCAGCACAGCTTTATTTTTAAGAAGGGAGAGCCCTCACACAATACACTATATATTGTTTTTAAAGGATTGGCCGAGGTTATTGTCTCTATGGAAAACCAGGATATTGGGGTATCCTATAGGAAACCCGGAGATTTCTTTGGAGAAACTGTTTTTTTAAGCGGCAATACATATCCGGCTTCTGTAAAAGCAGTCGAGGATTTACACTGCTTTTCATTGGATAAGGAAACCTTTGAAGATTTATGCGTAAAGCATCCGTGCTTTGCCAAGCATTTTAGCCATATTCTTTCAGAAAGGATGCGCTCAGTATATCAGGAGCTTGTCATGAATCAGACCTATGAAGTTTCCGGATTAGAAACAAATCTGTTCAGACATTCTCTGAAGGAGATGATGAGCACTCCTGTGGCTACCTGCTATGAAAATGAAAAGGTGCAGAAGATTGCTGAGACAATGAAAAACAAGAATATTAGCTCTATAGTGGTGCTGGATAATGATGATCGATATTTGGGGATTATTTCTGAGAAGGATCTGGTTGGAAAATGTCTTACTGCATGCATGCCACCTGCAAGCTGGCCAACTGCCAAGGAGGTAATGGATGCCCATCCCATTGAGCTTTCACCAGAGGCTTCCTTTCATCAGGGTCTTTTAGCAATGACCAAGAACAAATGCAAGCATGTGCTTATCACAGAAAATGATGAATTAAAGGGAATTGTATCAATGGGGGATATGGTTAGATTCAGGAGCATGGGAGCCTTCAGTATTATAGATGAAATTGAAAGCCAAAATAGTCTTGAGGGCTTAAGGGCTTTAAAACCCCAGGTGGATAATGTTCTAAAGGCCTTAGTATCAGAAAAAGCCCCCCCAGTGGAAATATGTGAATTAATAACAGAGTACAAAGACAGGATTACGAGAAAAATTATAGAATTATGTGAGCAGGAGATGTTTAAGGAAGGGTTAGGGTATCCTCCAGCTGATTACTGCTGGCTTACTTTAGGCAGTGGTGGACGTAAGGAGCAGCTCCTGACCATGGATCAGAACAATGCAGTCATATTTGACAACATATCCTCTGAAAAAAATGGGTTTGTCAAGGATTACTTTTTGAGGCTTGCTGGCAAGGTAGTACAGGGTATCGAGAAAAGCGGCAACGCAAAATTCAAGGGTGACATAGCTGCCCATGATGCCAGGTGGTGCAACAGCCTGGATGGCTGGGAACAAATTGTAAATAAGTGGGCCCATGATTTAAATTCTGGTGAAGTGACGTTAATAACCAATTTTCTTGATTTTAGACCTGTTTATGGAAGAAAAAAACTAGCTGATAAGTTAAAAATGCTGGCAATGTCAGCACTTTCAAAGCCGGAAATGCTCCAGCTTATGTTACAAGAGGAAGTTAACAGTGAAATTCCTACAAAGCTATTTAAAAGGGTATTAATTTCACAGGATGTACACAATACACATGATTTTGAAATAAACTTAAGAACCCAGGCGTGCATGCATGTGGTTAGATGTATTAGAATATTATCCTTAAAAGAAGGTATAGCCGAAACTTCGACTTTAAAAAGACTTCAGCAGCTTATGAAAAAAGGCGTGCTTCCAAGGGAGGATGCTGAATATATTGAGGCTGCATATCAATCTCTGGTAGTTTTTAGGTTGAAGAGCAACCTGGATAAGCTAAAGGAAGGAAAGGAGCCTGACGATTTAATAAGAACCAGTAGGCTCAGTAAAATGCAATACTTGGCATTAAAAGAAGCTTTAATCGCCGTAAGTCAGCTGCAAAGCTTTACAAAGTCCGTTTTCTAGACAAAGAATAGAATTATATTAGGACTTTTATCAAAAAAACCATTAAATCAGGATGAATTTAAGGAGGCTTAAGTGCATAATGATAGAAAAAGACAAAACAGCCAGCAGCCCATATGGAATGGTATCTACTGCATCTGGCCCAGCTACCGATGCTGGAGTTCAGATGCTTGAGAAAGGGGGAAATGCAATTGACGCAGCTGTGGCTGCTGCATTTTGCCTGGGAGTTTCTGAGCCTCAAGCATCTGGCATGGGGGGGCAGAGCATGGTTCTGGTTCATCTTGCAGAAAAAAATAGAACCTTTATCCTGGATGGTTCTTCCAGGGCCCCCTTTGGTATTCATCCTGAGAACATCATTTCTTCTGAAAAGTTAAAATACGGAATTACAGCAACTACAGTTCCTTCAACTCCGGCTGTGTTGGGATATCTCCTTGAAAATTATGGGGCGTTAACTTTAAAGGAGGTTCTTGAACCTGCCATTGCCGCAGCCCAAGAGGGTTTTAGAATAAGCTCTCTGCAGCATACATTAATTAACAGGGAGCTTAAAAAGCTTGCCTGCGACGAATATTTTCGTAAAAACTACTTGAAAAATGATAAACCACCAAATGCAGGAGATATTGTTAGGCAGCCTGAGTTAGCTAAATGCATGGAAAGAATGGCTGTGCATGGATGGCAGGATTTTTATCATGGTGAAATAGGAGAATTAATCTTAAAGGATATGGCAGATAGGGGTGGATTAATATCCCAGGCAGATTTAAGCCAGATACCCATACCCATAGAAAGGCAGGTACTTGAAGGAAGCTATCGAAATAATAGAATTGCTACCTTTCCTCCCCCAGGTGCTGGAAGGGCCTTGATAAAAATATTAAATGTCATGGAAAACTTTCAGCCAGAGGAGCTAGAACCAGAGACTCCCCTGGCCAGCCTAATTTTTGCCCTTACCTTTAAAGCAGCTCTGCGTACAAGGCAGAAAATGCCTGTTGACCCAGATTTGTTCTTCCAACTGGCAAACAAGGTAATGCTTGATAAGGAATATGCCAAAGAAATTGCCAAGAGATTAAAAAAATCCATAACATATTGCTTGCCTGAGATTCCCCATCCTAAAACCTCAGGAGAGACTACCCACTTGTCAGTTGCTGATAAAGATGGAAATATGGTTGGAATTACCCAGTCAATTGAACTAGTTTTTGGGAGTAAGACCACAGCTAGTGGCCTGGGCTTTTTCTATAATAATTATATGAGTGCATATGAGTACAAGGACATGACCCATCCTTACTACCTGCTGCCTGGAGCTCGTCCATGGAGCAGCGTTGCACCTACAATTATATTTGAGGAGGAGAAACCTAAAATTTTGTTAGGCAGTCCAGGCAGTGAACGCATTGCAACAACCCTTGCCCAGGTTATTAGTCGTTTGTTTGATGCCAAGCAAAACCTTTCCATGGCAGTTGTTGGACCAAGGCTTCATTCTTCCAGCAATGGAAAGGTACAGATTGAACTTAAAAGGTTTCCTGAGGAAACCATCAACACCTTAAAAAGGGCGCGCTTTGATATTACAAAGCGTGGAGCATATAGCTTTTATCTGGGCTGTGTACAAGCAGTGCTTTATGACATGGATAGTAATAGGTTTTTTGGGGTGTCTGATCCCAGGCGTGATGGAACGGCAAGGGGACCAAGGTCTGTTGCTGCATTAAAAAGGGGTGATTCTAAATGAAGGTAGCAATAGTATACAATAAAGACAGTCAAGCCGTAATAAATCTCTTTGGTGTACCAAACCGAGAAAAATACGGATTACAAACAATTAATAAAATAAGAGATGCAATTAAGGCAGGGGGCTATCAGGTTAAAACCTTTGAAGGTGACAAGAATATTATACGCAAGCTTGAAGAGTTTATGCCCTCGGTAATATCAGGTGAAAGGCCTGGACTGGTATTTAATTTAAGCTATGGTATTCAAGGACGGTCTCGATATACTCACATTCCAAGCATACTGGAGATGCTGGGGGTTCCCTATGTGGGGTCTGACCCCCAAACCCATGCTATTGCCCTGGACAAGGTAGTCACAAAGATAATTTTAAAGGAAAAGGGACTTCCTACACCCAAATTTGCTGTGTTGGAAAATCCAGAAGAACCCCTTACAGAGGATCTTTCCTATCCCCTTATTGTAAAACCCAAGGATGAAGCTGTTTCCTTTGGACTTCGTATAGTCAATAATGAGGAAGAGCTAAGGGAGGGTGCCAGGGTAATATATGATATGTTTCAGGGAGCGACCCTGGTGGAGGAATACATTGAGGGCAGAGAGGTTAATGTTGGGCTTCTTGGCAATGACCCTGTTGAGGCACTTCCCCCTGTGGAGCTAGTCTTTGGTGAGGGTGAGCAGATTTATACCTATGAGGATAAGGTGAACCGAAGCGGCAGAGAAATTGAAAAAATCTGCCCTGCACCCTTATCTGAAGGGGAAACTAAAAAAGTTCAGGAGTTAGCAATTGCTGCATTTAAGGCAATAGGCTGCTTTGACTGTGCCAGGGTAGATTTTAGACTGGACAGGGAAGGCAACCCATATATTCTGGAGATAAATTCAATGCCAAGTCTTGGCAGAGGCGGCTCTTATGTTTTTGCTGCTGAAAAAATGGGTTTGGATTATGGAACTCTGGTTAATGCACTTCTTGAAACTGCAGCAAAAAGATATTTTGGAACCTCCATAATGACCCCTTTTATAAATGAAAGGCACAATAAGAAGGAAGCGGATATATTTCGTTACCACACCAAGAATAGAGATAAAATGGAAGAGGATTTAAAGCTGTGGACTAATCTACCCAGTTGGACTGATGATGCAGTGGGGTTAAGCACTGTTGTTAGAAGGTTTGAAGAAAGGCTGGCAAAACTGGGGCTAAAGCCAGTGGAAGAGTTTACAAATGGACGTTCTGCCTGGACATGGCAAACTAAAGCAGGCTTAAACTATGGCACCCTTCTTGTTGTTCCTGTGGATGTTCCCAGGGACAGGGGAGGATATCCCGTTCCCTTTCGCAAGGATCCGGAATGGCTCTATGGCGAGGGTATAGGTTCGAGCAGGGCAGGTATTGTGTGTATTCTGCAAACCCTTGAAGCTTTGCGCTCAATTAAAAAGCTTCACACATCAAACCTGGGAATTTTTATTTATTCCGATGAGGGCAGGGGTATGCGCTACAGCAGTTCATTTCTAAGAAAAGCTGCCGGCACAGCCCGTCAGGTTCTAGTGCTGCAGCCTGGTTTCAAAGAAGGCAAGGTTGTGGATCAGCGTAGAGGATCTAGAAAGTTTAGCATCCTTGTTGAGGGAGGCTCTCTTAGGATTGGCTCAAGGGGCAGCCAGCCTGATGTTCTAACGTGGTTTCTGCAGAGAACAGATAAAATAATGGCCCTTAATCAGCCGGAAAAAAAGCTGTCTGTTGCTGTTCAGGAGATAAACTCTGAAAGACACAGTATGCTGTTGCCCCATAGGGTGAGGGCTACATTATATGTTACTTATTTAAATAGTACCCTGGCTGATAGCACTGAGAAGCAAATTGAAGAAATTTTTACAGGAGATACTAAGGGGGTTAACGTGTATATTGAAAAGCTTGAGGATAGAGCCCCCCTATTAAAAAATAAAAACAAAAACCATGTTCTTACAAATCTTAAAGCCATTTGTGAAGAGTGGAAGCTGCCCTTTGGGGTGGAAACAAGCCTGCTTCCATCAGCCGGAGGTGAGGTGCCTTCCAGGGTGCCTGTTGTATGCGGCATTGGCCCCGCCTGCAAGGATCTTTATACTCCAAATGAGGCAGTCCATCGTGGTGAGCTTTTACAAAGGGTTTTACTGCTTACATTACTTTTATTAAAGGATTAAAGCTCTCTTCACCAGTATCTTCTGAAAAGCCGTCATATACAGCATCCTATGGCGGTTTTTTCAATTTCTTTGCATTTATATTAAGAAATTGGAAATAATGGAGAACAAGACCAAACATTAAAAGTGAGAAGGCAAGGAATAAAAACATGAAAAATCCAAGATATTTAAAAGATCCAGGATATGTAGTTTTATTAATTGCAATTGTAATAGTTAGTATGTTATCTACTAATGCCTGTACTCCAAAAACGTATGTTACAGTGTCAGATGTGTTGGCAAAAGGCAAACCGGGTGATTCTGTGAAGTTTTACTCAGCTCAGGTTGTAGATATATCCTATAGTCCAATCATGCAGCAGACTGGCTTCTATTTAAAAACCCATGAGTCCAATGACCTTATAACTGCTGTAGCAGCAAATGCAGTTATAGATAATGGACTTGAAAGAATAAAAGCAGAGGAAAAAGGGTTGATGTTAAATATTTCCGGACAAGTAGCCAACCATGATGTCCTTGGACCATTAATCTTTATTCATGAACTGGAGGTAATTAACTAAGGCTAAAACTCTATTAGCTGATTGACAACTAAATTTACTTCATATATATTTCAAAGTATGAGAGATAGTTTATTGGGGGTGCAAAAATGTCAGATAAGGAGCTCCTGAACAGTATACTTAATGAAGTAAGTTTGACCAGGGATAAAGTTAATTCAATTGACAATGAAATCAAGTCATTAAAAGGCAATGTAGAAGCAATTGACAGTGAAATCAAGTCATTGAAAAACAATGTAGAAGCAGTTGACAGTGAAATCAAGTCATTAAAAGGCAATGTAGAAGCAGTTGACAATGAAATCAAGTCATTGAAAGGCAATGTAGAAGCAGTTAACAGTGAAATCAAGTTGATGAAAAATGATTTAGAATTGATTAAAACTCAGCAAAAAGAAGATCACTTGATATTAAAAGCATTAGAACATAAGGCAGACATAAATAAAGCAGAACACGATCAAATGATTAATAATATTGCTTATATGGAAGGTGCCATCAATAACGTTAAAGAAAATATTGGTGCTATTAAAGAAATTATAGGCAGACATGAGGTAGATATTACAGTATTAAAAAGAAGGCCTGTTTAAAAGATTTACCCCCCATTAACAATTAGTGGGGGGATTATTTATGCTAATCAATAATACCCTATGCCCAGATATATGGAAAAACAATGAAGATTCTATTTTTTGCTGTTCCTTATGATACAATATATACTAGAGTGCCTATCCAAGAAGCAATTCCATTCATCAGGCAGAACTGCATTAATTTATGATGTATTGTTAAGGGGAAAATGTATATGAGACATTTCATCACATTAAAGGATTTTTTTCTAGAGAATAAAAAGGGATACCTGATTGGTGTCTGGTGGTTAGTTGTTACTAACCTGCTGCAGGTGGCAGTGCCAAGGGTTTTAGGTCTTACTGTTGATGTAATTGCCCAGGCTTCTTCACCTGATCTGCTAATTAGATATATTGGTTTAATCTGCATCATTGCCCTGGCCCTGGCTGTTTCGCGGTATTTATGGAGAATATACGTGGTGGGAATTGCCCGCAAGCTTGAATATTATTTACGAAACAGGATTTTTAAGCATTTGCTCCTATTAGACCCTAGGTTTTATGATAACACTAAAACAGGGGATTTAATGGCTCTAGCTTCTAATGATGTGACTGCTGTAAGGATGGCCTTTGCCGGCGGAGTGGTCATGGTTGCTGATGCTGTAATCATTACGGGCTTTGCCGTCATTGTCATGGTTACTACTATTGACCCAAGCTTAACCTTAATTGCCCTTGCTCCACTGCCCATCATAGCCCTGTCAGTTACTCGTTTCAACAAGATAATTCATGAAAGATTTAAAATTGTCCAGGGTGCCTTTGCGGCTCTAACTGATAAGGTGCAGGAAAATATATCTGCCATGAGGGTTGTGAAAACCTTTGTCCTTGAAAAGGTTCAAATAGATAAGTTTAATAAAGCCAGCAGGGATATTATTGAGACCAATATGAGACTGGTAAGGGTTTCAGGATTTTTGTATCCCTTTATTCAATACCTGGCAAGCATAAGCTTCCTTGTAGTCCTGGGATATGGAGGATACCTTGTGATAAATGAGAGGATATCCATTGGTGATTTTATTGCCTTTAACGGATATTTAATGCTTCTTACCTGGCCCATGATGGCCATTGGCTACGTTATTAACCTGCTCCAGCGAGGAACTGCCTCCATGGCAAGAATTAATGAATTATTAGCTGAAAAACCGGAGATTGTTGATGATAAGGTAGTGGATAAATCCATAAGAACCTTTAAAGGCTGTATTGAGTTTAAAAATCTTAATTTTTCTTATCCTGGCACCTCAGAAAGGGTGTTAAAGGACTTTTCCCTGTCAGTTAAGCAGGGTGAAACTGTAGCTGTATTTGGCAGAACCGGTAGTGGAAAGTCCACAATTGCAGATTTACTGCTGCGGCTTTATGATACTCCCAGGGGTAGTCTGTTTATAGACAGCAAAGAGATCCATACCATTCCAATTGAGACTTTAAGAAGGAACATTGGCTATGTTCCCCAGGACAGCTTTTTATTTTCCAAGACTATAAAGGAAAACATAGCCTTTGGGTATCCAGAAGCATCCATGGAAAAAATAGTTGAGGCAGCTAAAGCTGCTTCCATATACCATGATATTATGGATTTCCCCGATAAATTTGAAACAGTTGTGGGGGAGAGGGGTATTACCCTTTCAGGCGGACAGAAGCAGAGAATTGCCATAGCCAGGGCACTTCTAGTAAATCCCTCAATCCTGATACTTGATGATAGCCTGTCTGCAGTAGATACTGCAACAGAAGAAAAGATACTGGGCTTTTTAGATGGCTGCAGGCAAAATCGCAGTACAATCACAATTTCCCACAGAATATCTGCTGTGAAGAATGCAGACAAAATAATTGTCCTGGATGAGGGCAGGATAGTGCAGCAGGGACAACATGATGAGCTTATACAGGATGATCAGGGCCTTTATTATAAGATGTACCAGATGCAGCTTCTAGAGGAAGAAAGAATTGACGAGGGTGATGCCCATGCGTAAAAATACTTTTGCTGAAGAAACCATTTCAGGGAAAATTTATGATTGGCAGTTAATAAAAAGGCTTTTAAAATATGTTCGGCCATACTGGGGATATGTGATATTTTCCTTAATCCTCATTATGGTTGTTTCAGGGGTTGTTGTAGCACGGCCTTATATAGTAAAGATTGCCATTGATAATCATATTTTAGGTGACGGTAATTTTAATAATATTATTCAGCTGGTGATTATATATTTTACCATTATAACCATGGGCTTTGCGGCCAATTACCTTCAGAACTATCTCTTAAACTATGCCAGCCAGAGGATTTTGTATGATATAAGGGAGGCGGTCTTTACCCATCTCCAGGGCTTATCCCTGTCTTTCTTTGACAAAAACCCTGTAGGCAGGCTTGTTACCCGGGTGGCCAATGATACTGCCAATCTTAATGAAATGTTTACCGAGGTATTAATAGGTTTTATCAGGGATTTTATTCTTATAGCCGCCATCATAATTGTCATGCTCCAATTGGATTTGCGGCTGGCAGCAATCAGCCTTATATCAATACCGTTAATTCTGTTTGCAACAAATGTTTATAAAAAGGTGGCCCAAAGGGCTTTTCAACAGGCTAGAGTTAAGCTTGCCGCCCTGAACTCGTCTATTCAAGAAAATATTACTGGCATGAAAATAGTACAAATATTTAACCAGCAGGAGAGCAGATTTAAAGAGTATGAAACTATTAACAAGGAGCATTATGAAGCTGAATTAAAGGCCATTAAAGCCCATGCTCTATTTAGGCCTTCAATAGATATAATCTTTTTTTTCATCCTGGTGCTGCTCATCTGGTATGGTGGTGCAGGGGTAATTCAGGACACTATGCAGCTGGGAGTATTGTATGCCTTTATAAACTATACGGAAAGGTTGTTTCAACCTATAAATGATATGACCCAGAAATACACCCAACTGCAAAGTGCAGTAGTTTCGTCTGAACGGATTTTCATGCTCCTGGATGAAAAAGAAACTGTGAAGGATCCTATTACTCCTATTCCTTTAAAAGAGGTCCAGGGTAAAATAGAGTTTAAAAATGTTTGGTTTGCCTATAATGATCAGGACTGGGTTTTAAAGGATGTGAGCTTTGAAATAAGGCCCGGGGAAACTGTAGCTCTAGTGGGTCCAACTGGTTCGGGAAAGACAACTGTTATAAACCTGATTAATAGATTATATGACGTTCAAAAGGGAGATATTTTTATTGATAACATGCCTATTAAAGAGCTGAGCCAGGCCAGCCTGCGAAGGAGCATTGCTGCTGTAATGCAGGATGTGTTTCTTTTTTCTGATAGTATTATGGCCAACATCCACCTTGATTCCAGCAGGATTCATGAGGAAATTGCAAAAAAAGCCACCGGTCATGTAGGTGCAGATGATTTTATCAGCAAGCTTCCTGGTGGTTATGATTATCAGGTTAAAGAGCGGGGAATTACCCTTTCCACAGGACAAAGGCAGCTTATTGCCTTTGCCCGGGCCCTTGCCTTTGACCCAAAGATTCTAATATTAGATGAGGCAACTGCCAACATTGATTCCCAGTCGGAAGCCATCATTCAGAATGCAATGGAAAAGCTTTCAAAGAACAGAACCACTATAATTGTAGCCCATAGACTATCCACGGTTCAAAATGCAGATAAAATACTAGTTTTTCATAAGGGGCGGATAATAGAGAGTGGAAGCCATCAGGAGCTCCTTAAAAGAAGAGGTATGTATTACAAGCTCTATCAACTTCAATAGGACTACAATAGGCACTGAGATAGCACTACAATAGTGCCTAAAAAGCACTTTACTAGGTCTTAATTATTTTCGTATATACTATGTGAAAATAAAAGAAGATAATCTTCCTGGTGTCTTTTGCATATTATTATTAAAGCTCTGGTTTATTTAAGCGTATTAGATATCTAGTTATCTGATACGTTTTTTTGTTTGTTTAAAAAGCAAAAAAATTATAAAAATTACGTAAATACTAAGCAAATATATGGTATAATAAAAAGCACAATAAAAGGTTTTGGGAGGAATTATCATGGCTTCTATAAGTAGAAGAGATTTTATAAAAAGAACTGCAGCAGCTGCTGCAATAACCACCACTGCAGTAACAGGAGCTGCTGCAGGTCCTGTATATGCAGAAAACTCCAAGGGGCAGTATGCTACAGTTATTGACATGACCAGGTGTGATGGATGTAAGGAGTTTGATACGCCAAAATGCGTTACAGCATGCAGAGTGAAAAATGGGCACAGGTATCCAGAGCCAATTGATAATATTCCAGATTACTGGCCCCAGAAAAAGCATGAGGACTGGAGCGGAAAACGGGATATAACTAATCGCTTAACTCCCTATAACTGGATTTTCGTGCAAAACATCCAGGTGGAGGACAAGGGGAAAACTTATGAATTATCCATTCCCAGAAGATGCATGCACTGTGACAATCCTCCCTGTGCCAAAATGTGTCCCTTTGGTGTTATGGAAAAGACAAGAGAAGGTGCAGTTACCATTGATCACAACTTCTGTATGGGAGGTTCTAAATGCAAGGATGTTTGTCCCTGGGGGATACCTCAAAGACAGGCAGGAGTGGGGATGTATTTAAAGCTTGCACCCAAGCTGGCAGGGGGAGGAGTTATGTACAAGTGTGATCTCTGCCAGGACCTTATATCAAAAGGGGAAAAGCCAGCCTGTGCTGCCGGCTGCCCAAATAATGCCATGACCTTTGGCTTAAGGGATGAGGTGCTGCAATACGCAGAGGATTTAGCCCAGAACATGGGAGGCTTTATCTACGGAGATAAGGAAAATGGAGGCACTTCCACTTACTACGTTTCTCCTGTTTCCTTTGATGTGATTGACAATAAGCTAAAGGAAGAGCAGAATACCTTAAGAATGCATGGTGCTGAAAATCCCCTGGAAAAACTAAATGGCATGGGTAAGGCCATGCTTATAGCCCCAATAGCAGGTATTTTTGCGGCAGCTATTGCATCCTACAAAACAATGAAGGGGGAAAGATAAATGGGAGAGAAAATTTTAAAAAAAGAGAACAAGGTTAAGAGACATTCATTGTCTGTAATACTTGTCCATTGGTCTGTTGCAATTTCCACTTTGCTGCTTTTGTTTTCCGGGTTTGGTCAAATGCCCATGTATCGGAGATACGGTCTTGTCAATGTACCGGGCTTTTCCTGGTCAGATAACTTTGTGATAAACAGCCAGATTCACTATGCAGCAGCCATTGTGTTGCTGCTGGCAGTAACTTACCATATTATCTACCATGTAAGCTTAAAGCAATTTGACATCTTTCCTAAAAGGGGCGATTTAAAAGAGTCATATTTAATTATTAAAGCCATGCTGGGCTTTGGCAAGGAACCTGCGTCGGACAAATATCTTGCAGAACAAAGGTTGGCCTACTTTTTCATAGGGTTGAATCTTTTAATCCTTATTATTACAGGTCTAATCAAGGTATATAAAAACTTTAGCTTTGTTAATGTCAATTACGACTTTATGATCTGGGTAACCCTTGTTCATAACATTGCAACGTTCCTACTATTGTTTGGGATAATTGGTCATCTGGCAGCATTTATCTTTAAAGAAAACAGGCCTCTTTTAAGGGGAATGTTTACGGGCAAGGTGGATTTAGATTATGTCAAGCACCGACATGGATTGTGGTATGAAAAGCTGCTCAAGGGAAGTTCTGCAGTAGACAACGAAAAAATTAGAGGTGCTAATAATAGAAAGCAGGATGCAAAAATATAGTACAAGAGGAATACACCTCACTTTCCACAAACCAAGGGGAGTGGGGTGCTTTTCATTAATTAGATTTTTTGAATAACAAAAGTCCGGAAGTGTCAATATAATACTAGAAAATATGAAAACAACAATGCAAATAAACTTGACAATATTATTGTTATATTTTATAATTTTATTATTAGTAATAATTACTGTTAAGGCGAGTAGGATTTATTAGCTTAATTTGCCTTTCAGTTAAAACGTAGAGGGTGATTTTTATGACGCTAAATGGGAAAGAAGGGATATATTTTATAAGTGTAGCTGCAAGGCTTGCAGATGTACATCCGCGGACCTTAAGAATCTATGAGGAGGAAGGTCTTATCAGCCCTAAAAGAACACCTGGCAACACACGTTTATACTGTGACAAGGATGTAAAAAAAGTAAAATATATTCGATTTCTGACCCAGGAAAAGGGTGTAAACCTTGCAGGGGTAAAAATAATTCTCGAGCTCATGGAAAGATTGGGTGAATGGGAAAAATAGTCTTCATTTACGGGGGTGATAAGAAATGAATTACAAGGACTATTATGAAGCTCTAGGTGTGGATAAAAAAGCTGGTGAAAAGGAAATAAAAAGTGCCTATCGAAAGCTGGTGAAAAAATATCACCCTGATAAAACCAAGGGAGATAAGAATGCTGAAAGTAGGTTCAAGGAAATAGCTGAGGCCTATGAGGTTTTAAGTGATCCAGAAAAACGCCAAAAATACGATGAATTAGGCGCTAACTGGGATAGATTTGGGCCAGGGGAAAACTGGCAGAAGGCTAATACTAATTTTTATGGCTTTTCAAGGGGCAAACAAAATGGCGGCTATAAATTCTATACAAATATGAACGGCCATGATGCTGATTTTAGCGACTTTTTTAAAGTATTCTTTGGAGGCTTTGATGGCATGGATGCCCGCGGATATGGCAACTCCGGATTTGACACTTCTGGATTTGGTTCCTCTGCCAGGGGCAATACAGCCTCAACAGGTAATGATGTTGAATCTGAGATAAGACTTTCTGTTGAAGAAGCATATAACGGGATTACTGCTCAGGTAAACGTTGACGGAAGTACATTGAAAATAAAAATACCTGCCGGAGTAAAAGATGGACAAAAAATAAGGGTGGCAGGTAAGGGGCAGCCTGGTATGAGGGGCGGCAAAAGCGGTGACCTCTATCTTGTTGTAAGGATCAATGAGCACAAGCTGTACAAAATAGACGGTGCAGATATAAAGCTAAATGTACCCATTACTCCCAGCGAAGCCGCATTAGGAGCAAAAATTCAGGTTCCTACCCCAAAGGGCAAAATAAGTCTTACAGTTCCTCCAGGAACCAGCTCAGGTAAAGTCTTAAGATTAAAGGGTTTGGGACTTGGTAGTGAAAAAGAGAAGGGAAACCTTTTAGTGACCCTGGATGTGGCAGTTCCACCTGATTTAACTGAAGAGGAAAGAGAGCTCTATAGAAAACTGCAGGACATAAGTAACTATAATCCCAGAGAAAAGATTATGTAGTATTTTTAATAAGTTTTGTTTAAAAGCAAAGGGTTAATTAAAAATTGTTTTGTATTAAATTATTATAAAAGTTTAGAAATGAGGTGAGATTATGAGACTTGATAAATTAACTGTAAAAGCTGGGGAGGCTGTTCAAGCTGCTCAAAGCCTGGCGGAACAAATGCAGCATCAGCAGATTACACCTGACCATCTTTGTGCTGCTCTGATTGAGCAAAAGGAAGGTGTAGTTTCCAAAATCCTTTCGGGCCTGGAGATAAACCCAGCTGAATTTGTACAAAGTGTAAAAAGAAGCCTGGACAAGGAACCAAAGGTTCAAGGCGGCATGGATGTGTATATCAGCCAGCCCCTGCGTCAGGTATTTGATGAAGCCTGGAAAGAAGCTGTCAGCATGAAGGATGAGTATCTAAGTACTGAACATCTGCTTTTAGCACTTGTTAAACAAGCTCCTGGGGAAGCAGGGCGTCTGATAAAACAAAAGGGAATAACCAGGGACAAGATACTTCAGGTTCTTCAGAATATAAGGGGAAGCCAAAGGGTTACAGATCCTAACCCAGAAAATAAATATGAGGCCTTATTAAGATTTGGTCATGATCTTACTGAACAGGCACAGCTGGGCAAGCTTGATCCTGTTATTGGCAGGGATGAGGAGATTACCAGGGTAATTCAGGTGTTGTCAAGGAGAACAAAAAACAATCCAGTTCTTATAGGTCAGCCAGGTGTGGGAAAAACAGCTATTGTCGAAGGCCTGGCCCAGAGAATGGTAGAAGGCTCAGTGCCTGAAACCCTGAAGGATAAGCGGCTGATTGTTTTAGATATTGGAGCCATGGTTGCCGGAGCAAAGTACAGGGGTGAATTTGAGGATAGATTAAAGGCTGTCTTAAAGGAAGTCAAGGATGCCCAGGGCGAAATAGTGCTGTTCATTGATGAGATTCATACTCTGGTGGGTGCAGGTGCCGCGGAAGGTGCGGTGGATGCTGCAAATATGTTAAAGCCTGCCCTGGCAAGGGGAGAGTTGAGGTGTATTGGGGCTACTACTTTAAATGAGTACAGAAAGCATATAGAGAAGGACACGGCCCTGGAAAGACGTTTCCAGCAGGTTTATGTTGGAGAACCTAGTGTTGAGGATACTATTGGCATCTTAAGGGGACTGAAAGAAAAATATGAGGTGCACCATGGAGTGCGTTTAAAGGATAGTGCCCTAATCGCTGCTGCAACCCTATCCCATCGTTACCTGACAGAACGATTCCTGCCTGATAAGGCTATAGACCTGATTGATGAGGCTGCCTCCAAGCTGAGAATAGAGATTGACAGCATGCCAGGTGACATTGATTCTATTGAAAGAAAGGTAAGACAGCTAGAGGTGCAGGCCGAGGCCTTAAAAAAGGAGAATGATCCTGGAAGCAGGGAGCAGTTAGAAGCCATACAAGGCCAAATTGCCAATTACCGAGAGGAGCTCGCAGGGAAAAAGGCCCACTGGGCACAGGAAAAGGAAATAATCCAGAAAATACGCAGTATTAAAGAAGAAATAGATAAAGCCCGTATCAATGAAGCCAGGGCTGAAAGAGAGATGGATTTAAATGAGCTTGCCAAGATACGCTATGGAATTCTTCCACAGCTTGAAAAGGATCTTGAGGCAGCAAATGAACAATTAAATGAGCTTCAGAAATCCTCAAAAATGCTAAAGGAAGAGGTTGATGAGGAGGACATAGCAGAAATTGTGTCCAAATGGACTGGTATTCCTGTAAGCAGAATGCTCCAGGGAGAGGTGCAAAAGCTTCTTAAAATGGAGGAGCTGCTAAAGCAGCGTGTGGTAGGACAGGATAAGGCTGTTGAGGTAGTCTCTAATTCCATTAGACGCTCAAGGGCCGGCGTGTCTGACCCCAACAGACCCCTGGGATCCTTTATCTTCCTGGGACCAACTGGTGTAGGCAAAACAGAGCTTGCAAAGGCTCTAGCCCACTTCCTGTTCAATGATGAAAGAGCAATGCTTAGATTTGACATGAGTGAATACATGGAGAAGCATTCAGTTTCAAGGCTTGTGGGAGCCCCCCCAGGGTATGTGGGCTATGACCAGGGAGGGCAGCTTACTGAAGCAGTTCGCCGCAGGCCATACTCAGTAATTCTCTTTGACGAAATTGAAAAGGCCCATGCAGATGTTTTTAATATACTCCTGCAGCTATTAGATGATGGTCGTCTTACAGATGGCCAGGGGCAGACAGTTAACTTTAGAAATACTGTTGTCATAATGACTTCAAACCTTGGAAGCCAGTACTTTTCACAGGTTCATGATGATGACGCATTACATGAGAGGATCATGAACACGTTAAAGGGTCATTTCAGACCGGAATTTCTCAACAGAATTGATGAGATTGTTGTGTTCCATCAGTTGTCCAGGGAGCATATTATTGATATAGTTGATATTCAGATACAGCTTTTGGCTGGGAGAATTAGAAGTCTAGGATATGAACTTGAGGTATCTGACCAGGTGAAGGCCTTTCTAGCTGAAAAAGGCTATGACACAGTATATGGAGCAAGACCTTTAAAGAGATTGATACAGCGGATGCTAGAAAACACCCTATCTATTGCAATTCTCGAAGGCAAGTACAAACCTGGAGATACTATTAAAGTAAACCTTGATGAAAGGGAGCAAATAAGTCTTTCATAAGCTCATGAGCAGGGTAATCAAAACTAACAATGGCGCTGTCTGTTTTAATACGGATAGAATGCGGATAGAAAATGTCATATTCCCTCACCTGGAATTAAATTTCAGCAATTCTAAGGCCCATTCCAGCCAAAAAGCCTATGCTTTGCAAACTCGCTTCGCTCAAACAGTGCAAATCATCACGGCTTTTTGGCCTCCATGGACCAACAATTGCTGGGAAATTTAATTAGGGTTCGTTCATATGGACATTTTCTTTACTAAAAGCGTTATTTGAAGGGGTGGATTATTTGGAAAAGCTTACGGTCATGGGCATTGGTGCCCATCCTGATGATCTTGAACTGTTTTGTGGGGGAACCCTGGCAAAGTATGCAGATCTAGGCTGGAGGGTCTTCATGTGTCATGCCACTAACGGAGACAAGGGTCACTTTAATATCCCCCCTGACCAGCTGGGAGAGGTGCGCAGAAAAGAAGCCGTAAACGCAGCCAGGGCCATTGGTGCCGAGGTCATTTTTCTAAACCTGCCTGATGGTGAAATAGAGGTGGATATTAAAACCAGGGCATTATTTATAGATGCCATTAGACAATGCAGACCCCATGTGATAATAACTCACCCTACAGAGGATTACCATGGTGATCATGAAGCAGTGAGCAGACTGGCAATTGCTGCATCTTTTTTTGCAGGAGTAACACACATTAAAACTACTCATGAACCATTTGAACATATTCCTCACATATACTTTATGGATACCTATGCAGGTGTTAATTTTAATCCAGAGGAATATGTAGATATAGGAAACTATATTAACAAGAAAACAGAAATGTTAAAAGCCCATGAAAGTCAGCTGCAGTGGTTAAAGGAGCACGACCAAATTGATGTTTTAACACTCATGGATGTAAGTGCCAGATACAGGGGCTTCCAATGCATGACCGTATATGCAGAAGGGTTCAAGGCTTACCGCAGCTCCCTTAGAATTGGGACCACAAGATTATTGCCTTAACCTGTACTCTAGCCTCCGCAGATAACAGGCAGGACATGCAGGTAGTCACCTTCATTGACCTTTTCATTAAGGTCAATTTTTTTTTGATCACGCAAGACCATGCCAACCTCTTTTAAATTAATATTGGCTTTAAATAGTACTTCCTCCACGGTTGTATCTTCACCTGCTTCTACCTTTATTACTCCCTTTGATTCTTCAGGATAGCTTATCATCCCCCGGGTTAACTGGATAGTAACCATTAACACCCACTCCTTGTTTTTAATACTTTTATTATAAAGATATACAGGCCCAAAAGCAAACAACCAGGGGGACGGTTCTCCTGGCTAATAGCTATCAGCTATTAGATTAATATAAACTAATATAAATAAAATTACGTTATCGCAATGCAATGTATTGACTAGGTGGCTATAAAATATTACAATATCATTACAGATGGAAAAAAGGAGGTATCAATTATGGCAACCACCAATGTCAATATACGTATGGATGAAAAGTTGAAAAAGCAGGCTGAAGAACTATTTGCAGATTTAGGTATGAACATGACAACTGCAATTAATATTTTTGTCAGACAATCAGTAAGTTATGGAGGAATTCCTTTTGAAATAATAAGAAGAGATGGTTTTTACAATGATTATAACCAGCAGATACTAAAAAAATCTATTAGTCAATTGGATGCGGGAAAAGGATTTGCTCATGAGTTAATTGAGGCAGCAGATGAATAAAATCTGGTCAAATCAAGCATGGGAAGAGTATCTATACTGGCAAACTCAAGATAAAAAGACATTAAAAAGGATTAACCTTCTTATCAAGGATATTGACCGTAACGGTTATGAAGGCATAGGCAAGCCAGAACCATTAGGGGAGAATTTGTCAGGGTTTTGGAGTAGAAGAATCGATGAGAAAAACCGACTTGTATATCGAATACATGAAGGAAATATTGAAATAGCTCAATGCAAAACTCACTATCAAGACAAGTAGGAAGCACATATACAGTCCAATCGCTATTTTGCAAAGATCCAAGCCTATCGCCTATAATGTTGATGCAGAGAGTGTGGGAGCCTATTTTGAATTAACAGGTTCCCCTTTATGATATCCAAGGGCATGAAGATGAAATATTCTCTGGCTTTAGCATTATCCCACCATACAGAACTTATTATCATGGATGAACCTACTTCACTTTTATTGAAGCTAACTCTCTTAAATGAGGGTTTTCTTTATTTATAGGCAGTTATAGGCAGTAGAATTATTCTATGCAAAGCGTACTAAATTTTTGCATTTACCCCAAATTTTTTCCAATGAATTTTACAGGAAAATTTAATGTTATGTATAAATATTAATAAAGGTTTTTAAATAAGTTTTTGAGGTATATTCAATGCTTTCTTTTATTGATATTTATCGAACTCATCATAAAACAATATATAGATATTTTTTATATGTTACGGCTAATACCAGCCTGGCAGAGGATTTGACCCAGGAGACCTTTTTTCAGGCTTTTCTCTCCTGTGGGACATTTAAAGAACAAAGTGCCCCTTTAACATGGCTTATGGCAATAGCCCGCAGGGTTTATCTTAAGCATTTGAGGCAGGATAAAAAACACCTGCATCTGGACACAGTCCAAAATTCAGTGTGTCCATCCAGGGAAAATAAGCCTGAACATGTCTGGGATAACAAGGAGCTGTCCAGAGAGATAATTCAAGTCTTACAATTATTGCCAGAATCCTACCGTACTGTAATTATCCTAAGAGAGATAGAGGAATGCAGCTTTGAGGAAATTGGAGCTGTTTTAGAAAAATCCCCAGCCTCTGTCAGGGTAATACTTTCCAGGGCAAAGAAACGCTTTAGAGAACTATATTGTCAGAAAATATGAAATTTATATGAAGAATAGAACCGGGATATACCATCTATTTATTGTGACTGATATTATGGAGATAATATAAGGGTATTACTGAATATTAAATCCAGAAAGGACTGAAGGCAATGTTTTTTAAACGCATAGAAACTCCAGGTTTAGCCCACTGGTCGTACATGATTGGAGATGGTTCAGAAATAGTAGTAATAGATCCAAGACGGGATGTGGGAATATATTTGGAAGAAGCGCGTAAGGCCAGGATGAATATTACTGCCATCTTGGAAACCCATCGCAATGAGGATTATATTATTGGTTCTAGAGAACTAGCCGAGCTTACCGGTGCCATTGTATATATTTCAGGTTATGAGGATTTAGGGTTTAACTATGGTACTTTTATCCAAGATTATGATACCATTAGATTAGGCAGCCTAACCATTCAAGCCCTGCATACTCCCGGCCATACCCTTGGCCATATGTCCTATGCAGTTTATATCAAGGATCAGCCTTATATGGTATTCACAGGTGACTGTCTTTTTGCAGGAGATGTTGGCAGGACAGACTTTTATGGAAGGGAAAATCTCCCAAAGATGACAGGCCTTCTCTATGACAGCATTATGGAGAAGATTTTTCCTTTAGGTGACCATGTTCTCCTCTGCCCGGCACATGGAGCCGGCTCTGCATGCGGCACTGCCATTCAGGACCGCCCCTGGACAACAGTAGGGTATGAAAGACTGTATAATCCCAGGCTGCAGTATGCAACAAAAGAGGATTTTATTAATAATGTGGGGCAGGTACTGCCAAAGCCTCCCTATTTTGAAAAAATGGAGGTTTGCAATGTAAAAGGCGCACCTTTCCTTGGGGATATTGTCAAGCTTCCGGCAATCAGGGTTAGCTCCCTTCCTAAAAGCCTTTCAGAAGGCCAGATAGTTGATGTCAGGGATGAAGGTGCATTCTGCACAAGTCATATTCCAAACTCACTTTATATTCCCAAGGGCAGCCTGGCTTCTTATCTTGGCTGGTTTGTGGACGTGGAAACACCCATATATTTTTTAACCAATGATTTTAGTGAAGCATCGCTAGCCTTTTTATATATGACCTGCAGGAGAACTGGTTTTGATAATGTTGGAGGTTTTCTAGGTTCTGGAATAATTGAGTGGGAGACAAGGGGCGGGGAGATAAACTCCATTGAGACTGTTTCCCCGGCAGAACTAAAACAATATTTATCTGCTTCTCGTGACATTGCAATTCTTGACGTTAGGAAAAACGAGGAGCTGGCAAGGGCAAGGAGCCTGGGCAACAGCATCCACATACCCTTACATGATTTAAAGGTGCGGGCCCAGGAACTTCCTGATAACAGGACAATTTATATTTTGTGTGCAAGTGGTGTCCGCTCCACCATTGCTGCTAGCATTCTAAAAATGGCAGGCAAAAAACCTGCAGTCATCCTGGGCGGCCTTGCCGGCTGGCATGCAGCCAAGCAGATTGAAAATTAAAAGCTAATCTTGATAAAACAAGAAAAGATGCAAATCCCCTTTAAAGCTTAAAGGGGATTTTTTCAGTGTTATTTCTGGCCCTATCGGAAGGTTATGGTTTCTATACTAAACCTGCCCCAATCCTCCCCTTCTTGACCTCCGTCCAGTACATTCCATCCTAACAGCAGTCTCATGTTACCAAAATCTCCGAAACGGAATTGAATGGTGTATTCACCTGCACCTGTAGAAAACATATCCTTGGCTTGTATTTCTATAGTGGAGACATCCACGGATTTACCGCCAATGGTTTCTCTTTTCTTACCGCGGTCGGTTACTGTCCAACCTGGTACGTTCTTGCCGGATAATGCGAGTTGAAGGTTTTGCTCACTTGACAGTTGAAAGGGAAGAAGAGGAGCCAGCAGGTAAACACTCATATGTTCCAGCATCTCAGTTGGAGTATCTACATCATTCATTAATGCCCGCATGATCCTGCCGCTGCTGTCAACCCAAAAAACAACCCTTTCATCCTCGTCATCATACTCCCCTGTAACCTCAATTTGAATTACATCTGTTTGGACGCCTTTTACTGATTCGGTGCCCAGATGGGCATAGACAAAAGTATCCTCATCAATTGTCCAGGTCATTTCTTGCACTAGATTAACCAGATCCACAATACCCTTTAAATTTATCCAGGGTATATCTGCTTCCGCTGCTTCATTAGCAACTGTTGAGTGGTCAGCCTTCGGTTCCACAGCTGGTGTGCTGCTTTTAGCTGCGTTTTCAGTTTTACTCTTTTTGGAGCTGCCGCAGCCAACGGCAATAGTCCCTATCACAACGAGCATGATAATTAATACAACAGGCAACCATCTTTTTCTCAAGAATATCCCCTCCTATTATTAGCTTTACATTCCTTTATTCATGTGAAATACTGTTTTTCTTTATGATACATCTGGCAAGCTATGCTAGCTATCATTCGAAAGTATGATTTTTTTATTTTGAAGTAAAAGAGCAAATAGTGTCAGTATTGTAAAAGATTAAGCTCATTCACAAGGGCTATGGCTTGCACTCTACTAGTTACATTTAGCTTTCTATAGATATTCTGTAAGTGAGTTTTTACTGTTATAATGCTGATGAATAATGTATCTGCTATAGCTTGATTAGAATAGCCTGAAGCTATAAGCTTAAGCACTTCCAATTCCCGGGTAGTCAAGGACCTGGCTGTTTCAGTACAAAGGTCAGAGTTTTGAGCTGCCAGGGTCCTATTCTCCCTTATAAATCCCTTTAATAATTTATCAGTATATTCATATAATTTAGAGGTTTGCTGTCCTATTGGAAGGAGCCCTTGTTGAACTTTGCACATTTTAACAAGTCTAAACAAAGGTTCACCTTCATCAATAAAAACTCGATAATAACCTTCGTCTGCTCCTTTATGTAAAGCAGCATAGAGACTTCTCAATGCCTCATCCATACGATTTAAAGCTTGATAGCTTAGTGCTTGTAAAATAAGTACTTCTATTTGTTGGCCCAGGCCTCCTGTTTCCTCAGTCAGGACAATCATTCTCTCGCACAGAATCAGGGCTTTATCAGGTTCTCCTATATACAGCAGGGTACGTATCAGTGTTAAATACTGGTAGTGTTGTAAAACACAAAACTCGCTATAAACAGTTAATTGACAGGTATTTACCCAGTTACGAACAGCCTGGCAATCTCGCATTTTTATTGCTATTCTTGCCTTATGAGCTAATAGTGTAGGAATATTGTATTGTTGTTCTTTTTTAATAAGTTTCTTTTCTAGAATATTTAATAACTCTAAAGCAGCATAGGGTTGGCCCTGCATTATTTTGATCTTGCAAAGTATAAAATAAATGGGAACAAGGTAATCCCATTTAAAATCTATGTTATCTATTTTTAAGGCAGTTTGCGCATATTCTTGGGCACTATCTATCTTGTTGAATTCATAAAATATCTCACTTAATATCAGGGAGCAAACTGCTTCAAAAGAAGGGAAACTTTCTATTTCTTTTATAGCAGGCAATCTTGATAAATAAAAATTAGCTGCAGACTTCAACCTTCCACCCATACCATACTGGCTTTGCGCTAGATCAGTGATACCTGTGGTAAAAAAATTTATTACCAGGCAGCTTTCTTTTTTTAATTTAGCGAGGGAACTGATAAAACATTCAAGGCTATTAGTTTCACCTTCCAGAACAGATATTTTAGCTTGGGCTATATTGATTTCAGATATAATATCTTCTAGAGGGGAGCTGGATTTAAACATAATATCCCTATTTGTTTTAGCAATGAAATTTTTTAATTCTCTGCACTCAGCTTTAGCCTTTACTAAGTTTCCTGAAATGATAGAAAGCCAAATATCATATTCCTTTAAAATAGAACTGCTTATCAAATATATATGAAGGTTTGCTGGGAGGTTATGGATTTCAAAGTTGTTAATCACATGAAAATTGTCAAGTATTATGACAGAATTATTTTTGGGGCAAATCATATCATTAATAAAAATTGTTAGCTTGGGGAAAATTACACGTACATCTTTCATTGTATTACCCACCATAATTTTAATCTTGGTTTAAATATAGCATCCTGATTTAAAGACAGTGTCAAATGAACTTAAAGTTTTTTTAAAAAATCAAAAAGGAAAGCGGCCAACAGATAGCTTTACCTGGGGCCCCTTTCCTTTTTATCATTTTCTAAGATTTGTGAAATAGATGGAAATTTATTTGGTCTGTAGTTTAATTTCGAAACCAATCACCCGGCTCAACGGAAGTTATATTGACTGTCCTGGTTCTGGCATCCCATCCTACTTGTTGGCCGGTACTTTCAGCGATAAATCTTACCGGCACAAGGGTTCTGCCTTCAATAACAGTGGCCGGTACATCCAGTGTAACATTACTGCCGTTTATAGTACTCTGGATGCTGTCCACGGTCAGTTGAATCCTGCTTGAACCTTTTGTACCTACTATAGTCCTGGTTTCAGCAATCCATTCCACCTCCATGTCCAGGGCTTCAAAAATTGCCCTCAAGGGGACCATTGTTCTGCCGTTGATAATCACCGGTGGAACATCTGTGTGCAATCTTTTGTTATTGATATTAACTGAAATTTCTCTCTCAATACCCACAAGCACTAAAGAGTAGTTGTAGCCTGCTGAAACGGCCTGGGCCCTTCCTAAACCCGCAATCTTGTTTGGAATAGGATTATATGCAGGTGCTGGATGTCTGCCGGCTGCCGGATTCCAGCCTAGTTCACCCCAGTTATTTCGTCCAAAACCATACACATCACCATTTTCTAAGAGCACCAGGGAATGCTCCCGGCCAGCTGACACAGCTTGTGCTTTGCCTAATCCTTCTACTCTAGTTGGAGTTACAGTCGGGTCATATCTGTTGGCATTTACACCTAACTGGCCGTGATTGTTACGCCCAAAGGACAGCACATCACCGTTTTCCAGTATTACCAGGGAATGATACCCCCCGGCAGCTATTGCCACAGCTTTTCCTATTCCGGTAATACGAGTTGGGGTAAACCTATTGTTTGTATCCCCCAGGCCTAACTGGCCCTGTTTATTTTCTCCAAAAGCATAGACCTCGCCTGTATTAGTAAGCACTAGCGAATGATACTGTCCAGCAGATATTGCCTTAATTAGCCCTAACCCTTCGATTTTTACAGGAAAATTAATGGTGCCAGTGCCTACTCCTTGGCCTAGTCCTAGTTCGCCATTGCTATTGCGTCCGGAGGAGTAAACATCACCGTTTTCCAGCAGCATCAGGGAGTGCCAGTGCCCAGCGGCAACAGCCTGAACCGGTCCGAGACCCTCGATTTTAGCTGGAATTGGGCTGTTTGTGGTATGGGTTGATGCATTATGCCCTAATTGGCCATGTGTTCTAAATCCAAAGGAATAGACATCACCATTATCCAGTAATACTAATGAATGACCACTGCCTGCTGAAACAGCTTTTGCTGCTCCTAAACCTTTGATTCTAGCAGGTGTAGTTCTATCTTTGGTATCTCCGTGACCAAGCTGGCCATAGAAATTGCTTCCGAAAGAATAAACCTCACCTTTATCGTTTACTATCAAGGAGAACCTGCCTAATCCAGAAGCGGAAAAGGAAACTATTGGTCCCACGCCTTCAATTTTTGAAGGTGTAAACCTGTCTTTTGTATCGCCAAGTCCTAGCGTCCCGCTGCTATTATGCCCAAAGGCAAATACATCACCATACCCATCTACTGCAATAGCTGTTGGAGAACTTAAAAGTGACAGGCACAAAGCCAGGCACAGAATGAGCAGCTTTAATTTCCAGTTTTGGTGCATTTTTTTTCTCATACATTAACCCTCCTAATTTTAAGTTTTTAGCCTTCGCGGCTTATCTGATTTAGTAGTTTCTTTTCTTAATGATACTTGTGCCAACCTAAACTAGCTATCATACTAAAGTATGATTTTGGTCCGGCAAGTTTTTTACTCCAGCATCTTCCTGGCCAATTCCAGTCCCTCTTCTGCTGTAGCTGCCGGGATAATAGTAATATCAAAAATGTCATCCCAGGCTGAGGTCACCTGTGCTATAGGTGCAAAACTGCTTGCTTCGAAAATTAAAACAACATGAGGATTGTTGCTGTGCAACCAGTATTCAGCAACTACATTAAATCCTTCAGGATTTTCCCAATGCAACCTGCGAAGAAGTCTCTCTTCTTCTGTGCCGGCTCTAACCTTCATTAGTGCAATGAACAACACAGCTTCCCATCTCCCCTTTTAAATTAAACCAGAACCTTAATAATGCATGAAGAAAACAGCTAACTTTGGCTATATTCTATAAAATAAATGCCCTGAATAAAATCATACTTTTGTATGATTTTACTCAGGGCCATAAAGGTGGTAAGGGTATAAAATGTTAAACTAAAGGCAAAGTAAAGGAAAATCCATTTTTCTCGCCATTAACCTGCTCCTGCCATAGGAGGCCACCATGGAGCTGGATAATTTTTTCTGCAAGTATAACATCTAGCTCGTTGTTTACTTCTTTAAGTGAAGTAGTTTTATCATAACAACCGCTGGCTTTAATTTGAAATAATACCTTTTTTTCTCCTGGAATGATGGAACAAGCAATTGTAATATTACTTGTTTGTAAATCTGTAGAAATAGCAGCAAGGAGATGGTAAAAGGCTTTTAACAGGCGGTAAGTATCTAGACTTATTAAAGGGTAGCTATCATATTTGACAGGCAAATCATGTTTATCAGACTTTTCTAAAGGCCTATAGCCAAAAAGGACTAAATTGAGTTCTGGAGTTTTTTTCTTAGCTCCAATAATATTTTTACTAATGGTATCTATTAATTCATCCACACTTAAAGTTTTTGGCTGCAAAACAACCCTGTTTGCTTCAATTTGAACTAGTTCAAATAAATTTTCTATGAGATTGCGCAATATCACTGCTTCCTCATAGACTTTCATCAAATAATCCTTTTGTACGTGGCAGCTTTTGGACATTTTATTGACCATAAGCTGAATGTTTTCTTCAATGGAAGCAAGGGGATTTTGTAGACCATGGGTTATTCTTGATAATAATACTTTTCTAGAATTAGCCAGTTTTTGGTTAAGGGTTGCTTCAACAGCAATAAAATGCCTGATTAATAAATATATAACAGTAAAAAGACTTATATACGCCAGATCTTGCTCTATAAACCAAGAAATGTTGTTGCTTAAACCTATAAAACCTAGTACAACTAGACTGGCTGCAGCTATGAAAATACTGGACAGACCGTAAAGCTTTTCTGGCTTTAGTGCATTAGTAAAAACAAATGGCACATACAGCATTTTCCAGGGACTTACTGAATAACCTGTGTGCAGCAAAATTATTATAATCAAAGGTGCTAATAAAATTATATCTATCAAGTTACTCCAGGTAAAAGGTATTGGCCTTTGAATTTTCCCAATATATAAGATAAAGCCTGTTAATAGTGTTAATAGAAGGGGAGTCAAGATTAAAAGTTTACTAGATTTTAACAAGGTAAGGACATCAAATGAGACTTCTGAACCTATCAGGGCTGTTGTTACCATCAAGGCAAATACAATTTGTGCTAGTGGTACTGTGTTAAATATACGTGGATTATTTAAGGACAGGGGTCTCTTAATATTTTTATACTTAGCCATTACAGGCAGGGTAAAACAAAATGTACTTCCCTTTTCTGGTTCACTCTCTACCCAAATCTGACCACCATGGTGTTCAATTATTTCCTTGGCAATGGCTAAACCTAGACCATTCCCTTTATTAGGACTTTTATAACTATTACCCCTATAAAACCTCTCAAAGATGTTTGAAATATCATCCTTACCAATACCCTGCCCTGTATCTGCTACACTAAATAAAACGTTCTTTTTATCAGGGGTTATATCTGCACTGATTGTAATGGTTCCACCAGGAGGGGTATGATTGACGGCATTAAAAATCAGATTTGCAAAAACTCGCTCTAACCTGGCTTGATCTGCTTCCAGTTGGATTTCCTCAGGGGGTATCTTCTTATTTTGCACCTCAAAAAATACTCCCTTATTATTAATGTCCAGTTCATATTTATTATGAACCTGGTTTAATAAACTTATAATGGATACTCTACCCAAGTTCAAAGAATTATGGTAAGTTTTCAGGTGCAAAAGTTCCTGCAAATCCTGGGCGAGCTTTTTTAAGCTGTTACATTTATCCAGAATCAGCTCCAGGTATTTTTTCTTTTCCATTAAAGGTTTATCTGGTTTGTTAAGCAGCACCTCAGAATATCCCTGGATTAAAGTTATGGGAGTGCGTAGGTCATGAGCAATATTGGTCAGCAAATGGTGGCGCGCATTTTCAAGCTCTCTGGTTAGTGAGTTTTCTATATAAATAAAATATCTAATACTGCAGAATATAAATATATAAATTAGGCCATATAATAAATCCAATACTAGTGGCCAATGGTTGTTATTAGTAAATGCCAAAACACCAAAGATTTTTAAAGAGGACAGGGCTATCAAAAGGCTGATAATGCCGTAGGCACTGTTCTTTTTTAGTGCGTTAGAAATAATTAATGGGATAAATAATATTTTCCACGGGCTTGTTAAACCTCCTATGTATATCGTGTATATAAAAATAATGGGAATAGTTATCACAAAGTCCATCAGGTCTGTTGGGGACACAGATCTCCCCCTTGCATAAAAATATTTCTTTGTTAAGTAATAACTAAGTAATATGGACCCTACAAGAATGAAAGGAATAAACCTTGAATAAATATGGACCTGGTTAGAAGTAATGTGCACCGAAGATATTGCCACTATAATCATAAAAGTTGTATACAGTTGGGAAAGTGGTACCGTTTTTAATACACGAACCTGTTCCTCATTTTTTATCCTGCTCAAGTCCTCAAATTGTTCCAGGGGAGTTTTTTTGTGCAGCCATCTTTGACCCATTACTGCCAAAGCAGTTCCAGTCAAAACTCCTGGCGAGGCCCGCACTACGCGAATTAACCAGGACGGATCGAAACCCATATTAAAAAGCACGTGATAGAATAACTCCAGGATTATATTAAGGGATAAACCTGCTAAAACTGCTCCGGTGCAGATAAAGATGTTATAGTCCTTTGTACTGTATAGGACTAAAATGAAGATAAAATGAGTTAAATATAGTTTTGATCCATTGGTAATTGGGCTGAGCCAGATAGGGGCAATTATGATTGCAGCGGTCATTGATAAAATTATCAATTTTTTTATATTAATGGTTTTACCCATGACAAACAAGCCAAGGCCACAAACAGACACCCCTCCAATTGACCATAAAAAGTAGAGCAGCAGGTAATCATTTAAATATGCCAACTTTGCTTCCTCCTGGGAAATGATTAAGCATTCCTGCCATTTTTTTGTACTATCAGGAAGTATAAGTTTCACAAGGATAAGAATTATTTATCCTGTGGAATATTAAATTTGTAGCCTACACCCCTTACTGTAAGTACATATCTGGGTTTAGCTGGGTCAGGTTCAATTTTTTTACGGAGACTGCTTATATGAACAGCAACTGTTCGGGTGTCTGTAAAATCTTCTAGATTCCATACCAATTGGAATAAATGGTCTGCAGTAAAAATTCGACTTGGATTTTGGGCTAAGATAGCCAAAATTTGAAATTCTTTGGCAGAAAGGTTGACAATGGAGTGATTTAAACGTATTTCATGACTTGCTACATCTATTTCCAAACCAGGATACCTATATATTCTATTATGCTTGTTAATTGTGCTCGGCAGTCGGCTTCTGCGCAGGTGTGCCTTAACCCGGGCTATTAACTCACCAGGACTAAAAGGTTTGGTAATATAGTCATCTCCACCCACCCTTAGTCCGACAATTTTGTCTATATCGTCACATTTGCAGCTTAAGAACAAAATGGGAACACTGGTAAAATGCCGAAGCTCCTGACACACATCAATTCCATCCATATCGGGCAAAAATACATCCAGTATAATTAGATCGGGTTTTTCTGTTCGTGCAAGCTTCAAAGCCTGCTGACCGCTTTCAGCAGAAATAACCTGATACCGCTCGTCTTGCAGAAGAAGGGTAACAAGCTGAATAATATCTCTTTCGTCATCAATAATCAAGATTTTCTCTCCAGCCATATACAATCTCCCCCGAGATAAAACCCATATTTATTACCAATATTGTAACATATTTCGAGGCAAAACTTTACATAATTTAGTATAAAAAGGAAGCGTCTATAAAATATTTTGCCAGAAAAAAATTTTTATTTTTTTAAATTTAAGTGTAACATTTTGGCCATTTCTGGTACTAATTATATAGAACATGCAAAGAGAGGTGTGTTTCAAGGTGAAAAGCGAGTATGATGTTCAATGTGATTTAATTCAAGAACTTTTGCCCCTATATGCAGATGAAGAGTTAAGCAAACCAATTCAAGAAATGGTTCGGCAGCATTTAGAGGAATGCACCTTGTGCAGGCTGGAATTAGAAGAATATAAAGAACCGCTTTTTAAAGATATTGACTTGAAGGATTATCCAGGTGTAAAAATGAAGCCATTTATGCATCTTTTGTCTTCCTTTAAAAGTGTGGTCTGGCTGAGTCTCCTGGTAATTATTGTTGGCACAGGAAGCTTAACAATTGCTGCGTACAACCTTGGAAAAAGCGTATCATTACAAAATCCTATTTACAGCCGGGCTATAAAAGAAGATCTTTTTGTACAGGTCCACAAGACAAAAAAACTGGGTCCTTACGAAATAACATTATCCAGGATCCTCCTGGACAATACCCAAACAGTATTATTTTATAACACTAATCCAGCAATAAGTGATGACGATGGAATAATTATTACCGTCAGGGATTCAGGGAGCAGGATTTATGAATCCTCATCGGGATTTAGTTATGGCGGTAAGGAACATGTACTGAACTTACAACCAGTGGACTCAAATACCAAGGAACTTATTATAGAGTTTCAGCTTGAGGGAACGCCAGCGGCAGAGACCTTTAGTGTGCCGGTAGACCCAATTCCTGTTCTGGCAAGTACCAGCAAGTGGTGGCCTGGCATAACTAGAGAGTTTGGTCCTGTCAGGGTTGATCTAGAATCTGTGGTGTTAGGTCTTACAAAAAGCGAAGTAAACATAAGGACTTTATGGCCTTTAAATCAGCAGATACGGGGTATAGGTTTTGGTTTAATGCCTCCCCAGGGACCGGCTATAGGAGAAGATGGTCGGGTGCTAAGTGCTAGCGGAAGCTTTTTTAGAGTGGCAGGTGCTTTGCCAGATAACAGATATTATGCTTCTTTATTAGATACTACAAATAGAAGACAGATAGGATTAAACGCAATAGGCTTTCAGACAGATTCTGTTTCAGGTGGGGTCAATATTACCTTTGAATTTGATCCCATTCAAGAACCTACTTCTTACATGGTCTTTACCCTGCCCAATCTATACCTTTATGAAACAATTGATGGAGCCGATCTTGAGGTTACCATAGAAGATGGCCAGGAAAGGCTTATAAACCAAAACATAGGCAATGGGTCTCGAGAGGTTATTATTGAGAAGGTGGTAAAGGAAGGTCAGCGTCTGTTAATAGAATATACACTGCCCTGGGCAGAAGAGACCAGTTACCCAGAATATCTGCCGGAAATAGTTTTAAGAAGCCCTGAAGGATTTGAAAGGCAGGGCAGAATCATTTCTACAATGAATAATCATGGGGTAATAGAGGTTTACCCTGGGGATGAAAGCACTTTGACATTAGGACTCAAGAGTCTTGGGACAATGCTTCAAGGTGAGAGAGAATATGAGCTCCAGATACCAACAAGCTACTAATAATCAAGAGGTGTTGGATTTGAAACATGTAAGCTTTCCAACCAAATTGTATAACCTTGCATATCGAATTACAGGCAATACACTTATAGCTGAAAAAATTGCTTTGGAAGCTTTAGACAATTTAGCAAAGCAGGGGCTTTGCGCAGTGACTGATGAGGTATTTCAAGGTGCTGCAAGGGAGATAGTTGAATTGACACTCACCAGGTACCCCTATCATATTTCAGGTCATTCTGAAGGGAAAGATACATTTCCCCATCTTCAGGAAATTCTTAATGCGCTGCCAGTTAGAGAAAGGCTGACAGTAGTATTGCGTGATATCTGCGGCTTTTCAAGTGTCCAGGTAGCAGCTTTAATGGATACAAACAAAGAATCCATACAGCAGCTTCTTGCCAGCGCCCGCTGCAAAGTCTGCAAAACCAACCGGGGGGACGGTTCTTCTGGCTAATATGACAATATAACGGTTTTGATGGCCTATTTTGCCCTTATTTTTAGACATATTTTAAACACTCTACTTGTATCGTTGCCTTGATGTTTGCTATAGAAACATTGGTGTACTTGTGCTTCTTGCTATGACAAAAAGAAAGGATTTGATTAAATGCATTTAAATAAAGGTTTTTCCTTGACTCAAAAGTTTTTACCCCTGGTTTTTATAGCTGTATTACTTGATCTGCTGCAGTTAGGAGATATTATGCGGCGAGTGCAGGATTTTAGCATTCGCTTTACTGTTCCTACAGCTATACCCAGTCTGACCCAGATTCTTTCTGAGCCCCAGCAGGCTGCCGGGGGATTTAATATCAATATACCCTTTGGCTATCTGGGAGGTGCGGCCATATTCATGTTTATAATATTTTTGTTATTAAGTTCTTTCCTTAAAGGCGGTTTTTTAGGCAGTGTCCTTTCTGGCCTAAATGGAGAAAGTTTTAATATGGATACTTTTATAAGGTATGGCAAAGATTTTTTTGGCCGTTTTCTGCTGCAGTTTTTAATTATATTCCTTGCCATGTTCGTTTTGATACCATTTGCTTTTATTTTGGGGCCCTTAGCTCTACTATTTCTATTGGTTTTTCTAGTATTATTTTTCATGCTCTTATTCTGGGACTATGTTATCGTAGTTGAAAATACTGATGTAATACAAGGCGCGAAAAAATCCTGGAATCTTGTAAGTAATAACATTGGAACGGTTTTTGGTTTTATACTGCCAGTTGTAGTTGTTGCTGCCATTTTTAGCATTTTGGCTAATTTTATGGTTGGAGCAGCACCAATTCTAGCTGTCATGGCCAGTATAGGATATGCTTATTTCGGTACCGTAGTAATCTTTGCCATGATGTCTTTCTATCATGAGATATCTAAATAAATTGGAACTTTTACATGTTAAAGGTGGTCTATTGAAGTTGAGTCCAATATTGTTTCAATAAAAGCAGCAAATACACGTATCCTTGGAGTGCTTGATGATGGACGTATTGTGTTCTGGTATGATCTTAATCCCAGTGAAAGGGGCATAGGCATTACAAATTAATCCTGGTTTTAAGAACTCCCTTTTTATAATTCCTGGGTTTAGTGGAGGTGCTGGGTTTGGGTGATATTTATTATAGTTACGGGCTTTCTTTTAGGCCTACTTTTATATTACTGGCACTTTAACAATAATCCTATAATTACTAGAGATTTTCTTTGTCGTGACTGCAGGCTGCTATGGAACAAGGAGGATATGATATTTTGAAGGGGGAGAGAGAACATGAAGCGTTTATTAATTGTACTCTTTTTATGTATTGCACTATTATGGTGCTTGCCACAGCAAGTACTGGCCCAGGAAGATAGGATTTCTGTAATGGTTGACGGCCTTTCAGTGAATTTTGACGTGAAACCAATAATTGAGCAGGGGCGCACCCTGGTGCCCTTTCGTGCACTTGCAGAAGCATTAAATGTAAGGGTGGATTGGGATGGGAATACACAAACTATTAAGGCTGGAGATAAACAAACTAACATTCAACTGCAAATCGGCAGTAGTATAGCCTATATCAATGAAATACCTGTACCGTTAGATGTCCCTCCTAAAATTATAAATGGGAGGACACTTATACCACTGCGTTTTTTTAGCGAGGCTTTTAACTGCAGTGTAGAATGGATTGGTGCCACAAATGAAGTGAATATTATATCGGCACCTAAAGAAATGACAGTAATAGGCTTTTATGCTCTAGGGGACAGCAGAACCAGCAGCTGGACTAATCTCTTTGGAGTACCATATCCAGAGACTGCAAGGGGCAATACTGATGTAGTTGATGAATTAGCTCTTGGTTGGTACAGCATGGATGGTGAAGGCAACCTGCTGCTTAACAGCGGGACTGGCTGGCAAAGGCCTCCTGGATGGGAAGTTGTTCTGGAAACTGCCTACAAGTATAATTTCTCAACAGAAATGGTTATACATCTTACCAATGGAACTGGGGCTATTTCGTCCTTAATAGCAAGTGATGACGCAGTGGAAGCTGCTGTAGACAATATTATCAAAGAAGCAGCTATGTATGATGGAGTTAATCTTAATTTTGAAGGACTTGGTCTTTCAGAAAGGGGAGAGGCCTTGTTGGCTGTGCAGGAGAGGTTTACAAGGTTTGTCCAGCTTCTTTATTCAGGATTAAATCCCTACAATAAGACATTGACCTTAACAATTCATCCTCCTAACAGTGCATATAGGGGATACGATTACAGGGCTTTAGGGGAGGCAGCTGACAGGATTATCATTATGGCTTATGACTATGGCCCAAAGCCTGAGCCGATAAATCAAGTAATGCGGGCAGTTGAAATGGCTGCGGCCAATGTTCCAACTGAAAAATTAGTGCTGGGAATTTCAGCCCCCTATGAAACAGCAGAGAGTATAGTACCAAAAATAGGTATTGCTAAAAGATATAATTTGCAGGGTATTGCCCTGTGGAGGTTGGGCCTTGTCCCTGCAGATATGTGGGAAGTCATAAGGGCACATACTAAATAGCAAGAGATATATTTCTTTGAACACTACCAGGTTTTAAACTAAAGCAGCCAATTAATTAGATATGGGTTAGATAAAAAGCTTGATATCAAAACAAAATTGGGAAGGAAGGTGAGCGGGAGTTATGATCATAACCTTTTCAATGAAGCAATATGAGTTTTTGCTATGAGATTTGCAGTTATTTGACCTGCCGTAATCTGCACACATATCCTTGTCGTGTGCAGATTATTTATTATAT
Source organism: Desulfitibacter alkalitolerans DSM 16504 (assembly GCF_000620305.1). NCBI lineage: Bacteria > Bacillati > Bacillota > Clostridia > Neomoorellales > Desulfitibacteraceae > Desulfitibacter > Desulfitibacter alkalitolerans. Next base: position 827,971 of record NZ_KK211100.1, on the reverse strand, counting down.
ACTGTACATGAATGTACATATAGAACTAAACCTCAATGAATACTGCCTGTATTATCATCAAGTGTGCTAGACCTGGGTTATCCAGGATCAGCAAGGATCCAGCTTACTTGATGAAAGGGTAACCAAGAAAAGAAATTAGGAAAAATGCAGCAGGGAAGAACCTAAAAATAAAAGGAGTGGTCTATACATGCGAAATAATGACAAACCAACAGATGCACAATTAAAAGAGCTTTATCAAGCAGCCTTAGAATTTAAAAATGCGCAACCCTGGAAATGGCTTTATGATGTTGACTTAATTTGTGTTGAAAACCCAAGGGACAAGACCATGGGATATTGTTCCGTGATGGGTAGAGGTGGTGAGCACTATGCACTTGGAGTATATCTTGGAGATGAAGGTATTTTTGGGTTTTGTAATCTGATGGAAAACGCTGATATAATTCCCCAGCATGAAGCACTCCATCTTCAGAACTGTATAATGTGCTCTTTTGAAGACAGAGATATGTTAGCCAGTGCTGATAGAAAACAAATCAAGGCACTGGGGTTATCATTTCGGGGCAGAAATGCCTGGCCCATTTTTCGCCGGTATGAACCGGGATATCATCCCTGGTTTATAAATCAGGAGGAATGCATTTTTCTGACCCATGCCCTTAGACAAACACTCTTTGTTGCAGCTAATGTAATTTCCGGTCAGCTTAAAATGGATATGGAACGAAGGAAAACAATTTTAAGGTATAGTAAAGAGGAGAACGGGAAACTCCAATGGTATAGTAAAGAGATATCACTGCCATATCCAACAGTTTCATATAAACCGGTAAAAATCAATGACAATATAGTTATCCAAAAAATAAAAAAAGCAGGAAGTATGGGTAATATACAGCTGCAGATTGATACCTGTTATGTGACCTCTCCTGTGCGGGAAAGTAAGGATGAACGTCCGTATTTTCCCAGGGTTTTAATTATTGCAGAGCAAAAGTCCAGACAGGTTGTGGGTTTTGAAATGTACCAAAGCATTACTGATGATGCCAGGGTTACGCTCAATAAGCTGATGAGGATGTGTTTAGAAAGAGGCACTCCCAAAGAAATACAGGTAAGAAGTGAGGCAATGATTGCCATACTAGATGACTTTTGTAAAAAAACCGGTATTAAATTAAAAATGGTTAAACGCCTTACAATTATAGAACATTTAATGGAGGAAATGGCATATAGATTCTAGAGGTATTTAAACAATCTCTGGTAAAAATGTGAAATTATTATGAGGATTTATGTATATAGAAGGAAAAGCTTAAAAAGAATAGAAGCAATATATAATATTAAAATGCTAAATAATGGGAGTGTTGCCTATCAAGCTGCTGATTAATTTAAATCATAAATATGACTTCTGGAAAATAAAAGAGCACCATATCAAGAAGATTAGAGAAGCTCTGCCCAATGTTGAAGTGGAGGTTTACAACAGTAAAAGTGATGATATATATGAACAACTGCCCCAAACAGACATATATTTTGGGTGGGCCTTTCCAGTAAAATGGCTGGAGGCAGCAAAAAACCTTAAATGGATTGCAACCCCTTCAGCTGGTGCTGATTACATTGCTGCCCCTGAAATTGAGGCTTCTGGAGTGCTTTTTACCACTTCTTCCGGCTATCATGGCTACCCCATGGCCCAGCATGCCCTAGGATTTATCCTGGCATTCTCCAGGGGAATAATATACTCATCCCGGGTGCAGACTGTTAAACAGAATTACAGATCAGATGCTGCCAGAGAGTCTTTTGATATCAGGGGATGCAGCATGGCAATCATAGGCTGCGGCTCAATAGGCACTATCCTGGCCCAGATGGCAGGATGCTTTGATGTTAATGTCTACGGCATAAGACGCACCTTGCCTGGAAAGATGCTCCAGGATAATATTAAATGGATAACTCCAGACAGTCTTCATGATATCCTGCCAGATTGCAAAATAGCAGTAAATCTCTTGCCAAGCTCCCAAACAACTGCTAATTATTTTGACCGGGAACTGTTTGGGAAAATGAAGCCGGGTACAGTGTTTATTAACCTTGGTCGGGGGTCAACAGTTGATGAAGATGCCCTGCTCTGGGCGTTAGATGAAGGCATAATCTCCTGGTGCGGTTTAGATGTTCTTGCCCAGGAACCTGCTCCCATAGATCATCCACTAAAAAGCCATCCCAGGGTTGTGGTAACTCCTCACTCGGCAGCCTTTACAGACCAGTTTATGGACGCTGCTGTGGACTTTTTTATTGAACAATGTAAAAATTACATGGCAGGTGGGAATATTAAAAATATTGTCTATCATGCAGCACATGACAGAATTAAAAATTAAATCTAAAAGTTATAAAGGATTTTTACTTTAAAGCAGTAGTGTTGCATAAAAATTTTCTAACATTGTCAAACCCAGAAAATAGCAATAATTAACTATGGATAATTAAGCTAAATATGTTTAAATTTAACAATTAAATTTCCTGATCAAATTGCCAAAAAGGCGAAGTAAGGGGTAGTCCTTATCCACATTTTGACAGTATGCGCTTTACAGTAGTACTGGGTCATAAGTAAGATCATCTAAATGATCTGATTCGCCTGCTATCACCTGCCTTAGAGTCATTTTGTAAGTTAGTTCGTGGTCAATTTTTCGTCGCCCCTTCGAGGTCCGCTTAGGTTTTCGATGAAGCTTGCGAATAAATGTACTAAATGCTTCTAATAAGCAAGTGATTAGCATTCTTTTAAAATTTAGCATTAAACCCTGATAGCCAGTTTTTAATTTAAGCAGCATCAGCAAGCAATGTGTTATTAGTGCTATTAGTATCTGGTTTTCCACTGCCTGGGGACTTTGCCCATAAAAGTGCTTAATGCAAAACTGCTGTTTGAGCCATTTGAAAAATACTTCTATTTGCCAGCGATAGAGGTAAATACTACTTAACTCATCTACAGATAGTTCTAGCTTATTCGTTATGATAATTATCTTATTGCCTTTACTGTCTTGTGTCTCTATAAGCTGTAGGGGATGCTCCATTTTTGTAGAGCCATCTTTACCAAGGCGTACTAGCTGATGTTTTGTTATGTTACCAGAGGTTGGATAATCTTCTATTACTTCTACTATTGCATTGCTTTTTAAGCGACTGACGAAGTAAATACCCTCTTTACAGTATGCATCAAATTTCTCATAATCAACATACGCCCTGTCAAAAACATAGATGGTTCCTTGTTCATAGATTATCATATCATCCATCATGTTTTTATCTGCAGGCTTTGCTGGTGTAACTATTGCTTTTTCTGGTATAACCACACCATTGCAGAATTCAAGTAGTAAATGAAGCTTTATCCCTGCTTTAGTTTCTCTGAATTTAGCCCATCTAAACTGGGATAAACATAAGCTTATGGTTCTAGAATCAAGTATTAGCAACCGTCCCATTTCTTGACGTATTCTATCATGACCAAGTTCTTTACCAAGTTGCGTAGTGATATTTTTGAATAAATAAGCTACTACCTCTACTGGTAGATCTCTTAATCTACGAGATATTTGTGAAGGACTAAAGGATTCACAATCAAAAGCTTCGCAAAATTCATCATTATTAAAGTCATTGCTAATATCTCTTAAACTGGCTCTTTGATTAATCTGAGAATTGGCTAGTAGTTCAATGAATTCTAATGTGTTAAACTTCTTGAAATACTTATCGGCTTCCATGTCTGATAAAAAACTTAAAAAATTTTCGTTAATTATTGGTTTAAACAGTTGAAAAAAAGTGGATTTATTGATATCCTTGCCTTGCATGATTTACTCCTTTATATTAAAGATTTGGCAAGGACTACCTTTATAAAGGATTTTTTAATGCAAATACAGCAAAATATCTATTTTATCTTCTTAATTCGCAGCATTTCTTTGATTATCAAAATTTATTATAACTTGACAAATTCTAAATGTTTTTTTGCAACGTTACTGACTTTAAAGGTTAAAATTAAAAAAGGTTAAAATTAAAATAATCATACGCAAACTGACTTTCTAGTCAGATAAAAAAAGAAGTTTAAGGAGGGTTTTATATTAACATGAAAATAACTGATAGTGTTACCTGGGTAGGCAAGGTTGATTGGGAACTGAGGCATTTCCATGGGTATGAATTATCCACGCACAGGGGCTCCACCTATAACTCTTATCTAATTAGGGATAAGAAAAATGTCCTGATTGATACTGCCTGGACACCCTTTGCCCATGAGTATGTGGACAGCCTGGAAAAGGTAATAGACTTAAAAGATATTGACTTTATAGTTGCCAACCATTCAGAGGTAGACCACAGTGGCGCCCTTGCAGCATTGATGAAAAGGATACCTGACACACCAATTTATTGCTCTAAAAACGGTGCTAAAATGCTTAAGGCACAGATGCACAAGGACTGGAACTTCGAGATTGTAAAGACAGGTGATAAGGTTAATCTAGGTGATAAAGAGCTAATTTTCATTGAGGCTCCTATGCTCCACTGGCCAGACAGCATGTTCTGCTATCTAACAGGGGATAATATCCTCTTTAGCAACGATGCCTTTGGTCAGCATTATGCAACAGAGGTTCTCTTTAACGATCTGGTTGATCAGTGTGAGCTTATAGCAGAAGCTATGAAATATTATGCAAACATTTTAACACCCTTTAGCAAATTTGTTCCCAAGAAAATAGAAGAGTTTGTAGAGCTAAATGTCCCCCTTGATATAATTTGTCCAAGTCATGGGGTTATCTGGCGGGACAACCCCATGCAGATAGTTGAGCTTTATGCCAAATGGGCAGATAACTATCAAGAGAATCAGGTTACTGTTATCTATGATACCATGTGGAATTCAACAAAGAAAATGGCGGAAGCAATTGTCCAGGGTCTTAAACGTACTGATTCAACATTGAAAATAAAGCTGTTCCATGCGGCCAAATCTGACAAGAATGATATAATCACAGAAATTTTTAAATCCAAGGGAATCCTTGTGGGATCATCAACAGTGAACAGGACTATTCTTTCTCACATTGCAGGACTGCTGGAAGAGGTAAAGGGATTAGGGTTTAAGGGCAAGAAAGCTGCTGCCTTTGGGTCATATGGCTGGAGCGGTGAATCTGTGGATATTCTAACCCAGAGACTAAAAGATGCAGGCTTTGATGTGGTAAATGACGGCCTAAAAGCATACTGGAATCCTGACGGGGAAATGGTGGCCAGGTGTGAAGAATTTGGAGAAAGCTTTCTCAAATAAAGACAAGGGGACGGTTCCTTTGTCTTGTTACAGAAAATTTTTCGGTACACCAGAAGGAATACTTGGAGCCATGGCGAATAAATAATAAGTAAAGATAGCCATGAAGGTTATCATGAGGTAAGTGTTTATAAGAGATTAAGTAACGGATATTTAGGTAATGTATAAGGCAATAAATTTATATAGGTCAAGAAGGCCTACTTTTTCCAGCAGGGAGAGGTAGGCTTTTATATTTTTAAAATTAAATTATTATCTAAGGGAGATGAAGTATCTTGGAAAACAAAGGCTTAAGAATGCTGCTGCTGGGTGTTTACGGTATGGAGGTTGTGGAGTGTGGGGGAGCCCTTGCAAAAAATGTTTTACAGGGAGGCAAATCCTTTGCGTCAATTATGCTGTCAAGGGAAGAAACCAGGCCCCAGATCATGGAAGCTGCAAATGTACTTGGTGTAGAAATGAGCTTTACCCAGTTTAAAGCAGGTGAGGTGGAGGTTACTCCAGAGGCTAAAAAGAAATTAATAAGGGTTATTAGAGAAATCAGGCCTGACATAATAATAACCCAGGATCCCGAGCATTCCTACCATGACCTGGACCCTGATAGAAGGTTGGCCATGCTCTTGATACTAGAAAGCATAGCATTGGCCGCAAGGGATTATGCTCTAGAGGAAATGCCAGGTCTCTCCAGCCATCCAATCCCAACAATATATTATATGACTCCAGAGCACCCCACATGTATTATAGATGTGGCTGATGTCTGGGATAAAAAGGAAGCAGCCATGGATAAGCTGACCAGCCAGATGGAGTTTAGTGGTATGCACTACGAGAGGTATTTTGGAAGTAAAACAATGAGTGCCATTATACCAAACTGGGCAGATATTACCAATAATTATGATAAGGGCAGAGAAGCCCACAGGCATATAGATAAGGCCCTGCATCTGTATCATGGTGCGTGCAGTCATGGCAGATATGCCCTGGCTGAAGCATATCGCAGGGAGGGGAAATATCACTTAGATAACCTGATAGTATAATAAAGCAAGAAATTATTTGAGATAGGGTGATAGGAGTGAAAAAACTTTTAAGTTTGATTATGATGGTCTTAATTATGGTGACTATGATTGTATTTACTGGCATTTCCCTGGCCCAGTCGGAAGCTGAAAGGGAAAACCTGACCATAGCAATTCACACTGATGAAAATACTTTGACACCTTTTACATATGTAAGGGGATATCCGGGCATTGAAGTAATGAGATTAATTTATGACAGCTTATTTGCAATGGATAAGGATAATGAACCAATTCCCTGGATGGCAAAGGAATATGACGTGGATTCTGAATTTAAAGTGTTTTCAATGACATTGCATGATAACCTGCAATGGCATGATGGAGTAAAGGTAACCTCAGAGGACGTTCAATTTGCCTTTACCTATGCCCTGGACCAGAACAGCTCTAGGTGGAAAAGAATTGCCAGTCAAATTGAACAAATAAATATTAAAGATGAGTTAAGCTTTGAAATAGTACTAAAGGAAGCCAGTCCAAACTTTATAGTACAGGCATTAGCCGATTTCCCAATCTATCCAAAGCATATTTATCAGGACATTGCCAAAGCTGAAGAGGCTCAGGTAACAATTGGAAGTGGACCCTACCAGCTTGTAGAATACAAGCCCGGACAGTATTATAGATTTACAAGGGTTGATGATTATTTCATGGGCACGCCGAGGGTTAAAAATATTGTCATGCCCATTATGAAGGATACAGGTTCCATTTTCCAGGCATTACGAGCCGGCCAAATTGATGCAACTACAGCCCATCTAGCTCCAGAGCTGATTTCTGGTTTCAGTAATGACAGCAAGATAAAAATTAAAAGTGGCCCAGGCTTAACTACTACCCTTTTACAGTTAAATAATGAGGTTTACCCCTTTAATGTTAAGGAGTTTAGACAGGCAGTTGCTCATGCAATAGATACAGAAGATCTGGTGCAGACAGTTCTTCTGGGATACGGTGACAGGGGAAGCCTGGGGTTTTTCCACCCTGGTCTGTCCTACGGAATGAAAGAGCTTGTATTTGACAGGGACATTTCCAGAAGTAATGAGCTTTTAGATAGCCTTGGCTTTACTGAGAAAAATCAGCAGGGCATTCGTTTAGACAAGGATGGAAGGGCCCTGGAATTTGAACTTTTAGTGGGGGCTAATAATCCTATTAGAATCAGAACCGCTGAGGTAATAGCCGAGCAGCTAAAGGAAGTGGGAATAGGAGTTAAGCTTGTTTCCCTGGAAGCTAATACCCTGGATGATCTAGTGTGGCCAGGCTTTGATGTTACCCAGGGCAGAAACTACCAGATGGCAATGTGGGGCTGGTCAGCACCAACCCAGATGAGACCTGATGCCCTGGTTGAGCTGTTTGCTTCCGATACAGGTCTTGGAACTCTAAATATAGGAGCGTATAAAAGCAGTAGTTTTGATGAGTTGGTTCGAGAGCTCCAAAACACCCTTAACCCAGAGTCTAGACTGGAGATTATTAAAAAGATGCAGCTGGCAGCAGCTGATGAGGTGCCCTTTGTAACCTTATATTATCCCCAGGTAGCAGCTGCCTATAACAAGGATGCCTATGACGGATATGTAATGCAAAAGGGTGTGGGGATTATAAACAAGTTTTCTTTTCTGCCAGGTGACGGGTTACAGGATGGCAGTCAGGCAGCAGATAATGAAACTGGAGCTGCAAAAGAAGGCAAGCAAGGCACCCCCTGGTACTGGGCTGTAATAATTGTGGTTTTGTTGATCATAGGAGCGAAGGGATTAAAGCTAAAGAAAAATGCAAACTAGATTTATATTACAAAGGCTTAGAAGTAGAAAGTTAATACAGTATCTCATTCTAATTATCCTAATTGTAACCATGAATTTCCTTCTTCCTAGACTTTTGCCGGGAAACCCTCTAGCTTTCCTGGTGGGAGAGGAGGCCTGGTCGCTAACATCTGCAGAAAAAGAAGCAGTCCTGGAAAAGTACCATTTAAATAAACCATTACTAGTCCAGTATTTATACTACCTAAAAGACCTTGTAACCTTTAACTGGGGAGATTCCTACACGAAAAAGCAGCCCATAACCCAGGTTTTATGGGCTGCTGTACCCTGGACCCTGCTGCTGGCTTTTAGCAATTTATTAATAGCTTCAGTATTGGGATCATTTTTAGGGGCAATGGCAGCCTTAAAGAGAAAGAGCAGGCTGGATGTTAATCTGCTTCTTGTAGTTTCATTCATTAGTTCAGCACCTTCCTTTTGGATAGGCATGATTCTTATATCTGTTTTTGCGGTAAAGCTGGATTTATTTCCCATTTACGGTGCTTATTCTCTTTGGACTGACTACACAGGCCTTGCCAGGGTCTATGATATTTTGTGGCACTTATTTTTACCCCTGGCAACGTTGGTTATCCTATCATTATCAGGCTTCTTTTTAACAATGCGTTATTCCCTTTTAGAGGTTCTGGGTGAGGACTTTGTGTTAATGGCACGGGCCAAGGGCCTGTCAGATAAAATAATCAAGTACCGTTATATTATGAGAAATGCCCTGCTGCCTGTTTTTACAATTTTCATGATGGATCTGGGATATATTTTTAGTGGTGCAATTGTAGTGGAAACAGTCTTTTCCTATCCGGGTATAGGCCGTATAATGTATGAAGCAGTAATTGCCAGGGATTATCCCCTGCTCCAGTATAGTTTCTTACTTATATCATTAATGGTTATACTGGCCAACTATATTGCTGATTTGATTTATCCAATTATAGACCCCAGGGTGGTGAAAGAAAATGCAGCTTCTTGATAAAAATACCTGGGGAACTGAGAAAAAATTGTTCGTGACAGGAGTCATTATCCTTTCCTTTTTTGCAGTTGTGGCATTACTTGCGCCCATAATAGCTCCCCACGATCCCTATGAGAGGGTAGGCATACCCTTCAGTTCACCAGGTGGAAATCATCTCCTTGGCACCAATGATCTAGGTCAGGATATTTTCAGCGAGCTGGTTTTTGGGAGCAGGGTATCTATTACACTTGGCATACTCACTGCAGCTATAGCTGTAAGCATTGGCTGCATTGTGGGAATTCTAGCAGGATACTTCAGGGGAAAAGGGGAAGAGCTCCTCATGAGGTTTACTGACTTGATTCTAGTTATCCCCTTTTTGCCCCTGATTATAGTAGTGGCAGCATACCTTGGTGCAGGGTTTTTTAACTTAATCATTGTCATGGGGCTAGTAACATGGCCTGCTACAGCAAGGGTCATAAGGTCCCAGGTTATAAAAGTTAGTCAAAAGGAATACATTATAGCCCTGCAGGCCCTGGGCGCCAGCACCCCATATATTTTAAGAAAACATATTATCTGGGAGATACTGCCCTTTTTAGTATACCGCTTTATGCTGACGGCCAGCTACGCTATACTTATTGAAGCGTCATTAAGCTTTCTGGGACTGGGTACACCATTAAGTAAAAGCTGGGGAACCATTTTGTATTATGCCCAGGTTAGAAATGCAATTCTCACTGATGCATGGCTGTGGTGGATTATTCCTCCAGGCTTGTGTATTGCCCTTTTATCTGTAAGTTTTCTGCTTCTAGGTTTTTATGTGGAAGCACGTATTAATCCCCGGTTAGGGAGGTAGCAATATGCTAAGAATAAAAAACTTAAGGGTCTGGTATACATCTCGAAATAAATCTCAAAAAGAAAATACTCTAGCTGTTGACAATGTGTCTTTGGAAATTTCCAGGGGTGAAACCCTGGGACTGGTTGGTAAATCAGGCAGTGGCAAAAGCACCATTGCCTGGGCAGCAATGGGGATGATGGATCATATAGGTGGAGAGTGTACAGGAGAAATCTACTTGCATGGGGATAGTTTATTAAACCAGCCTAATGCATATAGGAGTATTTTATGGAAGAAGATTGCCATGGTGCCCCAGGCAGCCATGAATTCCTTTAATCCTGTAATGAAGATCGGATGCAGCATCAAGGAGGTTCTAAAGCACCATTGTCCAGATTTAAGCAGTGAAGAAAGACACATTAGGTGCAGGGAGCTCATGGAGCTTACCCAGCTTCCAGACGAGGTTCTTTTATACTACCCACACCAGATGAGTGGGGGAATGAAGCAAAGGGCAGCACTAGCCAAGGCCCTTGCATGTAAGCCGGAACTCTTAATCCTGGATGAAGCAACTACTGGTCTTGATGTTTTGACAGAGGCCAATCTCCTCAAGGTTGTAAGAAGGCTTCAAAGAGAAGAAAATATGTCCATGATGTTCATCAGTCATGACGTGAGGCTTGTCAGATCTCTTTGTGACAGAAAAATAGTTTTGAAGGATGGCAAAGCAGTCCAGGATACAGATGGGTATTTTAAAGAATTAATTGATAATTCATATTGGATACTTCCCAAGGGTGAGACAGCATATGCTTAAAGAAGCCAGCCCTGTTCTAAGGGTGATAAATGCAGAAAAACAGTTTTTCAAGCCGGGAACTGGAAACAAAGAAATTATTAAAGCTGTGGGCAATGTGAGCTTTGAAGTTAACCCTGGTAAAGTTTTTGGGCTAATTGGGGCAAGCGGCAGTGGGAAAACCACTACCTTGAAAATCATTTTTGCCATTGAAAGGGCCGATAAGGGACAGGTCCTCTTAGAAAACAAGGAACTAACAGGAGGTACAGCCTGGCAGCGGCGTAGGCTGTTAAAAAAAATGGGATTGGTGCTGCAGGATCCATATAATTCCCTATGCCCTCGCTACAGGGTCAATGAGATACTAGCTGAGCCCCTTATTATTCACGGCCAGGTATGGTCAGCCAGCCAGGCTGAGAGCCAGGTGCGTGAGATGCTGGACAGGCTTGAGCTCCCCTTAAAATATTATAATAGATTTCCCCATGAATTAAGCGGAGGGGAAAGGCAGAGGATTGCCCTGGGACGAGCTTTAATGTTAAAGCCTGTTTTTCTTGGCCTTGATGAACCAACATCAATGCTGGATGCATCAACAAAAAAAGGGATAGTGGACCTGGTAAAGGGCCTTGCTGTTGATATGAATCTGGCAGTGCTCCTGGTTACCCACGACCTTGCCATGGCAGCTCACATCTGTGACTATATTGGAGTAATGAAGGATGGGGAAATAATTGAGGAAGGCAATTGTATAGATATAACTCACAACCCCAAATCTGACTATACAAAGCAGCTTTTACTGGCAGCAACAGACCTGGAAAGCTTCTGGAGAGAAGGCTAATTAGGCACAGGGCATTATTTTTTTGCACTAACAGACATCCATGCCGCTTCGCGGCACCACTGATGGAAGAAAATTTTATTTTCAGGGCAGAAAGTATAAGTTCCACAAGATAGATAGTGGTCGACTAAAACGCCGCGTCTAAGCTGCATAGCCGACATTAGAACGTCCTGTTCGTCATTCACTAGACTAAGGCTTGCGCTGACGTCAAAAGGCTTGGCGCAAGCTAAGTTTTCTTTATTAAAGGAAAATGGGCTAAAATATGATACAATAGAGTAAAATAATTGCAGGAGGTTATAATAATGCAATTAAAGGATAAAATTATAAACGATATTAATAAGTTAGATCCACGTGTTCTGCCTATGTTATATGATTATATCAAGCTATTGCGGAATACTAATACAGAGAAAAAAGTGGGGAGACAGGCAGAAGTAATTTCACATAAGGATATACAAAAACTTCTTGCTAGATCTAAAGTTAACTGGGCTGATGACTTGTCACTTGAAAGAGAAGATAGAGTATGAAATCGTTCTTTTTTGATACCTCAGCACTATTCAAAATATATCACATAGAGTTAGGTACTGAAATAGTAGAACCAATATATGAAAATAGGAATAATACCATTTATATATCTAACTTATCAAGAATAGAGTTTGTTTCAGCCCTCTGCAAGAGATTAAGAACAGAAGAAATATCTATTGATGTTTTTGATTTAGCGTATGAGAAATTCGATTACGACTGTAAAAACAGATTTGAGATCACTAGTTTTTATGGTGCATTAATTGACGAAGCGGAAGGTTTGCTAAAAAAATATGGAAGGATTAAGGAATTAAGAACCCTTGATGCAATTCAATTGGCTACATTTAAGGATAACATGGACGAAAATTGTTTGTTTGTATGTGCCGACAAAAAATTGAACAGACTTGCCAAAGAAATAGGTTTAAAGACTTTAGATTTCTAATTGTGATTGGTGTCAGATTTACGTAATACTTTTGCTGTCATATTTAAGAAATATTTATAAAAAACGGCAGGGGTTTTGACAGTTTATTCAAAATCTCCTGCCGCTGTTTTTTAGCATAGCTTACTTCACAACAAGCACGGGAATTTTACAACTTTGAACAACATAGTTGGCCACACTACCTATAAGGGCTCTCTTGATGCCTGTTAAACCCTTGCTTCCCATGACCACCATGTAATAGTCACCAGAGTTGGCAGTCTTGTTTATTTCCTCTGCAGGGTCACCCTCCTTGATCATTGTTGTAACCTCCAGCTTTTCTTTTTCAAAAAACTCCTTGTATTTTTCTACTATTTCCTGGGCCTGTTTTTTCTGTCTTTCCAATAATTCATCATAATAAAAATGTGTCCCACTCCAATGAATTGGAGCTGGAGCTGGTACTGCTACTGAGATTACAGTTATCTTGGCTGAAAGGGCTTTTGCCAGTTCCAGGGCCCTTTCGGCGGCCTTTTGGCCGGCTTCTGAACCATCTACAGCGACTAACATATTCTTCATTGCTAACGCCTCCTTGATTTTGGTTCTTGGTTATTGATTAAAACAACCCACATGAATAGTGGGCTGTGGGCTGCAATAGTTAATCTATCTTTCTAAATTTACTTGCAGGGGCATTACAAATAGAACATTTATCAGGTGCACTGTTTAAAACAATGTTTCCGCATACTTCACAAAGGAAGAATTCCATGTTTTCCTTCTGGTCAATATTTTCTAATGCCTTTTTAAACAAGTCTCCATGGACCTTTTCTGCTTCATTGGCAAGTTCAAATGACTTTTGCGCCTGCTTGTGGCCTTCCTTTTCGGCTTCTTCAATAAAATCTGGATACATCTTAGTGAATTCATATGTTTCACCTTCAACTGCAGCCTGGAGATTTTCCCTTGTAGATTTGATTTCGCCTAATATTCTTAAATGGGCATGGGCATGAATTGTTTCTGCTTCAGCAGTTGCCCTGAATAACTTGGCTACTGTGCCGTAACCATCTTCATCAGCTTTTTTTGCAAAGGCCAGGTATTTACGATTTGCCTGGGATTCCCCAGCAAAAGCTTCTTTTAAATTTTTTTCTGTACTCATTATTCACCCTCCATTATACTAAGATTATAGTTGTATATTATTTATACAATTTAATCCAACAAATGTCAAATTAGGCAGGTGGTTTTTTTGGATATTGAAAGACAACTTATTCTTGCTGGAGATGAGATTATTCTCATATTTACAGGCTTATTAGTATGTTTTTTGGGGTACCTAATCTGGATCAAGCAAAAGCTTGGATTACTTGCTGGTTATAAAGAGCGATTTATTAAAGACAAAAAGGGCTTAAGCAGTTTCATGGGCAAATGGCTTTTTACTATAGGGATTATAACAATCCTAATTCCTCTGGGAATAAGAATTTTTAACCAACACGTATGGTGGTTGTATGCCTCTATTATACTAATTGCAGCAATACGTATATATATTAGAATGCCATATTACTTGCGCAAAAAATAAATATATAGGGTATGTCATGCTACTGGCGTGGAGGCTTCTGAAAGCGCCTGTCATATTTCATATTTGCCCTGAAAACTGCAATAATACTATAGAATATTGCTATTCCAAAAATAATGGGCGGAGCATGGGGAATATGGATGAAGAAGGGTACAATAAAAAAAAGCACACCTAGTACCATGCATAGCCAGAAAATCTCCCGTGCCAGGCCCTCGGGATCTGTAATATTGCCTTTTTTGCTGCTGGCCTTGTAACCAGCCATTAAATTATACATTTTTTGAAAACGTATCAAGTACCCAATAATAAAAAACACAACTGCAATAAAATAAAATACTATCACAATAGACTGCACGGCAGCATCTTCCCCCTTTATGGTTTAAGTTTTGCTAAATATTATATCAAAATTTATTACACTATACATATGACAAGATAAAGTTTATAAGCTGCAGATCCAAGCAGCTTTGTTTGCTCCAAGATAGCTGCAATATCTATAAAGCTTATCAAAATTAATAGAAAGGTTGAGTTTATGAATATTTTAGGTATTGCCTGCAGCCCCAGGCCCAGGGGTAACAGTACAATTTTGCTGGATACAGCACTTGAATATTTGGCCCAGGCTGGAAACAAGACTGAAACTGTCAGCTTGAGAGAATTAGATTTTAAGCCTTGCATAGGCTGTGAAGCATGTTCCAAGACAGGCAAATGTATATTCAAGGATGATCTGGTGAGCCTTTTTCAAAAGATAGAGGATGCAGATAAAATAATAATAGCAGCACCAGTTTTTTCTATGAATATTAATGCCCTGGCCAAGGCCATGGTTGACAGGGCCCAAATGTACTGGGCCAGAAAATACGTTTTAAAGCATGCTGATAAGCCAACAAGGCCAGGCATGTTTATCTCAACTGCCGGCATGAATCTCCAGGGTGTACATGACTGTTCCAGAAAAACCATCAAGTATTTTTACAAAATGCTGGATGTGGAATATAAATTAGACTTTCTTGTAAGCAAGGTTGACGCACCAGGCGAAATTCTCTCTAAACCTGAGAAATTAAGTGAGCTTAAAGAAATACTTAAAGCTTTTTAGCTAAATGTCCGAGAATTTCTGTTATGGTTCTTTGAGCTGCAAAAGCTGTGATATCTGAACAGTCCAGGGGTGGCGAAAGCTCCACAATGTCCATGCCAATGAGGGGAAGCTCAGATAAAACTCTCAGCATTTCAAGTAGTTCCCGGGAGCTAATACCACCTGATTTGGGAGTTCCAGTTCCCGGTGCAAAGGCAGGATCTAATACATCAATATCAATTGTTAAATAAACCTTTTGCAGTGCAGACAGTTTTTCAGATACATGCTTGGCAATGCCAATTGCTCCCTTTTCAAAAATCTGTCGAGAATTATATATATTGATTTTTTTGTCCTTGATAAAGTCTAATTCTTGTGTTTCAAAGGATCTAATGCCAATAAAATATGTATTTTCTAATGAAAAGGAGTCAAGCTCCAGCCCCCTTCTAAGTGTACAGCCATGGGATAAGCTGTTTCCTTCCAATATGCTGCACAAATCCAGGTGGGCATCCAGGTGGACTATACCTACAGGTTCGCTGTATACCTTATTGACAGCCCTTAGTATGGGAATTGTAACTGAATGATCTCCACCAATAAAAATGGGAAATGTATTACCAAACAACCCAGCAGCTTTTTCTTCTACCTGCATAAAATAATTCTCTTGACCTAATCCTAAAGGTGACCAGTCCCCAATGTCCACAAGGGAAAGGCCTGATATGGGCTGACCATCCTCTGTAGATGGAGGGATATGATATGAAATGTCTCTCAGTCTTTGAGGAGCCAGGGCTGAGCCTTTTCTATAGCTGCTGGCCTCATCAAATGGGAGCCCAATAATTGTTACATCTGCTTCCTGGGGCTTGAGGTTAGGTTTATTAAGACCTCCCCATAGTTTATTTTCTTCCATTAACTAAAACCTCTCTTTAATAACTTAATATTTTGTCTATATTTTGTCCGGTCCAATTGTTTTGCAGATTTTGCATATTAGGGTTGGATTAGAAGGGTTGGATTAGAGCCTTCCGGTAATGTCTCTAATGACGTAAAAGCCAATTACAAACATCATAATCACATTAAAAATTGCTAAAAATGGCCTCGGGTCATATCCCTGGATGATGAGTAATAAGGCCAGGGGTACAAGGTTGCCAAAAGCAAATATCATAAAAAGCTGTTTATACTTTTTTTTGCGCATTAGCTGCTCTCCCTTCTTTTGTATTAGCATTATTATAACGCAAATATTGGAACTTGGGAAACTATCTAAGAACAACCTGGCTAAATTCGGCACATGGACTGCCATATGGTGTATAATACAATTAGCACGAATTAGATTGACGGGGTGGATAAACAATGTCTCAAGCAATGAATATGGGCAGGGTAGGGGAAATAGATTTTTTCAGGGGAATTGCTTTAATCCTTATGATTTTTTTTCATATCATCTGGGATTTGAATGAGTTTTATAATTTCCCTATTGAATACAGCACAGGTATTGTCTTTATCATAGGCAAGGCTGCAGCCTATCTGTTTATTATTATCACTGCCATTTCCTGCAGCTTCAGCAAGAACAACCGGAAGCGGGGAATGAAAATCCTGGCTGTTGCCATGGTCATTACCCTTGCAACATACATTTACGATCCGCAGGTATTTATTGCCTTTGGCATACTTCATTTCCTGGGAGTAAGTGTTCTATTATATCCTGTTTATAGAAAACTAAACAATTCTCTGCTGCTGCTGACTGGAACAATAATGATCCTGGTAGGACAGGCTATTTTAACAATACCCATGTCCCATGACTACTTACTATTTATTGGGCTTACCTCCCCCAGCTATTATGCCCTTGATTACTATCCACTCCTTCCCTATTCAGGCCTGTTTTTATATGGTATATTTCTAGCACGTATACTTTATCCTGAAAAAAGGAGTCTTTTCAGAATAAATCTGGAAAACAATCCTGTTTCAATGATTGGCAAAAAAACTTTAATAATCTATCTGCTGCATCAGCCTGTCATCCTGGCAGTGCTATATATCCTCCAACCAGGGGGACGGTTCTTCTGGCTAGTTTTTGGTTAGCTTTAGTAAGAATTAAAACAAACAGTTTTCTATTGAAGAATAAAAAAATAAGGTGTTATAGATAATACAGAGGTGAAAAAAATGGACATTGATATTAGAAAAGCAGAGTTTTGGGATTATGTATGGGAAAAAGCCAGAAGAAGATCAAGCTCAAAAATAGGTGCTGCAGGCTATCAGGAATATCCTGTTGATAGGTGGAATAAAAGGGCTGCTGGCTATGCAAAGCAAACCAGTGGAGAAACCAAGACCAGGAGATGGTTTTCTGTTATAGAGTTTTTCTCAAAATGCAGCCTTGAGATTACTCCGGGCATGAAAATACTGGATATTGGGTCTGGCCCTGGAAGCTTTGCCATACCTTTTGCTGAAATGGGGGCCCAGGTATGGGCTTTAGACCCTGCTGAAAATATGATTGAGATTTTGGAAAAAGAAGCTGCCAAAAGAAACCTTACCAGTATTCAAACCTTTACTGAGAAATGGGAAGATATTGATTTGCAATCCATGGGCTGGTTTAAAAATTTTGACCTTGTTTTTGCTTCCATGTCTCCAGGAATTAACAGTCTGGATACCATTAAGAAAATGCTTGATGCATCAAAGTCTTACTGCTATATAAGCAGCTTTGCTGGACCGAGAAAATATCCCCTTCAGGAGACAATAGCCAGGGAGATATTAGGAGAGGATTACAAAACCTACACACCAGACATTATATATCCTTTTAATATTGTGTATGCAATGGGCTACCTGCCCAATGTACTTTTTGAAGAAAATTATAGTGAAAGAGAGGTTGATCTGGAGGACGTTTACCAGGAGATCATTACTCATATTGCCATGTATACCCAGATCACCCCGGAAGTCCAGGCCACTGTAGAAAACTATCTCCAAAAAAACAAAAATACAGAAAATAAGGTTGTAAAGAAAACCAAGAGTCGTATAGGCATGCTTTTATGGCAGGTGTAGATATTTACCTGCCGCTTTTTCTAATGGCGTGGTCACCCTGTGAAGTAGATTAATAAATATACTAATGAAGTAAAACAAGCTCTTTCGCCCACAAGTTCATATTCTCAAAATTATTACATATATGGCAATTATTTATAAATTTTCCCTGCTGGTTATAGCCAAATTTATAAAAAACTATATTCATTCCCTTTGATAAGGCTCTGGTAAGACTATAAAGTGTAATAATACCACGACTAGCCATTTCTTTTTCAAGTTCACTTATTAGTACGCTAACAAGGCCATTGCTCCTAAACCTTGGATGTGTGGCACAGTCAGTTATCTCAGCATTTAGATTTTTTAAATCCATTTCTGCTGACGCTGCACTAACAATCTTCCCTTTCCAAAGGATGGTTTTAAAGATAACATTATTGTCCATTACCATATCTAAGTAGGCTGGATCCTTTAAAGGAGTTGGATAAGTACTAAAAACCTCATCATATAATTTTATAAGTTCAGTTATATCAGTTTTTGCAGCTGTCTTAACAGAATAACCGGTTGGAGGAAGCACCCCTTTTAACGGCTTAACCTTGCTTTTTAAAATATTTTCAATGATTTCATTTTCTTTATGTATTGTATTACTTGTTTGTCTTTTAGAAGTCATAAACCTGGACATGCAGAATACAGGGCTGCCTTTAAAGTAGGTTCTCATTTGACCTTCTAATAAATAACCTGCAGCTTGAAGCTTCTCCCAATCCTTTTCTCGTGCATTAAACAGAATTTTGCTTAGGTTATTTTCCTTTCCCATGAAATCCAGGTAATCTATTAGAGAAGATAGTTTAGAATACTCATAATCTAGCACCTTGATACGTTCATTAGTATAGTCAAGAAACTCAGATACCTGAAAATCTTCATTTGTTTTATTAAAAAGCACTCCATGGAGTTTCCCATAAAATTTTGTTTTAGTTTCCTTATCAAAAATTATCTCTTCAATTTTCATTAGTGAAATCTTTCCTTTCGTTTTTCTCTTAGGTTCCCCCTGGGAACCAGGTTTAATTTACGGTTATTGAGCAGTTTTTCAATACCAACCATGGTACTGCGTGGTGAATATTGGCATTCTTCACAAGCTTCACAGCTGCTGGTTTTATTTTTTGGTTCTGTATAAGCTGTAATTACCCCTTCATAATTTCTTAAGATGACTTTTTCATCTGACTGGGAAATAAGGTATTGGGGCATCACTGGTATTTTTCCTCCACCACCAGGGGCATCAACCACATATGTAGGTACAGCTAATCCAGAGGTATGACCTCTCAAAAGTTCAATAATTTCAATCCCCTTGGCAACAGAAGTTCTAAACTGCTCCAGGCCTGATGACAGGTCACATTGATATATGTAGTATGGTCTAATCCGCATTTGAAGAAGCTTATGGTTTAGTTCTTTAATAATATAAGGGCAGTCATTAACGCCTTTTAAGAGCACAGTTTGGTTTCCCAGGGGAATACCGGCATCAGCAAGCATTGAACAGGCGCTAACTGCTGCTTCAGTAATCTCTTTAGAATGGTTAAAGTGTGTATTTAGATAAACTGGATGGTGTTTCTTAATAGTATTACACAAATTACTGGTAATACGCTGGGGCATGACAACAGGTGTTCTAGTGCCAATCCTTATTATTTCTACATGAGATATCTCCCGTAATTTTCCCAGTAAATAGTCTAATTTTTTGTCGGATATACAAAGGCTATCCCCACCTGACAATATAACATCACGGATCATGGGGGTCTGGCGAATGTATTCTAGTGCATCTTCTATTTGTTTAGAGGGCATGGATTTATCATGGGTTCCTGCAAGGCGTTTACGGGTACAATGCCTACAGTACATTGAACACTGGTCAGTTACAAGAAATAATACCCTGTCAGGATATCTATGAGTTAGGCCAGGCACAGGGGAATCTATATCCTCATTGAGTGGGTCCTCAAGGTCATATTCCCCGTCTTGTAATTCCAAAGACACCGGTACTGCCTGTCTTCTTACAGGACAGGTAGGATCATTGGGATCCATAAGAGAAGCATAATATGGTGTAATAGCCATCCTCAAGCTTTCAAGGGCCCTGTTAATGCCTTCCTCTTCTTTCCTGGTGAGGTTTATAACTTCTTTTAATTCATGAATAGATGTGATGCGGTTTTTTAGCTGCCACTGCCAGCTATTCCATTTCTCTAAAGGAACATGTCTCCATATTTTTATAGAGTTGTGTTCTTTTCCATTGGCGAAAGTCTTCATCATAAAAACCTCCATTATACTGTCTTCTAAACTTTCTTCATAAGGCATGATATAATTTTTAATAGCACCATTTAACACTTATGCCAGGGATAAACTTAATTATAAAAGATAAGCTTGTTGTGAATTTTTCCATAGTATATCCTGCCCTACATAATTTACTCTGACAAGATTTACTTTCTACAAATTATTCTATTTTTACAAGGAAAGCATAAGATATTTTTATGATTCAGCAAAGTTTAACAAATTAGCAATAACAAATAAATAATCATACCTGACATTTGAATGTTAGCTGCAATGTGATAAAATGTGGACATACCAAAAAAAGTCAGGAGGTTGAATATGGCTAAAGTAGTATTACTTTCAGGAAGCCCAAAGAAAAATGGTAACACAATGCAGATAATGATGGAGTGCGAAAAAACTATCCAGGAAAATGGGCTTGAAACTGAGATTATATCTCTAGCAGGTAAAAAAATTGACGCCTGTATAGCCTGTAGAAAGTGTACCGAGTTGAAAAAATGTGTTTTAGATGATGGCCTAAATGAAATACTGGAAAAGGTAAAAGAAGCAGAAGGCTTTATTATTGGCGCCCCTGTATATTTTGGCACAGCCAGGGGTGACTTAATGAATGTCATTCAAAGAATTGGCATGGTCTCCTATGGTACCGACAGATTCCTATCCTGGAAGGTAGGAGGACCCATTGCTATTGCACGTCGTGGAGGTTTATCTACTACATATCAAGAGATGCTCATGTTTTATTTTATAAATGAAATGATTGTACCAGGCTCCACCTACTGGAATATAGTTTTTGGAAAAGCACCCGGCGAGGCCCTTGAGGATAAAGAAGGAGTGGAAACGGTAAAAAGATTTGCCGGTAATGTGGCGAAGCTGATAAAAAAGATAAATGGATAAATAGATAAGTACCTAAGGCTAGTAGTATGGAAATTATCTTAGGTACTTTTTTACCAAAATCTAAATATTTTGTAGCAGATAAGGGTAATTTCTTTGAATTAACAGGGGGTCAAATTAAATATGACTAATGTTCTTGATTTTAGAAACAAGGAGTTTTTTATATTTTCCCAAAATTTAAAATTTAAGGAAGCCCTAGCTCAAGTTTTAATTGATCCAATAAAGAGCTATGCATTATGTATTGAAGACGGGAAAGTTATGGCGGTGTACTCAACACATAAGCTCATGGCAAGTTTTATAATGTGTTCAAAAATAAATGAACATACAGAAATAAATCAAATAGCAACCGGTGAGGAGTTTACTGTAGTTAATAAAAAAGAAGTTGAAAGTAAACTCAGTCAATTAGAAAATGGGAAATTAATTGTTGTTGTTAATGAACATCAATACCCAATTGGGATCATTAAAAAACCAGAAATTTTAAAACATTATAGTGAACTATTGCAACAGCTAGAGCAGAGAAATCATTTCTATCAAAAAATTATTAATTCCTTCGAGGAGGAAATTTTAATCACTGATAAAGATGGTTTTGTTCGATTTTTAAATCCTGAATCAGCAAGAGTATGTGGAGTAAAGATTGAAGATGTCCTTAATAAACATGTTGCACATCTTGAACAAGAAAAAATTATTTCTTCTAGTATTACAATGAAAGTTCTTAGTACTAAGAGAAAAGAAAATAGTTTACAAAAATTAAAAAATGGAACCACCGTCCTTGCTACTGGAGTTCCTGTATTTGATGAAGATATGAATTTAGTCTATGTAATTTGCACCTCTAAAAATGTTCAGGAAATAAACAAACTACATGAAGAAATTGCGAAGAAAGATAATGAATTAAAGCACAAGAATCAGGAAATCAAAATGCTCCGAGAGAGAATATATATTGAAGATAAGTTTGTTTGCGAAAGTGAAGAAATGAAGCACATTAAAGAAACGATTATGAAAATAGCACCAACTAGTGTAACAGTAATGGTGCAGGGTGAATCAGGCGTGGGAAAAGAAGTTATTACTAGATTACTACATGACTTAAGTCATAGAAATAAATATCCTTTAGTTAAGGTAAACTGTGGATTGATCCCAGAAAACTTATTAGAATCAGAACTTTTCGGGTACGAAAGTGGAGCTTTTACCGGTGCTAATCAAAAAGGTAAAACTGGTAAATTTGAACTTGCACAAAAGGGAACTTTATTTCTGGATGAAATTGGGGAAATGTCTTTAGGCCTACAGGTAAAGCTTTTAGAATTTTTACAGGACCGAGAGATAATTAGAGTTGGCGGAACAAAAAGAATCAAAATAGATACCCGTGTCATTGTAGCGACTAACAGGGATCTGAAAGCTATGGTGAAAGCAAAAAAATTTCGTCAAGATTTATTTTATAGGCTTAATGTTATTCCAATAAAAGTTCCTCCTTTAAGAGAACGAACAGCTGATATTATACCTCTGACAGAGTTTTTCTTGAATAGATTAAATAAACAATATAATACAAACAAGAAGCTATCTTTCGAAGTTATACAAATTCTGCATAAGTATGAGTGGCCTGGAAATGTTAGAGAGTTAATGCACGTATTAGAAAGATTGGTCTTGACCAGTAATAGTGAAATTATAAGTGATGAATTGATATCAGGAGTGCTAACTGGGGAGATTATGTCAAAGGGTAGGGTCATTTGTAGTGGGCTTTTTCCTCTAAAAGAGGCCAAGAGGGATTTGGAAATGCAAATGGTGTCTACGGCATACGAACTATATAAATCTACCTACAAAGCAGCAAAAGTTCTGCAAATCGACCAATCCACCGTAGTTAAAATTCTAAAAAAGTATAAGCAATGATTATTTTCATCGGCAATGATTATATTCATTGCCGATAGATGTAGTTGAGCTTGCGGTTTTGAATTTAGCAAAAGAAGAGCAATGAAAAATTTCATTACTCTTCTTTTTTGTATCATTAATTATTCATAAAATTCATTAAAAGACAAGAATGGCATAGATTTTGCTGTAAAGAAAGATAATGAACTTGTGCGTGGAAATCAAGAAGCTAAAGGGGGATTGCACATACATAGGCCTAATATGGAAGGAAAGATACAAATATTCTAAATACGGACCCCAAAATGCATTATATATTGGCAATTAATCTTCGAGGGAGGTACGGTGGTGAAAAAATATTTGACACGTTATGGTGACAATTATGCTGGCTACATGAGTGAAAGCCAAATTAAGTCAGATATAGAAAGTGGTGTGCATGATGCAGCTGAGAGGGGCAATATCCCTCCATTAACTCAAGATGAAATGGACTATCTCTATGATATTATTATTAGCCCACAAAAAATTGTATCTGTGGAGCCAGGGAATGAAGTTGTAGTATCCTTTGATGCTGGCACGCTAAAACTGCCTGTCAGAAATGGTATTCCTATGGATAGGCTACAGGCCATATTAACTCAAGAAAGGGCATTGGCATCTGATAGTATAGAACTCTGCCATGTGGATTATAGCTACAAGCCGGTTAAGTCTATAGTTAGTGAAGAAAAACAATCCATGGAGCAGGTGCAATTAATGACTACTCTTCCTGTACTTTATGGTGCAATGCCTAATTTAGGCCTTTATACAATACCCGATGGCCCGGTTGGCAATTGGTCTGAATTACTACCTGCAGGTAAGATAGACGAGGCCAGGGACGCTCAAAATGAAGCAATACAACATGCAATTCGAGATATTGTTTTTGTAGCCTCTAATATGATTGAAAGCGGAGCTGATGGCATTAATTTAGATACAGTTGGTGCCTCTGGTGATGCAGATGTCAAAGCGAGCTTGGAAGCCGTAAGATTATTAAAAGTAAAATATCCGCATGTAGGCTTTGAAATAGGTATGGCTGGAGAGTTTAATATGGGCATGCATGGGCAGTTGGAGTTTGATGGACAAAGAATAGCAGGTTTATATCCCCACGAACAGGTAAAAATGGCTGAAAAATCTGGAGCATCCATATTTGGCATTGCAATTAACACCAATAGCTCCAAGTCACTAGCCTGGAACTTAGCACGAGTTTGTACATTTGCTAAAGAAACAGTAAAGGTTTCCAAAGTGCCCGTACATGCAAATGTAGGAATGGGTGTTGGGGGAATACCTTTGTCCCTAATACCTTCAGCTGATGCCGTTTCCAGAGTTGACAAAGCACTGATTGAAATAAGCAAAATAGACGGTTTGTAGGTAGGGGCAGGAGATACTTTCGGGATGGCTGTTACTCATGAAGCCACTGCTGGTATGGGTGGTATTCGGACAGCTGGAGATCTAGTTTTCCGAATGCAGTTGGCAGGCATGAAAATTAACGAGGCAAAAGTTTTCGTGGCAGAAAAATTAAAGGTTGGCGTGGAGGATCTCGCTGACTGTGCAGTCATGAAAGATTGTCGTGAAGACTTGAACATAGGAACCACTCAAAGCCGTCCTAATGCTGGGATAGGAATACAAACTAAGTTCCGCATTGCTGATATACTAGGAATATCCATAAGTAGTGTTGAAAAATTTAAGAAAGAAGCAGGGATCTAGATGGGGGGCGATTATATGGGTAAAAGTACAATAATAGATGAAGCAATTGAAAGTATATTTAAGTTCGATGAGAATGCTGCTATTGAAATTGCTAAAAAGGGTTTGAATGAAGGCTTGGATCCCATAGAATTACTTACAGAAGGTTTTAGTGTAGGCATACGAAAAGTTGGTGACCTCTTTGGGCGGGGCCAAGTTTTTCTTCCAGAACTTATGCTGTCTGCTGAGGTGATGAAAAAAGTCACAGAATTATGTGATGAGGCTGTTAGAACGAAAGGTAGTGAAAGTAGAAAAAAGGGACTTATGATTATGGCAACTGTTGAGGGAGATGTCCATGATATTGGTAAGGGTATTGTAATCTCACTAATTAAGACCCAAGGCATTGAGGTTATTGATTTAGGGAGAGATGTTCCAGTATCTAAGATTATTGAAAAGGCTCTAAGTTATAAAGCGGATTTAATAGGAACATCCGCACTTTTGACTACCACTTTAATGGAACAAAAGAAACTGGAGGATGAATTAAAGAAACACAATGTCCGTGAAAGATTTAAAACTTTAGTTGGGGGAGCCCCTGCCACTCAGCGCTGGGCTGATAGAATCGGTGCGGATGCTTTTGGAGAAGATGCTGCTGATGCAGTAAAAAAGGCTTTGGAGCTGTTGAAACTAGAGTAAAAATCAAGCAGATTGCATTCACTTAAGAAAATATTATAAAGCAATATTCTTACAGGGAGAAAATAATGCTAATTACAGGGGAATTGATTAATACCAGTCGTAAAGCAATTAGATCAGTTGAAAATTAAGATGAGGAGTAAATAAAAAGAATTGCTTTAGAACAGGTTAAAGCTGGTGCCCATAATGTTGTTATCAACTGCGGAACTCATGGAAACAACAAAATAGGAGTTTAGAAATACTACTGCTGCCAACCATTGATTATTTGAATTTTTTTGAGTAGAAATTAATGGAAAACAACCAAAAAAATTTAGAAAATTTAAAACAAAGAAAAAATTATGAACTTGGGTCTTAGTATAAGCTTTAGATCCATAATTCCAATTGGTAGGGGGGATAGTTTTGAAACGCAACTTAAGAGCTGGAATGGAAGGTTTCTCTGGTTTTGGCTTAAGTGGACTTACGAATGATGAATTGTATGAAATTCATTTAGCTAGTTTAGAGATTCTACAGCATACCGGAATTAAAGTCGAGTCTGAAGAAGCTTTAGAGATTTTTGATGGTGGTGGTGCAATTGTTGATAAAAATACTAAGGCTGTGAAATTTTCACCCTATATAGTAGAAGATGCCATTAGATCTGCCCCAAGTAAAATACTATTAGCTGGAAGAAACCCCAAAAACGATGTTGTACTTGAAGGCAAAAGAGTACATTTTACTAATTTTGGTGAGGGATTAATGGTAATTGACCCTTACACCGGAGAATACAGACCTTCAACCAAAAAGGATGTGGCAAATTCCGCTTTATTAGCTGACGCTTTAGATGGTATAGATGTCTATGAAAGGGCTGTGGATGCAAGAGATGCATATGCTGAAGTAGGGGTATTGCATGAAGCGGAGGCTTTTTTACCTAATACTACAAAACCATGCTTTATGGGTCCCGGAAATGCAAGGTTAGCCGAAAAGTTATTAGAAATGGTTGCCCTTGTTGCTGGTGGCAAAGACAAATTAAAGGACAGACCATTGATAAGTTTTATTGCCTGCCCAAGCAGCCCTTTGCAGCTTTGTAATCATTGCTGTGAGGTGATTATTTATGCAGCCAGAACAGGGGTGCCCATGAATATATTATCCATGGCAATGGCAGGTGCTTCCTCTCCTATTACCTTAGCCGGAACACTTGCTGCACATAACGTTGAGGTTCTAGGAGGTTTGATTCTGCATCAAATGACCTCCAAGGGTGCACCGGCAATATATGGCAGTTCATCTACCATAATGGATCTTAGGCATGCTACAGCCCCAGTGGGAGCTCCCGAGTTAGGTATGATAAATGCAGGAGTTGCTAAACTGGCACAATACTATCTTCTGCCTAGCTTTGTAGCTGGAGGATAGGCTGATAGCAAGGTTGTTGATGCCCAATCTGGTTACGAGAAGACTATCACTGGCATTCTCCCCGCTTTGGCAGGAGCCAATTTAATATATGGTTTAGGAATGCTTGAATTAGGAATGACCTTTAGCTATGCTCAATTGGTAATAGATAATGAAATAGCAAAAATGATTAAGAAGGTTCTTCAGGGGATTATGGTCAATGATGATACGCTAGCAGTAGATGTCATTAAGCAGGTAGGTGCCGGCGGTGACTTCTTAATGCAGCAGCACACCATTGAACGGATGAAAAGTGAGCAATCTCAATCAAAGCTATTCGATAGGAAAATGAGAGATAACTGGCTTTCCGAAGGAGGAAAGGATGTTGCAACTAAGGCTAATGACTTGGCTATTCACATCTTGCAAAATCATAAGCCAGAGGCTTTACCAGCGAATGTTATATCTGGAATGCGTAGTATTGTCGAGAGTGCTGAAGAAGATTTTAGAAAAAAGTAAACGGGCTTTATTAAAAATGACAGGGGGAGAAATATTGTGAAATTTCTAGAATATTTACACGAAAATCAAGTCAAAAAGATGCATGAAGCAACCCTGCGATTGTTAGAAGAATTAGGTATTGATGCACCAGACAGTCAGTTTAGGTCGGTTTTACTCGAAAATGGTTGTAAACTTAAAAATGGCAGGGTAGCATTTCCGCCTGATATAGTAGAAAAGTACTTAAAGCTGGTACCCAGTAAATTCAGTTTGTTTAGTAGAGACAAGGAAACAGTCTTGGAGATTGGTAGTAAAAGTGCTTACTCTCAGACTTGTAGTGGAACACCTTATATTTTAGATGTCCACACAAGCAACATAAGAAACTACCTGATGCAGGATCTGGCGGATATGTCCAGGCTAGCAGATTCCCTGCCTAACATCAATATTGTTTGTTGTGGATTGCCAAAGGATATAGATCCAGATATTTACATGCTTTCAGAAATAGTCAACATGTTAAGAAATACTAAAAAACCTTTAAGGCTACCTATTGAATCAGCTGAGGATTTAGATGCTATTGTACGGGTTTTAGAAGTTGTGTTTGGCGATCGTGAAGAAATTAAGCAGAACCCAACCTTGTATTTAGAAATTTCCCCTATAAGTCCTCTAGAATTTCCAAAGGAGCAGGGTGAAGGAATTATTAAATTGGCTGAAATGGGAATACCAATTGGCATAATTCCTTGTAACATGATGGGAGCAACAGGACCTATGACATTAGTAGGCTCTGTTGTACAGCAAAACGCTGAGGTTGTTGCTGGAATGGTAGCCGGTCAGATGGCTAACCCGGGTATACCAATGATTATGTCACCACGTGTTACATTCATGGATATGAAAACTGGTGTTGGTTTATGGTCCGCCCCTGAATTAGGTATAGCTGGAGCCTGCTCTGCTTCTTTAGCGAACTATTACAACGTTCCAGTTTCGGTCACGGGATTTTCATCTGCAGCAAAGGTAACTGACTATCAAAGCGGATATGAAAGATGTTATAACGGGCTTTTAGGTGCACTAATGGGGGCAGATGTTTTGGCGGCGGCTGGATCGTTAGATAATGCAATGATATCAAGTTATGTACAATTGGTCATGGATGATGAATTGACTTCAATGCTTCAAAGAACAATAAAAGGTACTGAAGTGAATGATGATACATTAGCAGTAGAAATTGTACGAGAAATAGTAGAAAAAGATATATGCTTTTTAGAGCATGAACACACGATTAAATACTTAAGGAAGGGGGAATTGTGGGAGCCCACAATTAGTAATCGTGCAAGTTATGAAATATGGCAGAAAAACAAAGATACTGCAGAAACCAAGGCAAAGGAAAAAGTTATATCAATTTTACAATCAGAAAAGGAACCTATACTTGATAAACATATGAATGAAGAAATTGAAAGAATTATGTCTAGTGCAAAAAAGGCTGCTCTGGCAAAAAAGAAAGTTGTTTAACAAAATACAAAAAAAAGAGAGGAGTGAAACCATGAAAAAATTTCAGATGGATCACCAAATGTTTTGGCCTATCTTAATATTTTTACTGGCGGTGGCTATACCCATAAGTATTAATCCAGAAAAAGGTGGTCAGATATTAAATGCTGTCCTGGGTTTTACCACTAGTAAATTAGGTTGGTTGTTTTTAGCCTACACTATAGGGATATTTTTCTTCCTGTTATGGTTGGCCTTTGGGCGGTATGGCAACGTTAAGCTGGGTGAACCCGATGATGAACCCGAATTTAATTATTTTACTTGGGTATCAATGCTCTTTTGTAGTGGAATTGGTGCATCATTAATATACTGGTCAATAATAGAGCCAATTTACTATTACCAAGGGCCGCCTTTTGGAATAGAACCGGGTTCTACTGTTGCAGTAGAATGGGGAGCAATGTATGGTATGTTTCACTGGGGATTTTCAGCATGGGCCATCTATGCCATTCCCACGCTGCCTATAGCTTATGCCATGTATGTAAGGAAGCTGCCAAATCTAAGAATGAGTACAGCTTGTAGTGGTTTAATTGGTGAACACTCTAATGGTATTGCAGGTAAAGTTATAGATACAATGGCCATGTTTGGTATAGTTGGTGGTGTTGCTACAGTTCTTGGACTTGGAGTTCCAATGATTGCAACTATAATGGGAGAACTGTTTAATATACAGTCATCCTTCTTGCTGCAGATAATAGTCATTATTATCTGGACTGGTATAATTGCGGTTAGTATGTGGCTTGGTCTCCAAAAGGGTATAGCTAAGCTTGCTAACTTTACAGTGATAATTTGTTTAGTATTTGTGGGTTATGTTTTGCTTGTGGGGCCAACTATTTTTATTTTAGATCTTTTTTCCAATAGTTTGGGTTTATTACTTAATAACTTTTTTATGATGAGTTTATGGACTGATCCCATATTAAAAGGCGGATTTCCGGAAGGCTGGACTGTGTTTTACTGGGCATGGTGGCTTGCTCTTGCTCCTTTAATGGGTATGTTCGTAGCAAAAATATCAAAAGGACGTACCATAAAAGAATTAGTTGTTGCAGAACTAGTCTGGGGTACCTTGGGATGTTGGATATACTTCGCCGTTTTTGGTGGATACAGCTTGCACTTACAAATCAATAACATTATACCTTTAGCTTCTTTATTATCGCAAAGCGGTGCTCCTGTAGCTATTCTAGCAGTTTTTAAGTCATTGCCCTTAGCGGGGCTTGTCTTGCCGGTGGTTCTAGTCATATGGTTTGTTTTTTCAGGCACAACATTCAATTCGGCAGCATATACCCTGGCAAGTGGAACCACTAAAAACCTAGAAGGGGATGAGGAACCAGTTGCCTGGTTCAGGTTACTATGGGCATTTATTATTGGCGTGGTTGCAATGGCATTATTAGCAGTTGGTAGTCTAAGTGCAGTTCAAGTTTCCTCTGTTGTATTGACTGTGCCACTTATACCCATATTTATTATAATGATTATTTCTTTTATGAAGTGGTTGAAAGAAGACCATGGACCAGCCCTGGCACCAGTAAAGCGAGGATTTAAATATAGTAAAACACAGGGTGTACAAGAACAGCAAGTAAATATGGATGGTAACAAAATTGATATCTAACTAGTTTTGACTTTTATAAACAGATTTATTTAATTCAGATGGATTTCCTGCCTTAATTCAAGTAAATCATTATCCAAGGCTTACGCCAATAGCCTGCACTTAGCGAGACTTCATAAATGAAGGATAGGAGTTTGAGTGGTAATTTGCCGTTGGATAAAGGGTTGTTTATTAATAGCAGCCCTTTCCTTTTTCTTGTTGTTGCGGAGCACTCCCCGTCAAGGGTAAAGTCATCAACAAAATTCTAACTGGAACTTCTAAAACTTAGGTTTACAAAACATATTATTGGAGGTCTTTAAAATGATAAACCCAACTGTGAAAGAAGTAATTGCAAGGCATCATCAGGCCATGTCACCAGCTATTGGTCATTACCAAGAAATTGCGTTTGAAAAGGGGGATGGGTTTTACCTGTACGATTTTGAAGGAAACCAATATATAGATTTTGCAATAGGCATTGCAACATGCAGCATTGGACATTGTCATCCTGAAGTTGTAAAAGCAATCCAAGATCAAGCAGCAAAATTAATCCATACATCTATGGTGGGCTATTATCTTGAAAATGTAGAATACGCAGAATTGATTAAACAAATTGTTCCGCCAACGCTCCAAGATGGCAAGGTTTTATTGATGAATAGTGGTTCAGAGGCAGTTGAAGCCGCACTCAAGTTGGTTAGAATGGTTTCAAAACGCACAATGATATTAGCTTTTTCCGGTGGTTTTCATGGAAGGCCTATGGGAGCTTTGGCTGCAACAGCTAGTGCTTCAGTATATAGAAAGGGTTTAAGTAGCTTGTTGGTAGGAGTACAGCATGCCGTTTATCCTTACTGCTATAGATGTCCCCTAGGACATAAATCTAAGGAAACCTGTGATTTAGCCTGTGTTACTTTAATACGGCAGATTTTAAAAACAACTCTTCCTGCAGATGAATTGGCGGGAATTTTAATAGAGCCTATAGCAGGAGAGTTTGGATACATTGTACCCCCAAAAGAATTTATAGAGGAGCTGCGGAAAATATGCGATGAGGCTGGCGCAGCGCTAATATTTGATGAGATTCAAACTGGTGCTGGACGAACAGGGAAAATGTTTGCTTGTGAGCATTACAGTATTGAGCCAGATGTTTTAATTTTTGCAAAGGCAGCTGGGGGAGGTATGCCTTTAGGGGGCTTTATTGCCAAAAAAGAAATAGGAGACAAGTGGGCTGTGGGGTCTCATGGCTCTACCTTTGGAGGAAACCCATTATCCTGTCAAGCAGGCAAGAAAACCCTGGAAGTTATCATTAGGGATAATTTAGTACAAAATGCCTCTGAAATTGGTAAGAGTATAATAGATAAATTTAATAATGCTAAAGAAGATCTTCCAGCTATCGGTGAGGTACGTGGATTAGGCTTGATGATAGGAGTAGAGTTAATAAAATCTGATGGCAGCCCTAATACCGAGCTCATGAAAAAAGTACTTGTAGAAGCTGGTAATCGTGGATTGGTTCTATGTAAGGCTGGGGAGTCAGTGGTCAGAATTTGTCCGCCTTTAAATATAACAAAAGACATTGCTGATGAGGCAGTAGATATTATCTTGCAAATTATCGTAGATCTCTGTTAAAAATTAGTGTCTTTGAAACGTTGAAGTATCTGTATAGCATAGGACGGAGGAATACTATGTCAACACAAATGATTATTATCCTGTTTTACCTGATTTTGACAGTAACTATTGGTTGCTATGCAAAAAAAAAATCAGGCACTTCAGCAAGTTTTCATGGTTGTGGGCTTGGAATATTAATGTGTGTTGCTGCAGGAACAGGGGAATGGTTAGGAGGGACGTCAACAACAGGAATTTCTGAGTATGGTTTTACATATGGGATTTCTGGAGCTTGGTATACAATTGCTAATGGGCTAGGAGTCATGGCTTTGGCTATATTTTTCGCCAAGCTGTATAGAAGTCTTGAAACAGTAACAGTCCCTGGCATTATAGAAAAATTTATTGGAGTGGATGCCAGAACAGTGGCAAGTGTTTTACTAACATTTGTTATGTTGGCAGTAGGAACTGCTCAGATTATTGCAGCAGGGACTTTGGGAGTAGTTGTTCTAGGGTTAGATTATAATATGGCGGTTATCATCATGGGTTTGGTATTTATTGTATACACTCAAGCTGGCGGTATGATTGCTGTTGGCTATACCAATATGATACACCTAATTGCCATGTATGGAGGAGTAATATTAGCAATTATTTTTGTAAGTAAAAATATTGGTGGACTATCTACCCTATCAGTTATACTACCAGATTCCTATTTCAGTTTAACTAGTATTGGAATGCCTAGGGTTTCCTCGTGGGTTATAGCGGCAATACTGGGAGCCTGTACAGCGCAGGCGGGAATTCAACCTTTGCTTGCTGCAAGAGATGTGAATGTTGCAAAAAAAGCAGGAATAATAACCGCCTTTGCCGTAGCACCATTTGGTTTATTAACGGCTTTGCTGGGTATGGTAGCAAAGGCTAAGTACCCAGAGTTGCCACAAGCAACTTTAGCACTACCAACACTTTTAATGGATCTTAATCCTATTATTGGTGGAATTGTTTTAGCTTCTATATTAGCTGCCATACTATCCACTGTCTCACCAATTATATTAGCATGTGGAACAATGATTACTAAAGATATTTACCAAAGAAGGCTAAAACCCGCAGCTAGTGATAAAGAAATACTATTAATATCAAGGATCACTACTGGAGTAGCAGGTGTTTGTTGTATTTTTTTAGCAATAGCATTGTATGGTACTACAATGATACTTGATATGGTGTTTTTTGCCTATACGATAAGAGGTTCATTATTTGTTGTGCTGCTGTATGGGATATACTGGAGGAGAACTACTCAAAAAGGTGCGATATACGCCATGCTGCTCACTGGAATAGTAGGGTTTTTCTGGGTGTTTTACAAGGGCCAAACTGGGCAATTTCCCCTTCATCCTAATTTTACAGAGACCTATGCAGCAGTTACCACAGCTGCCATTGCAACTTTTGTACTAAGTCATATCTTTAATAAGAATGAGTAGAATTAAATAAAAAGTAATAGATAATAGCTATAATACGAGTAATACAGGCTTTAGTATAAATTAAATAGTCCACAAGGTAGATAGTGGTCAGCTAAAAAGCAGCATCTAACATCATAACCGACATTAAACTCTGGTATTATGTAGTTAAATATATTGTACACGGCAGGTGATAGCGTATGATTATTAGAATATGCATGACAAATCAGCAAATTTGGAAGGAAAAATTGCCAGAAGATTATAGCTTTTTAGGGGGTAGAAGTTTAACTTCCCAATTGCTTTTAGATGAGGTAGACCCGGTATGTCATCCTCTTGGTCCCGAAAATAAACTAATTATTGCACCAGGATTGCTGGGAGGCACAAGTGCCCCATGTTCAGGCAGAATATCTGTAGGTGCAAAAAGCCCTTTAACTGGAGGCATAAAAGAAAGCAACGCAGGGGGTACAGCGGGAAGAAAGCTTGCTCGCCTTGGAATACGGGCTTTAATCATAGAGGGACAGCCTCAAGGACAGCTTCAAAAGAAGTCAGAAGGGGATGCTATTTATATACTGAAGGTTACAAACCAAAAAAATAGAAATTATTCAGGCTGATGAACTTAAAGATCTGGGCAACTATGAAACTGTCAAAATGCTCAAGAAAAAGCATGGTTTCGCCACCAACATCATGTCAATAGGTCCTGCTGGAGAATGGGGATATGCCATGGCAACAGTTGCTGTAACTGATATGGAAGGCAACCCTGCCAGGCACTGTGGTCGTGGCGGCATGGGAGCAGTAATGGGTTCTAAAGGTATTAAAGCTATCATTATAGATGACAGCGGTGCACCACCAATGCTGTATAAGAATAAAGACTTGTATAGAAAACTGGCAGCAAACTGGGCACAAGAACTGGTAAAAACTAAGAAGGTTCTTACTGATTATGGCACTGCCAATCTGGTAACAGTAATTAACAGCCTGGGCTATCTCCCTACTAGAAACTTTAGCTCAGGAACCTTTGAAGGTGTTGACTCTATAAGTGGTGAAATGCTAAAAGAAACAATTGAGAAACGAAAGGGAAAACCATCCCATGCCTGCCAGCCAGGCTGCCCTATACGGCGTTCTAATGTGTATAATGATGATAAGGGAAACTACCTAACTGCCGGGTTTGAATATGAAACAATTGGACTTATTGGTCCAAACTGTGGTATTGGTGATCTGGATTTTATTGCGGGCATGGATCGTACCTGTGATGATCTGGGACTTGATACCATGGAGCTTGGGGTTACCATGGGAATTATAATGGATGTGGGAATGATACCCTTTGGCGACAAGGAGAAAATGCTGCAGCTGGTGGAGGAAGTAAAAATGAATACCTTACTTGGCAAGTTAATTGGTCAGGGAGCTGCATTAACAGGCAGGGTGGTGGGAGCAAAGCGTATTCCAGTAGTTAAGGGACAGGGCATCTCTTGTTATGATCCCAGGGGAGGGAAAGCAACTGGAGTAACCTATGCAACCTCGCCAATGGGTGCTGACCATACTGCAGGCAACTGCCTCCCTGGAAGAACAGGCTACAGGCCAATTACAAATGATCCCAACTTTTTAAATACAGAGGAGGGAACCATTCAATTATCTAAAGAAATGCAGTACATGATGGGGGTTTTCGATTATAGCGGTATATGCTGTTTTGTTGGACCTGCTTCTGATAGTGTAGAGTGGGTTGCAAAGCTTATAAACGTCAAGTTAGGTAGTAATCTTACACTGGAAGATATGCTTTATCTATCCAAAAAAATGATAAAAAATGAGCTGCTGTTTAACCAAAGGGCAGGCATAGAGCAGTCAGGCAATGTTTTACCGCAGTTTTTTTATCAAGAGAGGCTGACTCCTAATGATTATCTTTTTAATATATCACAGGAAAAGCTGGTAGAAGCATTTAACGAATTGGATGAAATTCTTTAATATTGATAAATAGTGAAAATAAACAAGCCGCAGCTTTAAAAAGCTGCGGCTTAAGCATGCTAAAATATACCAGATTCTAATTCTAATTTTTTTGACGTGACTGTAAAATCTCAAATACCTGGGCCACGTCCTTGTCACCTCTACCAGACAGGTTCACAATTAAAATCTTGTCCTTATCAAGGGTTGGTGCAAGCTTCATGGCATGGGCAATGGCATGGGCGCTTTCAAGAGCAGGAATAATTCCTTCAGTCCTTGATAACTCCTGAAAGGCATTTAATGCCTCTTCATCAGTAACTGATACATACTGGGCCCTGCCAGATTCCTTTAAATGACTATGCTCCGGTCCTACTCCAGGATAATCAAGACCTGCCGCGACAGAATGGGTTGGAAGGGGCTTGCCTTCCTCATCACAAAGGACATGGCATTTAAAGCCGTGGATCACTCCTGGTTTGCCAATTGATAAGGTTGCGGCATGCTTGCCTGTAGCTATACCATGTCCTGCTGGCTCAACACCAATAATCTTTACCTCAGCATCATCTATAAAGCCGGAGAATAGACCTATTGCATTACTGCCGCCACCAACACATGCCATAACATAGTCAGGAAGACGCCCCTCCTGCTTGATTACTTGTTCACGTGCTTCCCGGCCAATAATGGACTGAAAATATCTCACAATCATTGGATAAGGGTGCGGTCCTACAGCTGATCCCAGCATATAATAAGTATGGTCATAGTTTTCAACCAGATCATTTAGTGCCTCGTCTACAGCATCCTTAAGGGTTCTTGTGCCAGATGTTACAGCATTAACCTTAGCTCCAAGAAGCTGCATTCTATAAACATTTAGTGACTGGCGCCTGGTGTCTTCCTCACCCATGTAGATGATACATTCCATATCAAATAATGCTGCTGCAGTAGCAGTTGCTACACCGTGCTGACCGGCACCTGTTTCAGCGATAATTCTTTTTAAACCCATTTGCTTGGCCAAAAGCACCTGGCCAATTGTGTTATTGATTTTGTGAGAGCCTGTGTGATTCAAATCCTCTCTTTTTAAGAAAATCTTGCAGCCACCAAGTTTTTTGGACAGCTTTTGGGCATGAAACAGTGGGTTTGGTCTTCCAACATATTGTTGAAACTGGTAATCTAGCTCCTTAATAAACTCGGGCTCTTGGATACATTCGTAAAACTTCTCCTCCAAGGTATCCAATACCTTTTGCAGTTGGGGTGGTACAAAACTCCCCCCAAAATCACCAAAATATCCCTTTTCATTCATAACATTTTTCAAACTCATAAAAAAACTCATCTCCTCTCAGCTTTAAATAGCTTGACTGTACTTGCTATACTATACTTAAATTACATATTAACAAATCTTAATATCTTTGTCACTATTAAATAATTGCCTGCGGGAGCTGTCTGTTAAAGCTGCAGACAAAAATTCTCCAATGAGCTTGTGAGGTGAGGTGGTAGCCCATTGGAGAATGAGGAGGCAATATAAAAGAAATGTTTTTAATGTGTGATACTTTTATACTATAATTTTAGACTTTTTGTAGAATTTTTCCATTAAGCAAAAGGTCTCAAATTACTAGGACCATAGTCCCGAAGTTTAATTAATATTTTTAAATACTTTCAAAAATGTGTCGAATTCTGATTTAAACATGCTGGCTGAACCCTATACATACTCACTAAAACACGTTATAATTTATTCTAGTGATACAAAATCCATAGAAATGGTGATCTAGTTGCCGCAAAAACATTTTGAGAAAATGCGCACCAAGTTTAGAGAAATTCTAAAGCTTAAAGGCTCACCCCATGCAATTGCACTGGGAGTTGCGGTAGGTTTTTTTTGGAATTTTATTCCTTCAATTGGAATTGGCCCTTTTTTATCTATGGGCCTGGCAAGATTAATCCGGGGCAGTGCTGTGGCAGCACTTACAGCTAACCTGGCTACCGGTTTTTTCATTCCTGTTTTTTATAGTATGAATATGATTACAGGCAGGTTCTTGCAGGGGGATAAGGTAAAAACTGTTGAAATTGAAGAAAGCTTACAGGAGTCTTTACAGGAATCAATTGTCAAAATAGAAGAAATAGTTGAGCAGCCTGCCAGCTATTTTTATCTGGATAAAATTCAAGACTTTACAGCTGATTTCTTAATAGGGGCGCTGGTTAATGCTTTTATAGGTGCAACACTCATTTATTTTGTTATTTGGGTTATATTGAATCGAAGGTATAAGACTCGAAAGCACAGGGAATGTACTGACACCAACTGGGGAGGTAGTGATGTTTAAAGAGGCAGTGATGTTTAAAAGGGTAGGCGCCCTGCTGGTATTTTTAATAGTTATAGCGTTTTTTTATAGTTCAGGTATTATTCAAGCCCTAATAGTCGGGGATATGGGGCATATAGAACTATTTTTAGATCACTGGGGTATATTTGCCCCCCTTGGCTCAATATCCCTGATTCTTTTACAAGCCTTTGTAGCACCTATTCCAGCAGTATTTATTTATATTGCAAATGGCATAATTTTTGGTGCTGCCCTGGGCTTTTTAATTTCCTGGATAGGGTCCCTTTTAAGTGCTTACCTTTGCTTTGCCCTGGTAAGGCATTTTAACCTGGACATGAAGTTAAAGAATGACTTTTTGAGAAAAATCATGGCCTTTTTTGAATACTATGGTGAAAAGGCTGTGTTCATTGTACGATTGATGCCCTTTATACCAACTGATTTAGCCAGTTATGCCTTTGGATTTACAAGAATCAAGGCAAGGCACTATGTTCTGGGGACTGCCCTGGGTCAAATTCCAGCTATTTTGTTTTATTCCATTTGGGGAGGAATGCAGCTGCCGTTGTTGTGGAACGTTCTAGCCATTGCAGCATGGGCAGTAATTATTTTAGGCATCCTGAAAGTCTATGATATTATTAGTGCCAGGAATGAACTTGAGAATTCCCAAAGT
The DNA here is from genome assembly GCF_000620305.1 of Desulfitibacter alkalitolerans DSM 16504. Taxonomy (NCBI): domain Bacteria; kingdom Bacillati; phylum Bacillota; class Clostridia; order Neomoorellales; family Desulfitibacteraceae; genus Desulfitibacter; species Desulfitibacter alkalitolerans. The sequence continues at coordinate 789,670 of NZ_KK211100.1, read as the reverse complement.
GGTAATGGTGTATAATTTTCCTTGTAACAGATTAATAAGCTGTGGTAGAATATGTCCAGGATGGTATCTAAATAGAACCATACCATTGGATATTGAAAAACACTTCAAGGCCTTGGTATGTGTTATTGGGCTTTTTTATTTTCCAGGAGGTGATTATATTGTTTTTAAATATGTTAAAAGGCAAAATACATGGAGCAACTGTGACAGATGCTAATTTAAACTATAAAGGGAGCATCACCATTGATGAGGAACTTATGAAGGCAGCGGGTATTTTACCCCACGAAAAGGTACAGGTTGTAAATAACAATAATGGTGCCAGGTTTGAAACCTATGTAATAAAGGGTCAAGCAGGTTCAGGTACAATTTGTCTTAATGGAGCTGCAGCAAGGCTGGTTCAGCCAGGAGATAAGGTGATTATTATAGCATATTGTTATATGACTCCAGAAGAAGCAGTGAAATATGAACCCAACATAGTGTTTGTAGATGAAAACAATAAGCAGACAAGTTAAATTCAATAAAGAAATACTTCATGGACCTATATACTACTATAGGTTCTTTTTTTTATCAATTGATTAATCAAAATTGATGTGCACTTTTATATGATTATTTTTTTGATTATAATAAAAAGGCAATAGGGTTTCCCTGTTAAAGCTGCTATAAATTAGATTGGTCCAATCTATGTTTACAGCAAGGAATTTTTGAGGAGGGCAGGTTGGATGAGGGTTCAGAGGAAGGGGAATTAACACTATTTTAATTCAAGGCTGACAGATGCCTTAAATGCCTAAAAAAGTATACCTGGAGGGTGAATTATGTCCATTGAGCAGGAATTCCTAAAAAAAGAAATTATAAAATATGGCAACCTATTAATTGAAAAGGGCCTGGTTACAGGTACAGGAGGAAACATTAGTGTAAGGGTAGGTAAAGAATTAATGATGGTTACCCCAAGTGGTATGGCCTATGATCAGTTAATATCAGAAGATCTAGTCATGCTGGATCTGGAAGGAAATATTGTTGAGGGGAAAAGAAAACCGTCAATTGAAGTTAACATGCACAGGGCTATTTTAAAGGCAAGGTCAGATGTGAATGCCGTCATACATACCCATTCAGTATATGCAACTGCCATTGCCGTTACCAGGCAGGACTTTCCTCCAGTAATTGATGCAATGACCATAGTTTTTGGAGGAGGGGTTAAAACTGCTGGTTATGCCAGGGTTGGAACCCAGGAGCTTGCCGCAAATGTTGTAGAGGCCCTGGGCAATAAACCTGCTGCCCTGCTGGCAAATCACGGTGCAGTTGGGGTAGGTAAAAGCCTTGCTGGAGCACTTGATATATGCGAGCTGCTGGAGGCAAGTGCTAAATCATACATATATGCCAGTATGATAGGTAAACCAGTAATACTAGCTGAGGATTTGATAAAAGCAGAACAAGAGGATATGGACACACGCTATGGACAAAAAGCTGGTTCCCAGTATGGAATAAAGTAATATAAATCAACCCTATTAAAGTCATATTGGTGGAATATCTAACAACCCATAGGTTAAGGAAACCAGCCTGGACAGCGAGGGTTTTCAAGTAAAAAGGCAATAATTAGTTAATTTAGTTGATTGATCAGAGGTATAGATAAGATACCTTTTGAATACTTATTATTGATTAAGTAGTTGGTGGGGTGTCTTGATGAAAAAATTACCCTATGCCTTTTTTTTATTTTTTTTCATAAGCCTGGTATTTACCTCAATGGGCACTTCATTAGCTGGTCCTGAGGAACCATTGCTTGTGGGCTGCCATGATAGTGATAGGGTATTGCTGGCTACTGAACCTGCCCAAAAAGGTCCAGATGTAGAGGAATTGCAGGAAAGATTAAAAGAGCTTGGGTATTATCCTGGTAGTATATCAGGAATATATGATTACCCAACTCAGAGAGCTGTAATTAGATTTCATAGAGACCATGGAATGGGTTCCTCCACCATGGTTACCCTGGAAACATGGGAGCTTCTTGCCCAGAATGTAACAGCGCCACCAGCCCCTGATAAGAATTTAAAGGATATAGACGGGGACATGGAAATTGTTATAGATAAGAATACCAACCGACTTACTGTCTACCTGGATGGTAAATTGTTTAAAGAATATCCTGTGGCCATAGGCAAGAATAAAACACCTACACCAGTAGGGGAATTCAAAGTGGCTAATAAGTCACTAAAAGATGGAGGGGCCCTAGGCACTCGCTGGATGGGTCTTAATGTGCCGTGGGGTTCCTATGGAATTCATGGGACAAATAAGCCCTGGTCTATCGGCAGAAGAGCCTCTGCGGGCTGTATCAGAATGTTCAATCAGCATGTTGAGGAACTTTTTCCCCTTGTTAGAATAGGTACTCCAGTTATAATCATGGGAGATTATCCTCCTTTGGATAAACCCAATTTGAAGTACGGAGTAAACTCCCAAAGCCTGATACCATGGCAGTACAGGCTCAGGGAGGTTGGCGTATATTGGGGCCCAGCCGACGGCAGATTTGGAGCAATGACTGCACTTGCTATTAAATATTATCAGCTTCTAAATATAATGGAGCCTACTGGAGAATTTACAGATGAGCTGTATAAAATTTTAGAAAAATAAGTCTGCATCTTAAGCTGATGCAGACTTATTTTTTGAACCGGAGCCTTTCTTCCACAACTGAAGTAATCCTGCTAATATTACTCCAAAGATGGAGCCTGCAAGAAATCCAAGTAAGATTTTTAGATACAAGCCACTTTCACTTGCAAAAATGGCCATATCTCTTTCTAGCTGGGAAACATTACTCCTGTATTCACCTATATTCTGCTCAAGTTCATTAATTTTTTCCTCGTACTTTTCCGTTAGTTCCTGGTTTCTGGATATTTCTTTTTTTAGTCGTTCCTCATATGTATCAGCCATTTGTTTGATTCTATTGTCATTGTCCTCAATTCTGTCCATTAAATAATCAATTTGCTTGTTAATAATAAACAATGCTATTTGCATTTCGTTCATGGCTTCCCATTTGATTTGCTGCCTTTCAATACTGCTTGCTTCCTGGTCTTTTGTTGAAGTTTGATTATTCTGCTGTGCAGTGCTTTCTTCTTGATTGGTGCTTTCTTGAATGGTGCCTTCCTCAGGAGTACCATTTGTTTCATCATTGGCCAAAGCAGCTGGAGAAAATAACAAAAGCATGGCTAGTAGAATATAAAGAAACTTTTTCACAACCAAGACCCCCTTGAAATAAATTTGCAATACATCTATACTAGTAGACTTCTATTTTTCTCTCCTTTTTCCTCTAGAATTAATAAATTATTGATTATGCCACAAAGTTTTCGCTGTAATGTTTGATTCTAAGGTTAATTCCTTCTTTTACTCTTAAAAGTTCAGGGGTTGGGTTAATTTTAAAGCGCTGCATGCTTTCCCAAAGGAGCATGTTTATTAACTCGCCATGGGAAATGTCCATGTTCTGGGCCATAAAAGCTAAAGAGCCTCCAGGAGCTAATGAGGGACTACCATTTACGTCAATGACCATGGGATTACCAAGGGAATCCTCTTTTATATCAATTCTTATTACATCATTAACCTTTAGTGCCGAAAAGGTATTTAAGGCTATAGGACAAACCTTTTGATATAGGGGATCGTTGTAAAAAAATACTTCAATATTATTTTTATCTTTAGATTCAGTTTTCTTTATTTTATAGCTCCTGACCTGGTAGTCCTTTGGAAAAGCTATCACGGGCAGAACAGTAGTGGTGAAATTACCCATGACGCCTACAGTATACTCCCTTCCAGATAAAAAGGTTTCAATAATAATAGAACTATCACCAATCAGAGCTGTTAGACCATTGACTTTGGCCTGCAGTTCATGTCTGTTATATACTATGGAGCTGTTGTCTATTCCAATACTATTACCGCCTCCGGTAGGTTTAACAAACATTGGGTAAGCTATGGTTTCCTCAATATCATTTATGTAGTTTTTAAAGAGGGTGGCATTCGGTAAAACAAATGAATCAGGAACTGGAACATTGGTTTCACGGAGAATTTTATAGGTTATATCCTTGTTCCGGCAGTTTATCATTCCAGATGGTGTTGAATGAGTGTAGGGTACATTCATTTCTGCTAATATTTCTCTTATCAGGGTAGAACCAGAACCATCAAATAATGTTTCTGGATTGTCCAAAAAGCCTTCAGCAATTACAAAGGCAAGGGTTGGATTAATCTGTTTAATTGAGTCACGAAGCTGAGCAATATTATATAGGTTAAGTGGTATAACTTCAAAACCGCTTAGGTTAAGGGCATTTTTGATACAATCAACTGTAGTTTTAGTGGCACATTCTATAAATTGATCAGCTTTATTTTCTACCCAATTGTAAATAAATAGTATTGTATTTTTCAAATGAGTCCCTCCTAAATTCTTTGCATGTATTATGGCAACAAGAGTATTTTAAGGCCATTTGGTTCATTTTTCAAGGAAAATTTTTATTAAGACGGCAATTAAGTTTAAAATGCTAAAATTTACTTGAAAATGCTGCACAATAAGCAAAAAAGCTGCAGAATATACCTGCAGCTTTTCAAAAAATCGACAAATATCCTAGTCAATTAACTGATAACATACACCAACTAACCCCGGACCAGTATGCACAACTAGAGCAGGACTTATTTGGCTGAAAAACAGTTCCTCTACATTTGATTTTTTCTCAAAGTGTTCTTTGATTTTAAGGCCTTCTTCCTCTGCATCACCATGCATGACAGCTATATTTATCCTTTTGTTATTAGTTAGTTCTTCAACCAGTTCAATAATCTTGGCAACGGATTTTTTCCTGCCTCTTACCTTGGCATGAGAATAATACTTGCCCTCTTCATTAATGGATATAACTGGTTTCAAATCAATTAGGGAACCAAGTGTAGCTGAGACTAGTCCAATCCTGCCACCCTTACGTAAATACTCTAAAGTAGGAATAGCATAAAAAACCTTTATTTTTTCACTTGCCCTTTTCAAACTTTGAACAATTTCTTCAAATTGCATTTTCTTTTCCTCCAGAAGCTTGGCCCCTTCTACTACAAGAAAGCCTAACCCCATGGAAAGGGACTTGGAATTGATTACCCTGATATCCATATCCGTAAATTCTTTTCTTAGGTTTTCTACCATTTCATATGTAGCACTTAAACCACTTGACAATAATATAGCCAGAACCTTTTGGTAGCCTTGAGCACGTAGGTCTTCAAACAGCTTTGCTGCAGTGTCCCTGGAAGGCATAGAGGTGGTTGGTATTTCTTCCGGAAACCTTGAATATATCTCCTCTGGTGAAATCTCTAATCTATCATCATATTCTTTATCTGGATATATTATTTTTAATGGAAGCAAGTGAATGTTGTATTTGTCAATTGTATCTTGCGGCAGGTCACAAGAAGTATCAGTAATCAAAGCTATTTTCTCTTTTAATGACATTTTTCTTCCCCCTTCTGTTAATTTTTCATTTCCATTATATACTTTATTTTACGTAAGTGAAATTATCTAATATTATTATTTTTCAATTTTATCATAAATAATTAGCTGTTGCCGTTATGCTGAAATATCCTTGGACTTCTTTCTAGATGATGAGGCCCTTGTTAATGCCGCACTTACCAGAGCAGTTATGGGAATGGCAAATACAAGTCCAATGCTGCCTGACAACGCCCTTACAAACTCAGTAGCTATAAAGTCCATGTTAACTATTTTTAGATATGACTGTTGATAAGCAAGGAATAAAAGCAGCAGTGGTATGGATGTTCCTGTATAAGCTAGAATCAAAGTGTTTGTCATGGTGCCCATAATATCCTTGCCAACATTCATTCCAGACTGTATTAATCTAGCTTTTGAGATAGATGGGTTATTAAGCTTTATTTCGTCCATTGCAGATGCAATGGACATGCTCACATCCATTACGGCACCAAGAGCCCCGATTATAATACCGGCAAAAAGCAAATTTTTAAAGTTAAAGCCCACACTATCTGCAATATACATGAGCATTTGAGCTTCCTGACCACTTAGCCCAGTCAGCTTGGCAGCATGACCAACCCATAGGGAGATAAAGGCCGCTACTAAAACTCCCCCTGTGGTACCAAGAATAGCTGCAAAGGTTTTAGGGGTTAAACCACCAATAATTACCAGCGTTATGGTGGTAACCACTACTGAGATGATAATGGCCAGCATCAGTGGATCATATCCCTTAAGCATTGCAGGCAGCATGACCTTTGCAATGAGGAATACTGTAATACCAAGAGTGAAAATGGCTTTTAAGCCCTTTAACTGCCCGACAGCCAATAAGACTAAAATAAATATACCAATTAGAAGATAAATATGAAATTCTCTATAAAAATCTTGTGGGTAAGCTGCAGCAATTTGATTATCTATTACCTCCATTGCCAGAATGACCTTGTCGCCAGGATGGATAATCATATCCATTGCAGGATTGCCCGAAAAGGCATTTTCAACCAGGACAGTTTCTCCCTTAAATGGACCTGCTACAATTTCTGCAACAAATACCTGATGTACAAAGCCATAATCTCCCTCGTTTTCATAAAGCATATCAATAATTTTGGCTCGTGCCATTACAGGCTCTAATATATCGTCATAATTGCCGCTGCCCTGTATATCATTAGCTTGCCCCAGAGAGGGAATAAGTAAAACTATAATGAAAAGTACTATTACTGTAGTTTTCTTCACGCTGCCTCATCTCCTAGAAAATAGAATTTAAAATAAAGTTATAAAAAGCAGTTTAACAAATATTATTCTATTTAAGACCAATGAAATCCTTTATATTCTTAAACTTGATTTATTAATAAAGCAATACTATAAGAATTATTCGTCATTCTTATACAGGATATTTGCCATCTACAGTTGAAATAATAATTTTGGGTAGTAGAATAGAGGTAGTGGAAATAAAATGAAACTGGTAAAAGCATTGGGAGAATAATAATTTTAGATAAATTATCAATGTCAGGAGGTATTTATTTGTGAAAAGAAAAATAGTAGTAGTAGGAGGAGTAGCTGGTGGAGCAGGAGCGGCTACCAAGGCTAGAAGGGTAGATGAAACTGCTGAGATTATTATGTTTGAGCGCACTGCATATGTATCCTTTGCCAACTGTGGCTTGCCCTATCACATTGGGGGTCAGATTGCAGAAAGGGATAATCTGTTCTTAGTTTCACCTGATAGATTTAAGAAATGGTATAACATTGACGCCAGGATAAATCATGAGGTAATTAAGGTAGACAGAGCAAATAGAAAGGTTCAGGTTATAAACCACACAAAGGGAGAAACCTTTTGGGAGAGCTATGACAAGCTCATTGTAGCAACAGGGGGAAGCTCCTTAAAGCCTCCAATACCAGGAATTGACCTGGAAAACATCTATAATTTATGGACTGTTCAGGACATGGATAATATTTTGCAGGCTATTTCAAGCCATGCCATTAAAAAGGTAGCTGTAATTGGTGCAGGGTTTGTTGGGTTGGAAATGGTTGAGGCTTTTGTTAACAGGGGTCTAGAAGTAACCTTAATTGAGAAGGATAAGCAGATTTTGCCAGCCATAGATCATGAGATGACTAAGAAGCTGCAAACAGAGCTTGAGGAAAGAAATGTTAAGCTAATTCTTGGTCAAGGAGTTGCAAGGTTTGAGGGCCGTGATGGAAAAGTTGAAAAGGCTGTTCTTGATATTGGCACTTCCATTGAAACAGATCTAGTAGTAGTATCCATAGGAGTTAAGCCCAACCTGCAAATATTAGAGGATGCCGGTATAAAAATTGGTAGTGCTGGTGGGGTTGTAGTAAATGATTATATGCAGACTAATGATCCTCATATATATGCGGCTGGCGATATTGTTGAAAGTACACACCTGGTAACTGGTAAAAAGGTGAGAATGCCTCTAGCAGGGCCGGCAAATAAGCAGGGTAGAGTTGCAGGAGCTAATGCAGCTGGAGGAAAGCTTAAATTTAAGGGAGTTCTTGGAACATTTATTGTTAAGATATTTGACATGGTAGCAGCAAAAACAGGGTTGTCGGAAAAGGAAATTGCCAAAGAAAAGATTGACTATTTTATATCCTACTCGGCAACCAAGAGTCACTCAGGGTATTATCCTGGAGCTGAATGGATGATAATTAAGCTGTTAGTTGAAAAGAGCACAGGTCGTATTTTGGGTGCCCAAATTGTGGGAGCAAAGGGTGTTGACAAACGAATAGATGTATTGGCAACGGCAATTTATGCTAATTTAACTGTTGATGATTTGGAAAACCTGGACCTTGCTTATGCTCCTCCCTTTTCATCTGCCAAGGATCCTGTAATAATTGCCGGAATGGTGGCCGCCAATCTAATGCGAGGAGAAGTTGAAACAATTAATATTAATGAATTTAATGAGCTGCTGGGAAGAGGAGAAGAATTGCAGGTGGTAGACTGTCGAAGCATATCTGACATTGATATGATGGGACGTATTCCAAATACGGATATAATGCCGGTAGATGAAATCCGTGAGTGGTTCGAAGATTTGGATAAGGATGTTCCCATAGTAATCTATTGTGGTATAGGCTATCGTTCATACCTTGCCTATAAAATCCTAAAACATCATGGATTTAATGTGAAAAGCCTTAGTGGTGGTTACAGTGTGTGGTCTGGAAAAACCCCAAAGTAGGACAAATGTTTTTAACTAATCTGGAGAAGCTAGTAATAAGCGTAATGAAGGTTATCCTTTAGTAATCTTCATGAAATCTTTATAAAGGACTGCAGGAATAATTCAGCTGACCATGGAAAGTATCTATAATAATCTAAATAGAGCAAATTAAATTCAAAGGAGGCATGAACATGATAATTAGCATATCCCCAAGTGCCAAGGCATTAATAGAGAAAAAAACTAATGAAATAGTTTTGAAAAAAGAAATTGCCCGCAGTTGAGCAGGTACATATGTTAAGCCTGCCGTGCTTGCAGGTAAACCGGAAAGTCCAGAGGATTACAGCGCTTTTGAAGTTGAAGGCATAACTGTTTACATGCCTAAAGATGAAGTAACAGAAAGAGATATTAAAATTGATGTTAAGGGAGTGGGACCCTTTAAACAATTTGTTATAGAAGGCTTTTAGCCAGGGGGACTAGCCAGGGGGACGGTTCCGCTGGCTGATTTTGAGAGGTCTTGCAGTCTCCCTCATACAAGGTTTTCTGGTGAATCTTACAATAAAAAAAGGTAATTAGTGTAGTGATGTAGAATTTATTGATACAGAATTTATTCTTGTCATGAATAAAAGAAAGTCAATATATAGGAGTGGAGATATGGAGACTTTAGTAATAAATGTTGCTATTTTAGAGGAAAACAATAGGTTTTTGATAAGTCAGTCTCATGGTGAAGGTTTATGGGAATTTCCAGGGGGAGGACTAACTCCTGGAGAAGATCCAGAAGTAGGCCTTATACGAAGTGTTAAGGAGAAGTTGGGAATTGAAATTACCATTCTGGATATTTTTAAAGTAGTATCCCATGTGGCTGAAGGCAAACAAATCTTTATATTAGCCTATTTGTGTGTTCGTCATTTTGGAGAGCCTGAAGCAAGGCATTATAATGATTTTAAGTGGTTAACCCTGGATGAATTAAGATCGGGCAAATTTGTATTTTCTGAAAGTGATAAGAGAATAATAAACAAGATAAGCGTATTCTCTGGGTGTGGGCCATCACTCATATCTTAGATAAGTCTGCTTAAATCCCTACCATACTTGGATAGGGATTTTTTTATGTTATAAGCTGTTGTAAGCAAAACATACCAGTATTTTTTAAAAAATAAAGAGGAGATTTTTGTATTTTTATTGTACTTATAAATATTAAATATATAAATCAAGCCCCCAACTTTCAAAGATGGGAACTATGTGCTGTTTAATCTCAAATCTGTTAAAAATTTTTCTTCAAAAAATATATTGTTATAATTTTACTTATAATATAAATGTTGCAGCAGATATGAATACCAGGCAATGATTTTTTAGCGAAAATGTAAGAATAGGTTAATACTTAAAAACGGGGAGAGATACTATGACAATGGAAGAAAAGATAGCTGAATTACGGAGCATGCAGGAAAAGGTAAAAGAGGGAGGCGGCCCAAAAAAAATAGAAAAGCAGCACTCCCAGGGTAAAATGACAGCCAGAGAACGCATAGACAAGTTTTTAGACCCAGGAACATTCACAGAACTAGACATGTATGTAACCCACAGAGCAACAAACTTTGGCATGGAAAAAGTAGAAGCACCAGGAGAAGGCGTCATAACAGGCTATGGAACAGTATATGGAAGACTAGTCTACATATATGCCCAGGACTTCACAGTAGTAGGAGGCTCCCTGGGAGAAATGCATGCCAAGAAAATATGTAAGATCATGGACATGGCCATGAAAATGGGAGCACCCTGTATCGGCATAAACGACTCGGGAGGAGCCAGAATCCAGGAAGGAGTAGACGCACTAAGCGGCTACGGACAAATCTTTTACAGAAACACCCAAGCCTCAGGAGTAATACCCCAGATAGCAGTAATCATGGGACCATGTGCAGGAGGAGCAGTATACTCACCAGCACTAATGGACTTTGTATTCATGGTAGAAAAAACAAGCCAGATGTTTATCACAGGGCCACAAGTAATAAAAACAGTAACAGGAGAAGAAGTAAGCCCAGAACAACTAGGAGGAGCAATAACCCATAACCAAAAAAGCGGAGTAGCCCACTTTGCAGCAAAAACAGAAGAAGAATGCCTGGAAAAAATCAAAGAACTACTAACATACCTGCCATCAAACAACATGGAAGAAGCCCCAATAGTAGAAACAGCAGATGACCCAGGCAGAGCAGAAGAAAAACTAAAAGACATAGTACCAGTAGACCCCAACAAGCCCTATGACATAAGAAACGTCATAAAAACAGTAGTAGACGACGGACAGATTTTAGAAGTCCAGGAGCTCTATGCCCAGAACATAGTAATATGCTTTGCAAGACTAAATGGAAGAAGCATAGGAATAATAGCAAACCAACCAAGAATAATGGCAGGCTGCTTAGACATAAACGCATCAGACAAAGCAGCAAGATTTATACGCTTCTGTGACGCCTTTAACATACCCATAATAAACCTCGTAGACGTACCAGGCTTTTTGCCAGGAACAGACCAGGAATACGGAGGAATAATCCGCCACGGAGCAAAAATGCTCCATGCCTATGCAGAAGCAACAGTACCAAAAATCACCCTGGTAATAAGAAAAGCCTATGGAGGAGCATACCTGGCAATGTGCAGCAAAGACTTGGGAGCAGACCAGGTAATAGCCTGGCCCTGTGCAGAAATAGCAGTAATGGGCCCAGAAGGAGCAGCCAATATCATATTTAGAAAAGACATAGAAGAAGCAGAAGACCCAATCCAAAAAAGAACAGAAAAAATAGAAGAATACAGAACAAAATTTGCCAACCCCTTTATAGCAGCCCAGAGAGGCTTTGTAGACACAGTAATAGACCCGGCACTAACAAGACCATACCTGAGCAACTCCCTGGAAATGCTCATAACAAAAAGAGAACAAAGACCGGCCAAAAAGCACAATAATATACCACTGTAAACGGAGGTCGGAAGTCGGAAGTCGGAGGTCAGAATTAGAAACATAGAGCATAATAGAGTAGAAGAGCAAGGAGGCATAGAAATGGAACAACTAACACTAGGCATTCAAGTAGTATTAATTGGCATGGGAGTAGTAATAATAGCCCTTACCCTACTAGCCGTACTCACAGCAAGCATGTCAAAAATACTAGCAGACAAGCAGGCAAACCCTAAAAAAGACTTTGAAAAAACAAACAAAGTATCTGCTCCCACCATAAAAGAACCAGTACAAACAGAACAAGAAGGGGAGCTTACCCCAGAAATACTAGCAGTTATTACAGCTGCAGCAGCAAGCACAATAAATACCAGAAGCACCTATAAGATAACAACAATAAAAAGAATAAACCATGACCTGAGTCCAAACTGGAGGAGACTAGGAAGATACGAACAAACCATATAACATTGACGAAAGGGGAAAATACAATGATAAAAAAACTCAAAATAACCGTAGAAGGAAAAACATATGAAGTAGAAGTAGAAGAAATAGGAGGAGCACAAATAAGTACAACAGTCCCTGCACCCAAAACAGCAGCACCTGCATCTCCTGCAGCCCCCAAGGCAGAACCCAAGCCAGCAGCCCAGCAGCCTGCAAAAGAAGCACAAGCAGCCCCAGGAGAAGGAGAAATAGTACCGGCACCAATACCAGGCAAAGTACTATCCATAAAAGTAAAACCGGGAGACACAGTAGGAGCAGGACAAGTCATCCTTATACTAGAAGCCATGAAAATGGAAAACGAAATAACAGCACCAGTAGACGGACAGATAAAAGACATCCTAGTAGCAGAAGGCCAGGCAGTAAACTCTGGAGACGCAATGCTGGTAATCGGATAAAAAGCAAGAAGCAAGAAGCAGGAAACAGTCTGCTTCTTAAGTAAAGGGAGATGACACAATTGATTACCAAAGCTTTAGAAAAGCTTATATTAGGAACCGGATTTGTAAACATAGGTCTGGGAGAAATAGTAATGCTTATTATCTCCTTTACCCTGATATACCTGGCAATAGTAAAAAAGTACGAACCCCTGCTGCTTTTGCCCATAGGCTTTGGAGCAATGCTCACAAACCTGCCCCTAACAGGAATAATGGACCCAGGAGGCTTACTCTATCACCTGTATCAGGGAATAAACCTGGCAATCTTTCCGCCCCTGATATTTTTAGGAGTAGGAGCAATGACAGACTTTGGACCATTAATAGCAAACCCTAGAACCCTGCTCCTTGGAGCAGCAGCCCAATTTGGAATCTTTGCAACATTTTTAGGAGCATTATTTCTAGGATTTAGCCCAAGCGAATCAGGAGCAATAGCCATAATAGGAGGAGCAGATGGGCCAACAGCAATCTTTTTAGCCTCCCAGCTTGCACCAGAACTACTAGGCACAATAGCCATAGCAGCCTATTCATACATGGCCCTGGTACCAATAATCCAACCGCCCATAATGAAGGCCCTGACCAGCCAAAAAGAAAGAGCAGTAGTAATGGAGCAGTTAAGGCCAGTATCAAAAAAAGAAAAAATAGTCTTTCCAATCATGGTAGCAGCCATAGTAATCCTGATGGTGCCGGCATCAGCCCCCCTAATAGGCATGCTAATGCTGGGAAATCTCTTAAGAGAAAGTGGAGTAACAGAAAGACTCTCTGACACAGCCCAAAATGCACTTATAAACATAGTGACAATTTTTTTAGGAATAACAGTAGGAGCAACAGCCAAGGCAGCAGTATTTCTTACCTGGAAAACAATAGGCATTATAGTTTTAGGCTTGTTAGCCTTTTCAATAGGAACAGCAGCAGGAGTACTATTAGGAAAGCTTATGAACAAACTCACAGGTGGCAAGATAAATCCCCTGATAGGTGCAGCTGGAGTATCAGCAGTACCCATGGCGGCAAGGGTAGTCCAGGTGGTTGGAGCTAAGGCAAACTCAAAGAACTTCCTCCTTATGCATGCCATGGGACCTAATGTGGCTGGCGTGATTGGCTCTGCTGTTGCTGCAGGGATCCTCCTTACTATATTTGGGGGATAAAATAGAATTGACATAAGTTATAAGCCTCGCTTGGTGTGAGGCTTTGCTGTACAATATAAACAATTCCAAAGAGAGCTCTGAACGAAACATATACAATAAATGGTTGTATACAGTAATACTGCTTACATGTATAACTTTTAGCTAGTAAGTGTTATAATTAGATATATAAACAATTAGGGGGTATATATTTAGTGACCATTATTTTTTTAATTGTAGTTGGCTATCTGCTAGGCTCAATCCCTTCAGGGCTGATTGTTGGCAAGCTAATATCCGGAGTAGATATTAGGGAGCATGGCAGCGGCAACCTGGGGGGAACAAACGCTTTTAGGGTTCTGGGAGTTAAAGGAGGGTTAATAGTAACCAGTGCAGATATTGTTAAGGGCATTATACCTGCTTATATAGGCCTGATTTGGATGGGTGAACTGGGTGCAATTATAGCAGGAATCTCAGCCATATTTGGGCACGCATATCCACTCTTTGCCAGTTTACGAGGTGGTAAAAGTGTAGCCACAGGAACCGGTGTTTTTTTGGTGCTGATGCCCTATGCCATAGCCATAGCTGCCATTGTATTTTTTATTACCCTTTTGACTACCCAATATGTATCCCTTGCATCACTATTAGGAGCCTTGACCCTGGTTATTGCCAGTATAGCTTTAAAGGAAAGTGCCTGGAAAATAATAATTAGCATCCTGGTGGTAATTTTTGTGACTTACCGTCACAGGGGGAATGTTAAAAGGCTGTTGTATGGCACAGAAAGCAAGGCCAAGCTATGGAAGCGAAGATTCTAAAAGGTCTACAAAGGCTTCCAATCTAGTTTCCAGGCCAGCCTCACCTGATTGTTCATCTATAAAAAGGGAAATGAAAGGTATATTTTGATCCTCAGTAGATTTATTTAAAATTCCCTTTGCTACAATTTCGGGCATACATGTAAGGGGTGCTAAATGAATGATTCCCCTACATCCAGCATTGATAAACATATTGGCTTTTGATACATTTTCAAGGCAGTGACCTCCTATCTCTCTGGTAATATAGGGAGAGGCATGAATTTTTAAATTATTGGTGTTTGTAAAACCTAAAGCTTCTAGAAAGACCTTTTCTTTTATCCACTGACTTATGTACATGGATTTTACCAATTCTACACCAAGGTAGCCCAATTTTTTCTCCAGATTTTGATTAATTTTGGGTTCCAAAAGAGAATAAATTTCACCTATCAGGCCTATTTTTATAGGCTTTTTAATTTTGTTAATTTCTATTCCATTGAACAACCTATCTAGTTCCCCGTTAAGCTTTTTAATCTCTCTATAAGAGTTGGCACTTTTTACTTTAGCTTTGATTTCATCAAGTATGTCACATGTGGTGCCTCTGGTTAATTCTCTCGGTCTGTAATATAGAGCCTTTTGTTCTGCCCTGTCAATCAGGCGCAATTTGGAATATCCAAAGTGGATGGCATATAAAACCTGAAGTATATTTTTTGAATTGCTGATAAGCTTTAATTTCTCAAGCAGGTCTCGCTGATTCTTTTCGACCATTTCTATTATAAGATAGTCAAATTTATATCCAAGGTTTTTTAGTATTAAAAACTGTGTCTGGCCATAATAACCAAATCTACACGGCCCAAAGCCACCGGCAAAAATTAAGGTGTCTGCACCTTCTTCTAATGCTTCTATAAAATTTCCCAGGTTTATTTTAAAAGGAAGACATGCAAATTCGGGAGAGTGCTTTGTTCCAAGGGCCAGGGTTCTCTTTGTTATTGGTTTATTCATGTGATAATTAGTTTCTAAAACATCAAAACAAGCTTCCAAACCTATATGCAGGTGTCCCATCAGGGGAAAAGCAACCTTCATCTTGACCACTCCTCTTCTATTATTTCATGTAGAACTATGTTATTTTGTACAACTTAAAATTATGATAATGTTAGTAATTAGTATTATTTATAGAAGGGATTTTATGCAAACCATGAAATATCTAAAGTATAAGGTGTTTATTTGCGATGAAGCCTACTTTTTATTGTATTTATTGTATAAACTTATATTTATCTGGACAACAAAAACTGCTTTTGCTACAATGCCATTAAAGCAATATTCCATGACTGAATAGCTGGCACAGATCAGAACTTTCTAGCGAAGCTGCTTTCTTGACAGTCAGTATGAGTATAGCAACCAATATGTTGAACAAGTAATACTAAAAATACTAAGGAGGTGGGTTATCCAAATGGAAGAAATTTTAAAAGACCTTTTGGATGGGAAGATTGATATTGTCACAGCCAAGAATAAGCTGCGAGTAACAAACATTAAAGCTGTGGCAGAAGTAGCTAAGCTTGATATAAATAGAGCACAAAGGACAGGTGCGCCGGAAGCGATTTTAGCACAGGGCAAAAGTTCCGAAGATGTACAGAAGCTTGCACTGGCCATGGTACAGGAAAACGGTTATGTACTTATAACCAGAGCAAAAGAAGAGGATATAGCATTACTTAAAGATAAATTGCCTGAAGGCTATGAACTAAACATCAACCAAAGAGCCAGGACGATTATACTCAAGCGGCAGGATTATCTTTTTCCAAAGGCAGGCAAAATAGGTTTGTTAGCAGCAGGCACGGCAGATATTTCTTTAGCAGAAGAAGTAGTGGTGACCGCTGAGGTTATGGGTTGTACAGTAATTAAAGCGTATGACGTTGGAGTGGCAGGAATTCATCGGCTTTATGGACCTTTGACAGAGATGATTGAAGAGAAAGTGTCGGCAATAGTGGTGGTAGCTGGTATGGACGCAGTACTGCCCATTGTGGTGTCAAGCAATGTTGATATTCCTGTGATTGGCGTGCCATCATCAGTAGGATATGGGATGGGCAAAGAAGGCATGGCAGGTCTTATGACCATGCTCCAGACATGTTCTCCTGGCCTTGCTGTGGTGAACATAGACAATGGTTTTGGAGCAGGGGTATTTGCTGCCCTTATAGCAAGACAGTCGAGTGTACAAAGCAGCAATTAAAAACGGCCTGGCAGTTCTAACGAATTACTATTTCCCTGAACCAGGTGACATCAAAATGAGGAAATGACCTTCAAAATAATATTAGAAACAGCATTTTTCAAAAGAAAATAAATTATTATTCTTATACAGTCATTTATGAATTGGAAAATATACTAAATAACTGACTGTAAATATATTATACGAGGAGTGTATTTTTTGTTTTTCCAGGATTTAATTGGGCAAATTATTTCTCCCCCCATACTTTTTTTTGTAATTGGAGTATTAGCAGCTCTTTTACGCTCGGATCTTAAAATCCCAGAAGCAGCTGGGATAATTATGTCTATCTTTATTCTTGCTTCTATAGGCCTAAGGGCGGGTGTGGCTGTAAACAAAGCTGGCATTTCAGATGTAGTTTTGCCCATGCTGCTTGCTGTGTTTAAAGGTATACTAATAGCTGTAATCGTATACAGTATTTTAAAATGGATTACCAGAATTGATACAGCAAATGCGGCATCTATTGCCGGACATTACGGTGCTGTAAGCAGCGCGACACTTGCAGTATCTGTAGTGTATTTGGATAGTATTGGAGTATATTATGAATCTTTTGTTCCTGCATTGTATCCATTTATGGATACAGCAGCCCTTATTACCGCCGTTATTGTAAGTCGTATTGGAACTGCAGCAAATAAAACTGAGATGATACCAGTTGCTGGCTTGGTACGCGAAACAATAGTTTCCAAAGCCCCTTTGCTGTTGCTAGGATGCTTTATAATAGGATTTGTCAATGGTGAAGCGGGAACAAAAGCCATTATGCCAGCATTTGACTTGATGTTTCCTGGAGTTTTAACCATTTTCATGCTGGATGTTGGCTTGATCGCCGGAAGTCGTTTGTCGGACCTGCGAAAGGTTGATAAAAGAGTATTTGTTGTAGGACTAATGCTGCCTCCAATACAAGGACTCACTGCAATTATTCTGGCGAAGGCTATTGGTCTAAGCCCTGGAGGAGCTACAGTTTTTGCTGCGTTAGCAGCAGGAGCTTCATACATTTCCGCACCGGCGGTGATGCGTACAGCTGTTCCTACAGCCAATCCGGCTCTTTCGTTGGCTCTGGCTCTGGGTTTGGTATTCCCATTTAATGTTACAATAGGCATTCCACTTTATTACCAAATAGCTCAGATGATTAATGTGCTTTTTTAAAAACATGAAAAAGGGGAGTTGAATTTAAATGGTCAAAAATCCTGCCAGATTAGTGGTGATTATTACTGAAGCAGTAATAGAAGAAAAAATAATTCAGCTAATTAAGTCTCTAGATATAAGAGGTTATACAGTATATAGAGGTGTGACAGGTGAAGGCGACAGGGGAGTACGGTCTGGTTCCGGAGGGATTAGTATATTTGGAGAAAATGTGAGGATCGAAGTAGTAGTATCAAGTGAGAAAGCTGATAAAATAATGTATCAAGTAACCGAGAAATTTTTTAAAAACTATGCTGGCATTGTCTACGCTGCAGATGTTTGGGTAGTTCGAATAGACAAGTTTATGTAACAGCCATGGAACTACTGCAAATTACTCATAGATTTTGAGGTTGCACTAATTATATTAGAAAAAGGGGAGGGTTTTTATGCGCAGCGAAATCATCAAAAAAGGCGAAGTGCGGGCCCCGCACCGCAGCCTGTTACGGGCAACTGGCATCATTAAAGACGAGAAGGATTTTCAAAAACCTTTTGTGGCTATTGCCAATTCTTTTACCGAAATTGTGCCTGGTCATGCCCATTTGAACGAATTTGTTAAAGAAATCAAAGAAGCGGTTTGGGAAGCGGGTGGTGTTCCCTTTGAGTTTAACACCCTGGCCTTGTGCGATGGTATTGCCATGAATCAACCTGGCATGCGTTACAGTCTTCCTTCCCGAGAGCTGGTTGCAGACAGTGTAGAGACAATGGTCAAAGGCCATCAGTTTGACGGCCTAATATGTATCCCCAACTGTGACAAAATAGTACCTGGTATGTTAATGGCGGCAGTAAGGCTCAACATTCCCACCATTTTTATCTCTGGCGGCCCCATGAAAGCCGGTCAAACCAAGGATGGCCGTTCCATTGACCTGATTTCTGTCTTTGAGGGAATTGGTGCGTTTTTCGCGGGCAAGATCGGTGCAGACGAATTGTTGGAGTTGGAGCAAACTGCTTGTCCTACTTACGGCAGCTGTGCTGGTATGTTTACCGCTAATTCCATGAACTGCCTCTGTGAGGCTTTGGGATTGGCTTTTCCTGGTAACGGGACTATTCTAGCTGTTGATCATAGAAGGAGTATGTTGAAAAAGTGGGCGGGACACCAAATTATGGAGCTTATTAAAGGTGATCTTCGCCCGAGGGACATCGTCACCCAGGAAGCAATTGATAACGCCTTCACCCTGGACGTGGCCATGGGAGGCTCTACCAACACCGTCTTGCATTTGCTGGCTGTCGCCCAGGAAGCGGGAATAAACTACACCCTTGAACGAGTCAACCTGATATCCAGCCGTACGCCCACCCTATGCAAGATATCTCCCGCATCCAATCTTCACATCGAGGATGTGGACCGTGCTGGTGGCATCAGTGCAGTTTTGGGAGAACTATCCCGCAAGCCTGGCCTGCTTGATTTAGACTGCTTGACAATTACTGGTAAAACCTTGGGAGAAACTGTTGGTGAGTCTCAAAGCCTTGATCCGTTAGTCATTAGCAAAGTGGAGGAGCCGTTGAGTCCCGTGGGAGGATTGAAGGTCCTTTTTGGCAGCCTGGCACCAGAGGGGGCAGTGGTAAAGACCGCGGCTGTGGTACCGGTGATGATCCGCCATCAAGGACCAGCGGTAGTCTTTGATTCTGAGGCGGAAGCTTCTGCTGCTATTTTGGATGGATGCATAAAGCAAGGTGATGTTGTAGTCATTCGCTTTGAAGGACCTAAGGGTGGACCTGGTTTTATGGAGATGCTGGGACCCACGGCAGCACTGGTAGGGATGGGATTAGGTGAGTCAGTGGCATTGGTTACCGACGGACGCTTTTCCGGCGGAACCAGGGGAGCCTGTATCGGCCACGTTTGTCCCGAAGCTGCCAACGGTGGACCAATTGCCCTGGTTAAGAATGGCGACTTGATTTCTTATGACCTGGAAACAGGCACTCTGGATCTGTTGGTGCCGCAGCAGGAGTTGGCTGCCAGAAAAGAAGCCTTTACTTTGCCGACCAGACAGGAGCATACTGGTTGGCAAGCCAGATATGTACAAATGGTTGCACCAGCCAGTATAGGTGCAGTACTGCGGCCCACGTCTGGCGAATCGCCTGTGAATCAAGACTCTTCTGGGTCCAATGAGATCTTGGATAAGAAATAGCAGATCATCGGGAATAATCTGTGTTTTGCTGAAGCAGATCCATTTGGAACTCAAATGGATCTGCTAATTTTAATACTAAAAATAACTATACAACAAAGCCGGAGATAGCTTTATTGTTGGGAGCTTGTTAAGGGTAAGGTCTCATATACCTGCTGCTATTTGTTCAAATTGAATTCAATCATGTTTATAAAGGCTTCCAACCTGGTTTGTATGCCTGTTGGACTTGTATGCTCATCCAGAGTAATTGTTATAAGGGGCAGTTTTTCAGCTTCCTTTAATATATAAGGCTCTATAATTGCATTAGTACCGCAGCCAAAACTGCTGAGAAGAATAAAGCCATCTACAACGTCTTCTTTTGAATAATGGGCAGATGCAGCTACCATGTTTCTGGGATAGCTCCAAAACAAATCCTTCTTTAATAATATTGTATGAGCATTAACCTGGCCTGGAGAAAGCTCCTGGGGAGTTTTAATGACTGCACCATAATCCATAAGCTTCTTTTTAAGGTCAAAGTTAATGAAGGGATCATTTATTAAGTAAGGATGTCCTATTAAGGCAATTTTTAAAGTGCCGGCAGAAGACAAATTTTTTCCACAGTCTGCTTTAGCTTCATGATGTTGACTATCGTCAAAATGCTGAATCCCGTCAAAGCTCATGCAGGCTTTTTCAACTGCTTTTCTGGCCATGGCATGACTATATCCAAGCTTTAAGGCAAAATCATAATAGTTGTCCTTCCATTTTAGCTCTCCATCATAGGAATTGATTTCTGGTGTTAAAAAGACTTGTTTATTAAAAGTCATCCTGGTGGTTTCCGGCAAAGCAATAATTTGTGGACAATAATATCTTTTAGGCTCTGTACTTTTAATACCGGGAACAAAAATAAAATCGGTCTCATTTATTAAATGTGCCGTATGGCCTAAAAAAATTTTTACCGGAAGGCAGGCTTCATCCACAGCGAGCTTTAGTCCAGCATCTAAAATCTCTTTATTTGTAGGTGGTGAAACTATTGTTTCAATATTTAAATTGCCAAAATATGATTTCCAAAAGGGATAAAACCAGTAATAGGTTATTGCTCTGGGAATACCAATTTTCATTTTTAGCTGGCTGCCTCCTTTCATAAGAGATTCTTGCCTAATTGGGAAACTTTTAACCTTAATTAAACTCACCTTAACCTTTACTTAATACTTTCATGGGATAATTAGTTCAACAACACAACCTCCTCTTTTAAATATAAAAGATTTACTCACTCCCTTTGACAAGCCCTATTCAGGGCTTATTTATTTTGCATTACCAGACTTTTATGCCCTTCGCGACACCACTAATTAATGGAAAAAGGAGGATGTGGTCGTTTAAAGAGGAAGTGTCAAGCTCCAATAAATCGACATTGGAGCAGAATAAAATCAGGTATAAAAAAATCTTATCTGCGTTTGATAGATAAAAAAAGACTATTTTACTAAACTGTAGCACCATGTATAATTAGATACAGCATTAATGATATTTATTAAAAGCATAATCAAAGCTTATGAAGGAGGAGTGGGGTAGCAAGGACTTAGATAGGAAGCAATAATACCTACTAAAGGACTGCTAATGACACAAAGTTGCTATGACTGAAACTGCTAAGCAGGTTTAAAACATTATAAAGAGGGGTGACTTTTTAGTGCTCGAACACTTATTGTACGGATTTAGTCATTTAGCAGATCCAATGTTGTTAATGCTTATTGTTGTATCTCTTGCCGGCGGCATTGTTATTGGAGCATTACCAGGCTTTAGCCCAACAATGGGCGTTGCTCTTCTTGTTCCTTTTACCTTTGTAATGACTCCGGTAGAAGGATTAACAGTTCTAGCAGGTGTATATACAGGAGCAGTTTATGGCGGATCTATCTCCGCCATATTACTTAATATACCTGGAGCACCAGCAAATATTGCAACCCTATTTGACGGGTATCCCATGGCCCAAAAGGGTGAAGGCAGAAAAGCCCTTTTGGCATCTGCAATGGCATCTGCCCATGGAGGATTTATTAGTGCTGTTGCCTTGCTGATTTTTGCTCCATTATTAGCTGTGGTAGCGTTAAAATTTGGAGCAGCCGAGAAGTTCTGGGTGGCAGTTTTTGGTTTAGTTATTATTGCAAGCTTGGGAACTGGCAAGGAGCTAATTAAAGGGTTGATTAGTGGTGGTTTTGGAGTGTGGTTAGGGATAATTGGAACTTCACCAAGCACAGGAGAGCCAAGATTTACCTTTGGCATTATGGATTTGTGGGGTGGAATTAACCTGATACCTGCTCTGGTAGGCTTCTTTGCATTTTCCCAGGTCTTAATATACTTTGAAAATATTATGAAAAGCGGTGAAAAGCAAATAATCCAGGCACCAACTATAAAGGGAGACATATGGTCCCTTTATAAAGAAACATGGTTAAAGTTTAAAAAACTGCAGCTATTTACAGGTATTCTTGGAACCATCCTTGGCATCATACCTGGTGCCGGTGGTCAAGTAGGGGGTATAGTTGCTTACGATCAGGTAAAAAGGTTTTCAAAGGACCCTTCAGAATATGGTACAGGTAAGATTGAGGGTGTAATTGCTCCTGAATGTGCCAATAATGCTACTGTTGGTGGTTCATTGATACCATTGCTTACCCTTGGTATTCCAGGAAGTCCAACTGCAGCAGTATTACTCGGGGGGCTATTAATACATGGCTTGTGGCCAGGTCCCTTGCTTTTTTCAATAAACGGTGAAATAACCTTTACATTTATGGCAGCCTTCCTATTATCACAAATAGCCCTGCTTTTTGTTGCAATTGTCATACTTAACTATGCAGCTCATATTTTGAAGGTTAAGGAGTTTTATTTGGGTCCCTCTGTCATTGCGCTGTGCTTATTTGGTTCCTTTGCGGTAAACAATAACTTTTTTGATATTTATGTAATGCTGGCTCTTGGGGTTATAGGATATTTCTTTTTGAAAATAGGTATATTACCTGCCCCGGCTGTTTTGGGACTAATACTTGGCCGCATAGCTGAAGAAAACTTTTTATTAGGAATGAGAATAGGCTTAGCCAAGGATGGAGTCTGGCACTATTTTTTCTCCCGACCCATATCACTAGGGGTAATAGCTATCATTTTGGCTGTAGTTGCTAGCACTATTTGGATGGAAAGAAATAGACTTAAAAAGGAGAAAATGGCCAAAGCTGTTAACGGTAAGGGTGATGAGAAGGTTAATAAGGAGTTAAAGGCAACAAGGGGAATACTTTCCCAAGATGCCATACTGGGAATGGTGCTCCTTGCAATCTGTATATTAACCTGGCAGTTATATTTGACAAATCTCTCAAAAGAAGCGGCGATTTTCCCAACTGTAACTTTTGTGTTCCTGGGAATAGTAGCTGTTGTACAGATAATATTTGCAACTCTTGTTTATAGTGACACTCCTAAATGGATACCATGGAAGGTTGTGGGGGAAATATCCATAGCCACAGTAGCAGCTATTGTGCTTGCCAAGACGTTAGGCTTCTATGCTGTAACATTTTTACTCATGATTTATATAGGGTATCGCATGGTAGTATATAGCGGCAAAAAGGGAATTAAGTATTTACACAAATTGATCCTATTTGGAATAGGAGCTGTTTTAACATTATATCTTGCCTTTGGAGTGTTTTTATACCTGCCTACACCAAAGGGAATTCTATTCTAAGATCTAAAAGCTTAAACAAGGAGCTAGTCTATTAGACAATTAATCTATAGACTAGCTTTTTTACACAATTTTTTAAAAGGTTTTTGGGCATTTTTGGAGAATTAATACAAAATAAAAAACCCTGAGCATATTGCCCAGGGTTGAGTTGCATCTCCCGCTCCAGCCGTTTGCCGGAATTTTGAGAAACCTGCCTACGCAGGTGGGTGTTCTGCTAGTTGATTCTGAGTTCCTTTCCTAGAAGGCATTTCATACTCAACCAGACGCCAAACTCCCAATGTTTTAGTGTTGGTTTCAAAATGCCCGGCACTAACACGAACTTAGCAGGATTGTTTATAGTTTTTCTTTATTGCACCTATTATTATACATGAGCTCTTTAATTAATGCAAGCAGGTGAACAAAATGAAAAAATTATCCAAAAAGCCCATAAAGCTGGCCGCGGCATTAAAATATGTACAAACTGAGGATGATGCTCCAGTTGTAATTGCTGCTGGAAAGGGAATAACTGCTGAAAATATTGTAAAAAAGGCTAAAGAGGAAGGCATTCATGTTCATGAAGATCAAGCCCTTGCTGATATGCTGGCATCAATGGAAATAGGATCTGAGATTCCTCCTGAGCTCTACCAGGCTGTTGCGCATATTCTGGCCTTCGTCTGGAAGCTTGACAATAAAAATAGAAGTTTTAATAAATACTTTTTAGGGGATAGGGATTAAATTGGATATAAACCAGTTGGGAAGCATTTTTATTAATAAAACAGAGAAAGTAGGGTCAGTCTTAAATGTTAGAGCTGGTCAATTGCTATGGGCCAATGTTTTAGAAGTAAAAGGCAATGAACTTTTATTAAAAATAGGAACTCATCTTATAGAAGCAAAAGCCCAGGCCTATGTTAAACAAGGGCAGCAGCTGCGGCTCTTGATTCAAGGCATTAGTCCCCAGGAAATCAGGTTAAAAATTGTCAATGAAGACAATACCTTGCTAAGACCAGAGCAGGGTATTGCAAGGGCCTTGGGACTTAAAACCAATGAAACTATGGAAGAAATTATTAAACAAATGGTAAGGCTAAGATTACCCTTAAGCAGGGAGACAGTTTTAGAGTTTAGTAGATTATATGAAAGGCTTGATACCGTTATCGTTCCTAAAAATACTCATGACCTTGTGGATAACCTAAATTCTAATGATAGGCTAAGGGTTGGACAAGAGTTTATAGGTCAAAAACCCTTAAAGCTAATTCAATTGGGTACCTGGCTTAGAACACTAAACATAGAGGGTGATACAGAAAGCCTTTTAAGGTTGTATAACTTTTTCAAGGGACAGTTGGATAAAAGAGAGGAGGCACTTTTCTTTCAGTTTTTAAACAGCAGAGAAACCCAGATTCTTGGGAATTATAATATTTATGGGTGGTCTATACTTGATAATCATATCTACCTGCTGACACAAAATCAAAAAAAATCCAAAATATCTCCCGAGCAATGCTTTTTGGCAGTTAAAATTACCTCCAAGGCTGCAGGAAGCTTGTGGTTTAAGTTATCCTATAAGAATTCCTTCTTGAATATTAACATAAGCTGTGCTGATGAGCATAACGAAGCAATAGTAAATTCTGAAATAGAAACACTAAAACTTGCACTACTTGGTGCTGGTTACCAGGACTTAAAAATAACAACCAAAGTAGAAGCCATAGAAACTGTTCTTGATTTTATCCCTGGCCCTAGCCCCGAGGACATTAACTACGTCAATCTACAGATTTAGGTTAGGGTCAGGCTTGACAAATTGACAAAATAGAGGTGATTCCATGAAAATTTTAAATCTAGGACCGATACCCATTAAATCGTGGGCTGCTGATATAGAAAAGGGGGCTCTGCTGCAGGCCCAAAATCTGTCTAAGCTGCCTTTTGCCTTCAAACATATTGCCATTATGGCCGATGCCCATGAGGGATATGGAATGCCTATTGGGGGAGTGTTAGCGTGTAGGGGCATGATAATTCCAAATGCTGTAGGAGTCGACATTGGCTGTGGAGTCATGGCAGCTAAAACTGATATTACAAAAATATGCAGGGACAGTATTAAAGAGATTATTAATAAGGCCCACAAATCTATTCCAGCTGGCTTTAGCCATCACAAAAAACCCCAGGACTGGGAAGGCTTCAAACGTTTTCCTGGTACAAAGATTTTTAATCAAGAGTTTAATTCTGCTAGATGTCAAATTGGCACCCTTGGCTCGGGGAATCATTTCTGCAGCATTGAAAGTGGAAGTGATGGTCATATATGGCTCATGGTTCACTCTGGAAGCAGGAACCTGGGATATAAAGTGGCTAACTACTACAACAAGATTGCAAAAAAGATTAATGAGAGAACTAATCTAATTCCCAAAAGCTATGACCTGGCACCCCTGGAGATTAATTCTGAGGTAGGCAGGGAATATTTTGATGCCATGAATTACTGCCTGAAATTTGCAAAGGCTAACAGGGAAATGCTTTTTGATGCCTTTTATGGTATTTTTCGGGAGGTGACTTCTTCAAAGAAAATCCTGCAAAAAATTGATATTCATCATAATTACGCAGCCATTGAAACCCATTATGGCGAGGAAGTTGTACTGCACCGTAAGGGAGCCACAAGTGCTAGACAATATGAGTTGGGAATTATCCCTGGTTCCATGGGTACTCCCTCGTACATTGTCGA
This sequence comes from Desulfitibacter alkalitolerans DSM 16504, assembly GCF_000620305.1. Classification (NCBI taxonomy): domain Bacteria; kingdom Bacillati; phylum Bacillota; class Clostridia; order Neomoorellales; family Desulfitibacteraceae; genus Desulfitibacter; species Desulfitibacter alkalitolerans. The sequence continues at coordinate 763,375 of NZ_KK211100.1, read as the reverse complement.
GGGGCTGGGGAATCCAGAGAGCTTCATGTCCTGCTCCCACGGAGCGGGAAGGGTGATTGGAAGAAAGCAGGCTAACCGTGTCTTTACAGAGGAAATGGCAAATGAGGCAATGGAAGGTATTGTTTTTAAAGGCTGGAAGGGAGATTATTCTGAGGCTCCCATGGCCTATAAGGATATTGAAGAGGTCATGAATAACCAGAAGGACCTGGTCAAACCGTTGGTCAAGTTAAGTCCCCTGGGGGTAATGAAGGGTTGATAAAAAAATATTTGGAGGGATTTGATGTGAAGGAAAAAATCCTTGCCCATAGAGGAGTTTCTTTAACGGCTCCAGAAAATACCATGTCGGCATTTGCTGCAGCTGTAGAACAGGGGTTAGCTGGTATTGAGCTGGATGTGCAGATGTCTAAAGATGGCCATTTAATTGTAATCCATGATGAAAGGGTAGACAGGACTACTAACGGAAAAGGCCTGGTAAAGGATATGACCCTGGAGGAAATAAAAAATCTTGATGCTGGCAGTTGGTTTGCAGAAAAGTACAGCGGCGTAAAGATCCCAGTGCTTGAGGAGGTCCTGGAATTAATAGGTCAGAGGGAATTCATAATAAACATTGAGCTAAAATCAGGCATCATCCAGTATCCAGGATTGGAAGAAAGGGTTCTTAAAGCAGTAAAAAAATGTGGTTTACTAGATAGAACTATTCTCTCTTCTTTTAACCACTATAGTCTCTTAAAAATTAAAGAAATCAGTGAGGATGCTAGAATTGGTGTTTTATATTACGCAGGGCTGGTTGATCCCTGGGAATATGGCAGGAACCTTAAAGCCTATTCACTTCATCCCTTTTTCCCATCTGTAACAGAACAAATGGTAAAAGAATGCCTGGAACAGGGACTGCAGGTTATACCATTTACAGTAAAAGATAAAGAAACTGCCAAAAAACTAATTGACTTTGGCGTGGAGTATGTAATCATGGACTGGGGTCGGGTCAATTAAAACATTTTTTCAAAGGTGGTATAATATAGCAAGATAACTTAAAGATGCTTTAGGAGTGATTTCATGTCGAAATATACGTATTATTGTGTAAGTAATTGAGCTACTTGTCGTAAAGGGAAAGCGTGGCTTTCCGAAAAAGGTATAGAATTTATTGATAGAGATATTGTAAAGGAACCATTAAATGAAGAGGAATTAAAAAGCCTGGCAAAATTAAAGAGTGGGACAGTGGTAGAGCTAATTAATCCCAAGAGCAGAAATTTCAAGGAGATGGAGCTGGATTTAAACAAACTAGATGAACCTGGTGCCATAAAGGCTTTACAGAAAAATCCCAAGATCATGTATCGACCCATACTTACAGATGGAGAAAGGTTAGTTGCCGGATTTAAAGAGGATGAGTTTAAAAGCTTTTTCTAAGAGGCCTTTAGGTCTCTTATTTGCATTTTCCATTCCTTTTTGTATTTTCGGATTTTCGGTGCAAATACTTGGATTTTGAGGTAAAATGTTATAGGTAAAGCGAGGTGTACCGTATGATTGTACTTCAATGTAACAACCTAGCTAAAAGCTATGGAGTAGATAATATATTTGAAAATGTATCCTTTGTAGTAAGCCAGGGAGAAAAGGTTGGACTTGTAGGGCCAAATGGTGTGGGTAAATCTACCTTGATAAAGGTCATAGTTGAAGATGAGCCTTTAGATAAAGGTACTGTTACCCTTGGGAAAGGTGTAAGGGTGGGGTACCTTCCCCAATCCACCAGCATACTAGAAGGAGAAAAAACCCTAATTGACCATGTCCTGGAGGAATATAGTGATATATTAAAGCTTAGACAGGAGATAAATAAATACCAGAAAAAAATGTCCCTGCCAGAGGTATATAATGATCCAAAAAAACTAGCAATGGTAATGGGTTCCTACTCTAGTTCTGTTGAACTCTATGAAAGAGAAGGCGGCTACAGCTTTGAAAGTAAAATCAGGGGAGTCCTCATTGGATTAGGGTTTCAGGAGGAGGATTTTAACAGAAGCTTGAGCACCTTTAGCGGTGGACAAAAAACTAGAATATCCCTTGCCAGGATTCTAATTCGCAATCCTGAGCTGTTAATACTGGATGAACCAACAAACTATCTTGATTTAAAGGCCGTAGAATGGCTTGAAGGATATCTAGTAAACTATACTGGTGCCATCCTCCTTGTGTCCCATGATAGATATTTTCTTGACCAGGTAACTAATGTAACCCTTGAATTGAAATGCTCAGGGATAGAAAACTATCCAGGTAATTATTCCAAGTACCTGGTTCTAAAAGAGCAGAGGCAGGAGACCTATAAACGAGAATATGCAAAGCAGCAGGATTATATACAGCATCAAGAAGAATATATAAGAAAATACAAGGCAGGCATTAAATCCAAACAGGCCAGGGGCAGGCAAAGTATTCTTAACCGGCTTGAAAGGCTGGATAAGCCAGAGGAATATAACAAAAGGGCAGCTATAGAATTCAGGGTAGAAACAGGAACAGGAGAAAAGGTTTTAGAAGCTACGAACCTGTCAATGGAGTACCCTGGGAAATTATTATTTAAAGGCATTGACATTGATATTTGGAAGGGTGAGAAGGTTGCCCTTATAGGTGACAATGGTACAGGAAAAACCACCCTGTTAAAGATGCTGGCAGGCAAAATTTCTGGCATGGGTGAAATTAGGTTTGGCTCCAGGGTCAAGACTGCTTATTTTACCCAGGAGCATGAAGATCTAAATCTGGAGAATACAGTATTGGAAGATCTGTGGCTTGATCCAAAAATGACAGCAAATGAAGTCAGGTCAGTACTTGGCAGGTTTTTGTTCTCAGGTGATAGTGTGGAGAAAAGGGTAGGAGTTCTAAGCGGTGGAGAACGAAGCAGGCTGATGCTTGCAAAGCTTTTTCTGCAAAATGCCAACCTTTTAATTTTGGACGAGCCCACAAATCATCTAGATATAGATACAAGGGAAGTATTGGAGGATGCATTATTGGAGTTTCAGGGAAACCTGTTTTTTGTCTCCCATGACCGATATTTTATAAATAAGCTTGCCACCAGGGTTATGGAGCTTGAAGATGGCAAGCTCCATGAATATCTTGGGGATTTTGACTATTACAAATGGAAAAAAAGAGAAATCCAGCTTGACGAGGAAGCCAGGCTTGAGAAAAACAAGCCACTTATTAAAAAAACATCAAAATCCAAGCAAGACAAGACTAGAAAGATGGTTGCTCCATTAGCAGAAATAGAAAAAGAAATTGAACTTCTAGAGGTAAAGCTTGCTGAGCTTGGTGAAAAACTTGGGGATACTGACCTTTATAATAACCCGCAGGAAGTTAAAAGGTGTACAGAAGAATATAAAAAAATCGAGGAAGAACTGGCTGAGCTATATGCTCAGTGGGAAACCCTATTGGAATAAACATAAAAAATCTTGAGATTTTCTTAAGATTTTCTTATAAGGTTTTTAAAATGTATTAGATATACTAGTCCTAGAAACAAAACACATAAAAATCTTAAAAGGAAGGTGTCAAACATGAGAAAGTTTTTTATTGCAGGCATGCTGCTAATGGGATTATTCGCCGTTGCAACAGCAGGTTTTGCTCTGCCAAGTAGTGCAGACAGCTCTATTGTCTTGAATGAAACTCAAACCTATGAGCCCCAGTGTATGGGAAGGGGATATGGAGCACAGACAATGTCACCAGTACAAACCCTGACTGAGTTAACAGGCTTGACTTTTGCTGAAATCAGGGAAATGCGCCTGGCGGGATCCTCCCTTGCAGAAATAGCAAAATCCCAGGGAATAGAGCTAGATGACCTAGTAAATGCAATACTTGCAAAAAGAACTGAAGTACTGCAGCAGATGGTTGAGGAAGGCAGAATCAGCCAGGAGCTAGCTGATGAACGCATTGAAACAATGAAATCCATGATTGTAAAAATGTTAGAAAGAACAGATGGATGTGATCAAAGGGGCTATATGATGGAAAACATGAAAGAAAGAATGGGCGGCATGATGAAAGGAAAAGGCCTCGGAGGAGAAATGGGTAGAGGTATGAAAGGAAATATTCAATAAGACATATAATATAAGCTGCTTAGATCAAGTTCACTTAATATAAACTAGTTAGAGGAGAAGGGGGAGCACCCCTTCTTTTTTCTTTTTTATTTTAAGAGAAAAATAGTATATAATCCTATATAAGAGTTAGGAGGCCGATACAATGGCTAGGAATATTCTAGTGGTGGAAGATGAACAAAAACTAAATAAGCTCATAAGTGATTATCTTGCCCAGGAAGGATATAATGTGACTAGTGTTTTTACCGGTAAGGATGCACGGCGCGTTTTAGAGAATCAAGAGGTTCATTTAATAATCCTCGACTGGATGCTTCCTGACGAAAGCGGTCTGGACATTTGCAGAGAAGTGAGAAGTGACCAGGGGACTCCCATTATCATGCTTACTGCAAAATCCGATGAATTTGATAAGGTCATGGGGTTAGAAATGGGAGCAGATGACTATATGACTAAACCTTTTAGTTTAAGAGAGCTGGCTGCCAGGGTAAAAGTAGTGCTGCGCAGGTATGCTAATCATTCTACTGAGAACTCTACAGAAGATGAGATTATCAGGCATGGAGATATATTAGTAGATTTGAACAAACACTCTGTTTATATAGATGGAAATCAGGTGAAGCTAACACCTACAGAATTTAAGCTTCTGGCCCATTTAATACAAAAGCCGGGGCGAGTATATTCCAGGCTCCAGCTCTTAGAAACCCTTGGCGAAGCATATGAAGGTTATGAAAGGTCTCTAGATACCCACATGAGCAATCTCAGAAAAAAAATAGAAAAAAACCCCAATAAACCAAAATATATAATTACTGTTTACGGCATTGGTTATAAAATGGAGGAAAATGCAGATGAAAACCCTAAGGATTAAGATTATTGCAGGGTTAGTTATCATATCCTTTCTAGTCGCTTTTACACTTGCCCTTTTTACCGCTGTAAACACAAAAAGGCTGTTTTCAGATTATCTTAATGAGTACAGAGAGGCTAGACAGGTACAGTGGGCCAGGGTTCTGGCTCAATATTATCTGCAAAGGGGCTCCTGGCTGGAGGTTAGTCAAATCCTGCCAGTATCTAGAGAATATGGAATGATGGGTATGATGCGGGGTAGGAGAGTAACTTCAGGGGAACTCATAGTACTTGCAGATTCCCAGGGAAGTATACTAGCAGCCACAGAAAGGTTTACAAGGGAGACACTTAGAAAAGATGAAATACAACGGGCCAGCCCTATAAAAATAAATGAACAATTAGTAGGCTATGTTTACTTAAAAGTTGAATATGAAATACCTGGTCTTGCCACTATGGAAAGTCAATTTCTTAGTTCTGTTTATTACTCAAGCATAATAGGAGGACTTTTAGCAGCAATAACTGCAGCCCTGGCAGGAATATCCTTTAGTAATAGATTGGTGCTGCCCCTCAGACGGTTGACAGAGTCTGCACAAAGAATCACCAGGGGTCAATGGGATGTTAATGTAGACATTGACAGAGAGGATGAAGTAGGTGAACTGGCTAAAGCATTCAGCAAAATGGCTGATAAGCTGCGGGAAACAGAAATGGCAAGAAAAACCCTTGTTGCAGATGTGGCCCATGAATTAAGGAATCCCCTGGCAACATTAAGGGCCCAGCTGGAAAGTATCCAGGAAGGTGTAACTAAGCCAGAGACAGACCAGATCTTACTTTTAAATGACGAAGTAATTCGTCTCAGCAGGCTTGTTAATGATTTACAGGATCTTTCCCTGGCTGAAGTAGGAAAACTGAATTTAAACAAAGAACAAACAAGGCTAGATCTACTGCTGAAAAAGGTAACAGATTATTTTGAAGGAACTCTTAGAGAAAAAGAAATTAAACTAATCATGGAGGTTACCTTGCTAAGCAGCATTAGCATGGATAGTCAAAGGATAAAACAGGTGATAATTAATCTTCTTATGAATGCAATACGCCATACCCCTTATGGCAAAAGGATAATTATCTCAGGCCAGGAAAGAGATGAGGAGATTTATATAGAAATCTACAATGAAGGGGACCCTATATTAACAAAGGACCTGCCTCATATTTTCAACAGGTTTTATAGAGCCGACCAGGGAAGAAGCCGGGAGCAGGGTGGGTCAGGTCTTGGCCTGGCAATTACCAGGGGCCTAATAGAAGCCCATGGTGGGTCAGTAGGTGCAGCAAATATGCCAGAAGGCGTAAAGTTTTTCTTTACACTACCCAAATAGAGACAGGAGGGAAAATTATGACCAGTGTTTTTGATATACTTGGCCCAGTGATGGTGGGGCCATCCAGTTCCCATACAGCTGGAGCAGTAAATATTGGCAGGGTTGCAAGGCAGGTGCTTGGTTGTGAACCAGATAGAGCAGACATTACACTATATGGTTCCTTTGCAAAAACCTATAAAGGTCACGGCACAGATCGTGCGTTAGCAGGTGGAATTCTTGGGATGACTACCTATGACCCACGCATCAAAAATGCCCTGGAGATTGCCAGGCAGCAGGGAGTAATAGTAAATTTTATTATAGCAGGCGACCATCCCTATCACCCAAACACTGCAAGAATTGAGATTTACGGTTGTGAGCAGAAGACGCAAATTGTAGGAGTTTCCATTGGTGGAGGCAGGATTTCCATTAGAGAAATTGACGGCTTTGAGGTAAATATTTCAGGTGAATATCATACCATAGTCTGCTCATATGATGAGCAATTAGGAATGGTGGCAAGGGTATCTTCAATATTGGCTTCAGAGCATATAAATATTGCTTTTATGAGGGTATCCCGCAGTGAAAATAGGGATAAGGCTCTCATGGTGGTAGAGGTGGACCAGCCTTTAACAGAAGAGGTGCTCAAGCGAATTAACAGGTTAAAAGCTATTTCCCATGTTAAATATGTAAAGAAAATAGAGTTTTAAAGAGGTGCAAAAAACCATGGAAAAATATAATTCTTTAAAAGAATGGGTTAGTTTAGCTGACAAATATGGCATTTCCCTGGCAGAAGTTGTTGTCAAGTGGGAAGCATCAGCTTCGGGAAAAAGTGAAGCAGAGATTCGTCATAAAATGTACAATAATCTTATGGTAATGAAAAAATCCATTGAAGACGGCCTGGAAAAAAAAGAAGCCACAATGGGTGGACTTGCCAATGGGGAAGCCGTGAAAGTGCGTGATGCCGTTAAAAATGGTGTAATGCCGGATGATAGAATTTCCAGGGTGAGCTATAGGGCTCTAGCTGTTAGCGAATTGAATGCTGCCATGGGATGTATTGTTGCAGCACCTACTGCCGGGTCATGCGGCATTCTTCCGGCAATCCTTATAACTGTTGCTGAAGAGAAAAATAGCAGCAAAGAGGAGTTGGTGGAAGCCCTGTTTGTTGCTTCCGGGATTGGCATTATCATTGCTGAAAAGGCTACAATTGCAGGAGCTGAGGGCGGCTGCCAGGCTGAATGCGGTTCAGCTGCAAGCATGGCTGCCGGTGCTGTAGTCTATTTAAACAAGGGAACTGCAGAACAGGTGTTAGATGCGGCAGCACTAGCTCTAAAAAATTCCCTTGGACTTGTCTGTGATCCTGTAGCAGGACTGGTGGAAGTGCCCTGTATTAAAAGAAATGCCTTTCTGGCTGTTCAAGCTTTAGTTGCCGCTGACCTTGCCCTTGCCGGAGTAAAAAGTGTCATCCCAGCAGATGAAGTTATTTCCGCCATGTCAGAGATAGGCCGGGAGATGGCATCCAAGTATAAGGAAACTGCCCAGGGAGGCCTTGCAGCAACACCAACAGGAATAAGGATAATGAAGGAACTTCTAGGAAACAATAAACAGTATTCTTTGTAGGTTTATTATTAAATTTTAAGCTCATTGTACTAGAGAAGGAGGCAAATCCATGCCTGTATATTTAAAGGATGAGCAGCTTTTGGAGCTTTTCCTGGCTGTTATTTTTAGGGAAGCGGGTTATATTACAGGCATTCCTAGAAGGCATATAGAAGGCAGGTGCGGTATACATCAGATGCCTTTTCTGGTGATAGAAAAGAGTCTGGTACCATTTAACTATGACACTGTATTAATACCCAAATGTGTTACTGGTGACTATGATAATCAATGGCAGCAGGTAATGTGGCTCTCTGGAGCGGTAAGCGACCTTCAGCAGGCCAGGCCCAAGGGCTTTAATCCCCTGCCAGATGTAAGGGGTCAAAGTGTAGGTGAGTACTTTCATAGAATCTATGGTGGAACAAAAGCCGATGGAGAATTCTTGTCTGTTGAATATAAGGGAATTGTATTGGTTCCAGGTACCAGTATTTCTGCTAAAGTGAAACAATATGCCCATGGACAAGGGTTAACAATAATGTACATGCCAGATGTGTATGCTGAAAAGAAATTAGATGTCTGGCTTAATATAACTAGAAAACAGCTCTATTGTTCCATGGAAAACTCCACTCTTAAGATTAAAGGTCTTATGCATCATACTAGAAAGATATTTGATTATAGACACCTTTTAAAAAAAATACGCAGACAGAATCAACAACTATCTCCTGAGGAATACCATGATTTATTAACTATTCTCTCTGCCTTGTTAAAGGAAGAACAGCTGCGGCCCTTGTTAAATTATCTTAGAAAGCTGGTTATAGGTACTATAGATGCTCAACCTGTGCTGCTGGAGATAAACAGCATCCCCAAGACCCAGTTAATTATCGGTGCTGCTGAGTATTATATTGATGCTGCTAAAAGGTATAAAAATAGAAACCTGTTATTAACTAAAAGACTGGGGTTTAGAGGGGAAGTTAACCGGGCCAATGGCAGAGCTTTATACCATATAAACTTATATCCAGATGAAAACTACTACCCTGTTCCAGAAGGACTAAAGGACCTGAGAATGGCACTTTTTCTTTCCGGTGAACAAATAGATTATATTAGAGAAAACAGAGCTTGTCTTAAGTTCATGGTTAAGGACGGGTTGAATTTGGCTGCAGATATTTTTCTGGTTAAATAGAATTTATACTTAAACTACTTAAACACGAACCATTGCTATAAACAGGGCAAAGGGATACAATATAAATGTTTGTACTATAATAATTGGGGATTTGGAAGTAAAGGGGAGATTGCATAATGAAGGTAGGATTGGTTGGACTTCCTACAGTAGGTAAAACTACTTTTTTTAATCTACTGACTAATGCAAAGGTGGAAACAAGTGCCTTTCAAAGCGGCAAGGTCAGTGCCAATTTAAGTTTGGCAAGGGTTCCAGATGAGAGGGTTGATTTTCTTGCCCAGATTTATAAACCTAAAAAGGTGACTTACGCTCAAATTGAAGTCATAGATGTGCCGGGCCTCGCAAGGGGTGCTAGTGAGGGCAGGGGCTCAGGAAATCAGTTTCTGGGCAGCATTAGAAAGGTTGATTGTCTTGTCCATATAGTAAGGGCATTCTCTGACGAGAGCATAATTCACTCAGATGGTTCAGTTAATATTATCAGGGACATAGAGAATATTAGCACAGAACTGCTCCTTGCAGACCTTCAGCTTGTTGAAACAAGAATTGAAAGAATCGACACTGGAAAGAAAATTACCAGGGAGCTCATGGCAGAAAAAGAAGTTCTTCAAAAGCTCCAGGAATCCCTGGAAAACGAGCTGGGCCTGGCAAATATTGAATTATCTGAGGGAGAGCAAGAAATACTAAGCCATCTAGACTTTTTAACTGACAAACCTGTAATTATAGTTATCAATGTTGATGAACAACAGCTAATGGAGGGTTATGAAAGCAGGGAGGAAGCCTTTAACTATTGCAAGGAAAAAAACCTTCCTGTATTTGAGGTGTGTGCCAAGGCTGAGGCGGAAATTAGTGAGCTTAGCGAGGAAGATAGAGTAGAATTTATGAAGGATTTGAATATTAAGGAGCCTGGCATCCATCTCCTTGCCAGGGCTATTTACCATAGGCTAGGGTTAATATCCTTTTTAACCACGGGAGAAGATGAAGTCAGAGCATGGACAATAAAAAGGAATACAACTGCAAAAGCCGCAGCAGGAAAAATACATTCTGATATTGAGCGCGGTTTTATTAGAGCTGAGGTAATAAGCTATAGTGACTTTAAAGAATGCGGCAGCATGGTCAGGGCCAAGGAACTTGGCAGGCTTCGCCTGGAAGGAAAAGAGTATATTGTACAGGATGGTGACATGATAAACTTCAGATTTAATGTTTAAAGCATGGACAGTAACATGTACAGTATTACAGTATGAAAAGAGCCAATCAATTGCTGTCTGGAAGGAATATTTTTCTCAAGGAAGAATTTATTCAGATAGCTATATGCTTTGGTAAGGGTTAATAGGATTTATCACAACTTGAAAGGGAGGAAAAAGACAATGGCAAACAAAAAATGGCGGTGTACAGTGTGCAACTATATACATACAGGAGAAACTCCACCAGACAAGTGCCCTGTATGTGGTGTGGGCCCCGAGAAATTTGTTCTTGTCACAGAAGAAACGGTAGACGAGGCTAGAAAAAGAGAACTGCAAAATATATGCTTTGGTATTTCCTATGGGCTTTTTGTGATATGCTCCAAGGATGGAGCCAAATTCAACGGGCAGACTGCCAACAGTCTATTTCAGATAACTAGTGACCCAATTCAGGTGGCAGTAGGCATAAACAAGAATAACCTGACCCATGAATATATCAAGAAAAGCGGAGTATTTACAGCAAGTATTTTATGCCAGGAAAATCATGACCTAGTGAAACACTTTGGATACCAATCAGGTAAAGAAGTGGATAAGATGGAGGGAATAAAATTTAAGCTGGGTGAGAAAACTGGAGTGCCCTATATTCAAAAAACCTTGTCATATTTGGAATGTGAAGTTGACTGGGAGAAGACTGTAGATGTTGGCACCCATACATTGTATGTTGCCAGGGTAATTGGTGCAGATAAACTGGAGCAGGGTGAGTCAATGACCTATGCATACTACAGGGCAACCCGCTAATTTCTGTATCTAAAAGCTCACCACTTTGGCCCTGTCTCTTTTTGGCATGCGCAGACGATTTTTTGACAACAATTAACTTGAATACATAATTACCCCTCTTTTATCAAAAAATAGATTCAGAGGGGTGTTTTTATGCTTTTTTTTTCTAGACTGAGAAAGCCTAAACAGCAAAATAACTCAAACTCAAATTCAAACTCAAAATCAAGAGGAAAACAGAAGTGTTTCGGGGATGAGCCAGCACTTCCTGTTTTCAAAAGCCTTGAAAAGAATCTGGAAGAGGTCCAGCATAAGCTTGGCAACAGCACTGATGTAGTTGTCAGGCGGTTTGTTATGGGTAAGGAGAATAACCATGCAGGAGTACTTATTTTTATTGATGGTTTAGTGGATAAAAGCATGGTACATGAACAGGTGTTAAAGCCTTTAATATATTCTACTGATCCAACTGATCTCATAATGCATGGATTTCTTAAAAACACCTTCAAAAAACTGGAAAATACAGGCATATTAGTGGCAGATACAAGGGAAGAAAAGTGTATAAATAAGGCACTGGAAAATGTTTTAGAGGGGCAGACCCTTGTTATTTTGGATAAAATTCCAAGTGCCTGGATATTAGACACAAGGGGATGGCAGTCCAGGGCAATTCAGGAATCCACTGAAAATCCTATAATTAGAGGACCCAAGGAAAGCTTTGTAGAGACACTTAGACTAAATACAGCCATGCTTCGCAGGAGAATACACTCTCCTGATCTCCGCATAGAGGAAAGGGTAATAGGAAAGGTTACTAAAACGGCAGCTGCAGTATGCTATATTGAAGGAATTGTTGACCCAGATGTAGTTAAAGAAACATACAGAAGATTAAACAAAATTGAAATTGATGGAGTTTTAGATACTGGATATCTGGAAGAATTAATGCAGGATCATCCCTTTACGCCCTTTCCTTTAATGGCACATACAGACAGGCCTGATAAAGTTGCTGCAAATCTGTTAGAAGGCAGGGTAGCAATAATTGTAGATGGCAGCCCGGCAGTATTAACTGCACCTTCAGTTTTTATGGAGTTTTTACAGGCGTCAGAGGATTATTATGAAAGATTTATTGTCTCCACATTGCTAAGATGGATCAGGATATTAGCCTTGTTTATTGCTCTTACCTTTCCTGCATTATATGTTGGGGTTGTTGGATACCATGTGGAGACGCTGCCCCCTTCACTGATGATAAGCATAGCAGCTGGAAGGGGGGGGAACACCTTTCCCTGCAGTTGTAGAAGCATTTCTTATAGGGGCCAGCTTTGAGATCCTCAGAGAGGCAGGATTAAGACTGCCAAAGCAGGTAGGTCAGGCTGTTAGTATAGTTGGTGTCCTGATAATTGGGCAGGCAGCAGTAGAAGCTGATATATTCTCTCCCATCATGGTTATAGTTGCAGCATTTACGGCTATAGCTTCCTTTACAATTCCTAATTACAGCTTTGCTTCTGCCTTTGTTCCCTTGCGACTTATATTTCTTGCTATGGCCTCATTATTTGGAGTCTTCGGTATTATGGTAGGTATAATAGCCATTGCAGTTCATTTAGCTGGTCTTAGGAGCTTTGGTGTGCCATATCTTGCTCCAATTACACCGGCAAGGCTTGCAGGTGTTAAGGATACCATAGTACGAGTCCCCTGGTGGTTTATGCGTACTCGTCCCGCTAGATTGACAGATAACGAAATTCGCCAGCCTAAAGGGCAAATGCCCAGAGAAAAAAAGCCAAAGCATTAAGGAGGTTAATCTGTGCAGGAAAAAATTTCTCTAGGACAATTTTCCAAATTAGTGGCCGCAATAATAATTGCCACGGTATTTCTAACCCTACCAAGAAGATTGGCCATAACTGCACAATGGGACAGTCCATTTTCTTTACTAATAGGATATGGGGCTGCCTGGTTTACGGGCTTTATAGTTATATGGATCAGCTTAAAGCACCCGCAGGATACCTTTGTTGGCTACAGCAAAAAAATTCTGGGACCCTACCTTGGTTGGCTTTTTGGAGCAATGGTATTCCTGGTAATTATGAACCTTAGTGTATTAACTATAAGGCTGGCAGGGATAACTTATACAGTAGCAGGCTATACAAAAACTCCGATAATTATATTTTCCGGAGTTACTGTGTTGCTTGCTGTCTGGGTACTTAAAGAAGGCATAGAAGTACTTGGAAGGGTTGCAGAGATGTTCTATATACCCCTGGTTTTATCAATTATTTTATTGTCTCTGTCAGTATTAAATAAAGTTGAATTGGATAATCTTTTGCCTGTACTTGCTTTTGGCCCAGAGCCTGTTCTTAAAGGAGCAATATTGGCCTTTTCTACTGGGGTAGAACATGTTTTTCTTACAGGACTATTAATTTCAATGCTTCAAGACTTAAACAAGAAGGTTTATGCAGCACACTTATATGGAGTTTTCATTGGTTCTTTCATGATTTTGCTAATGGTTATATTTACAATAGGTGTCTTTAGTGTGGATGATGTAAAAAGATTTTACTTGCCCCCCTATCAGTTGGCCAAGGTGGTAGAAATTGGGTCATTTATAAATGGAGTTGAGGTAATCTTATTGGGAATATGGACAATTGCAAGCTTCTTAGAAGTTACTATCTTTTTGTATATAAGCGTTATGATTATCAGTCAGCTTTTGAATGTAAGCTACAGGGATATTCTTGTCCCCCTGGCATATTTATTCCTGTTCATGTCCCTGGCGCCTGTGGATAATCATCAGGTTGAAAATGAGTTTAGCTTTGTGGGTCAATATGGAATAATACCAATGGCCCTGTTATTTGTTTTGATAATGGTGCCAGGGCAGTTAATTTATCAAAAAAGCAGAAGAAACAAACATGAGGCAGAGGGTGATTCTAATAAATAGATATACTCGTATTGCTAAGACAGGGCTTATTGTAATCTTGATAATATGTATTACTTCCCTGGTTGGGTGCTGGGACCTTGAGAACATAGAAGATCTAGCATTAGTTGCAAACATAGCTTTTGATGTAGGTGAATTTAAGGAATATAAGATGACTGTACAGATATTGCTGCCAGAGGCATTAGGTGGCAATGGTACAGCTCAAGCAACAGGAGAAAAAAGTCCCATGTTTGTGATTAGCGCAGAAGGGCAAACTCCCTTTGAAGCAAATCGTAAACTGCGTGAATATGTTCCCAGAAGGCCTTTTTATGGAAATACAATGTCGGTTGCTATTGGTGAAGAACTGGCTAGACAAGGTGTTCTGCCGGTGTTAAATATACTGGAGACTGACCATGAGTTTAGACGCAGCAAAAAAATCTTTTTGGCCATTGGTCCGGGGGGCAAGATATTAGAGGGCAGGGTTAGGGTCCTGGCCAATCCTGGAGATATGCCCAAGGGCTTTGCACTAGTTTTGCCTGGCATTTCAACAACAGTAATCCAGACGGTAGGCGACTTTATTACTCAAGCCGCCAGCAGTACCATGGAACCTGTAATGCCGGTAGTTAAGTTAATAGAGGATGACCCTGAAATAGGTGAGAATCCAGGGCTTAGGGTTGCCAGGACAGGTGCTTTTAAGGGAGATAAATTAGTTGGCTTCCTGGATGAAAAGGAGAGCAGGGGTTTATTATGGGTTCTTGGCAGGGCAGATGGAATATTAAACTTCCAGATTCCCGAAACCTTTGAAAGTGTTACAATAGAGCTTGGCAGAAGCTCCAGCTCTGTTAATGCAGTTATAGATGATGAGGGCAAGCTGTTTGTTGATATAAACATCAGGACAGAAGGAAACCTTGCAGATCAGACTGGTTATGCTAATTTGGACGATCCGCAAATCCGCAGAAGTATTGAAAGAAGGTATGCAGAAACAATTAGACAGGAAATAAAAAGTGCTTTAAATAAAGCCCAGAAAGATTTAAAAACAGATGTTTTTGGTTTTGGAGGTGCGTTCTTTAGAGCATATCCCAGGCTATGGAAGGATTCACTAGAACCCATGTGGGATGACATCTATCCATATATACCAGTAAACATATATGTTGAGGCACATGTTAGAAGTACCAATCTTACCATGGAAGCCCCGGCAATTGGGAGGTAATTAATAATGCCGTACCTTATTATAATAATGATCATAATATCTGGTTTGATCATAGTGCTGTTGGAACTTCCAAAAATGATAAAAGAAAAGAAAAAGAAAGAAATTATAGTATTTTCATTTTTGCTGCTGGCAGGCTTAACCCATGCCCTTATGCAGGGTTTGGGGATGGAAGTTTCAAGTAATATAGAAGTAGTCTTTAAGGTTATTGGTTACATAAGGGAGAGTTTAGGATGGATAATACAAGGATTGTTAAATGTACATTTTAATGATATAATTATGTACATAATAGACGCGAGGTGATTACAATGCCGCAAATTAGACCTATAACAGATTTGAGAAATACAACTGAGATATCTGAACTATGTCATAGTAAAAAAGAGCCAATATTTATTACTAAAAACGGATATGGTGACCTTGTTATTATGAGCATTGAAACCTATGAAAGAGAAATGGCACTAGCTGATGTATATAAGAAATTGGCTGTTGCAGAAAACCAAATTCAAAATGGTGAGCTGCTTGATGGAGATGAAGTTTTTTCTAAATTAAGGTTGAAATATGGAAAACAAGTATAAATTAAAGATTACACTTTCAGCAGAAATTGATTTAGATGAAATCTACAACTATATAAGCAATAGTTTGCTTGCTCCAATGGCTGCACAAAAGTTAATGGACAATATTGAAGATGCTATAGAAAAACTGTGTTATTTTCCTTATAAACATGAATTATCTAGGAATAACTTACTGAGCCAAAAAGGATATAGGAAGCTGGTTATTGATAAATATATAGTACTATATCTGGTGAATGAACGAAGTAAAACTATAATAGTGGCCAGGGTTTTTTATGGTGGTATGGATTACGAAAAATATATATAAAAACCATCTGTAAAAAATTATTTTTGGGATGCATTTCCAGTCTAACTGGCAGCGCGCTTGACTGGTAGTCAAGAGGTCGTGGGTTCAATTCCCACTATCTCCACCAAATTTTGTAAACTAGCTGAGGTCGATAAATTCGGTCTCAGTTTTTTGTATTATATTACATTGTGATCTTTGGAATACTGTAGGTGCTCTTGATGGGGTGGAGATTTATCATCCTGAGAGCTTTATGGCTGTTGAGCACGAAGATGTTACCGTACACTTTTACCGTGACATTGAAAGGTTAAAGTCTAGTTGGTTGGAGATATCTCCAGAAGATAAAGACATTATTGAGGAGTTTTGTAAAGATATCAAGCAACTGCAGTCCTTCTTCATGCCAGCTGGAAAGCCAATGGATATGATGAATATTGTTGAAAAAATAAAGTTTTTGCTTTCTATGAAGGATGCAGGCATGATTATGAAAAAATATAATAAAGTCACCTTCAAGGAATTTGCTAATAGGTTTAAGCACCCGGCCCTTAGAATGGCTATATATTCCTTTATGCCGGAAGGAGAATACAGTGTCTCATCAATTCCTACACGAAATGGAGACATGGGAAGCTTTAGATAAAGATAAAGAGGCTTATAAAAAGGAAAAGAAGCGAATTGGCGAATCAGTTATTAAGGCAATGGAAAACAGGTTTCCCCATATGGTTGGGAAGCTCAAGTTACTTGATGTAGCTAGTCCTCAAACCTATGAACATTATTGCAATGCCTATCACGGTGCTTTTATGGGCTTTTGGCCTACTCTTCGCGGAAAGTCATTACAACATACCGGGCATATTAAAGGTCTTAGAAATATGGTCTTAAGCGGACAGTGGCTTCAACCTCCGGGAGGACTCCCAATAGCAGTAATCACCGGAAAAGATACAATTATGCGGCTTTGCAAGAAAGTAAAACGGCCTTTTATTAATTTTTAGAGTCACTTGTCGTAAAATTGTGTAGATATTACTAACCAACTTTTACAGTTTTTTAAAGTTACTAATTTTTGGCGCCAACATTGAAAGCATTACCAGTGAACCGTTTCATGATGCATTAAGAAAATACATTTTCGAACCTCTTGATATGAGGCACTCATATATGCATCACTATTCTGTGCCAATGGAAAAATCACAATTAGAAGAGTATTTGTTAAACTGTTACAGAGAAACCTTAAAAGGTTTCTTTTTTGTGGGCAAAAAATATATAAAAAGTAAGAATTATTCAAAAATCACCCCTAAGGGTGATAAAAAAGCATCAAATATTTTGATAGAATACAATAACAGCAATGCCATGTTTCCATATTTTTACACGTAATCTAGCCTATCTTTTTAAGCCGTAATGTTTAGTAAGCATTTTTGCGATTAGCATGTTATTAATCTTAAACTTAGGAGGTGAAAGTTAAACAATATGTTTGATTGCATTGCTGTTAGTTAAATGTTAAAAACAGATTTGTATTTTCCTGTTATCCCTTAGGTTATAGGTTAATAAAAAAAGCAGCTCGAAGCCAAGACATTTCATTAAGTTTTGTGCCTTGAGCGAAGCGAAAGGAATGGATATAAAATGAAAAAAGGATTATTTTTATTACTTGTATTTGTGCTAGTTTTTTCAGGAGTTTCTTTAACCTATTTTCGATATATGCTAGTGATATTACAGTCATATACGTAGATTCAGAAAATGGGAATGATGAAAATGATGGTTCTGATATTTCACCAATAGCCACTTTAAGCAAGGCTTTTGAATTAATTACCAACGGAGGACAAAACATTGTACATGTTGCTTCGGGAAGCTACATGGCTCCGGGAGAGATTTTGTCTGCTAGTGGCACCAAGATTTCAATAATAGGGGATTCTTCAGGTAATACCCCTGTTATTTACAAGAATCCTTCTTCAATGGAGTTGTTTTACATAAATAGCAAAGACGGTGTAGTCATTGCTATGGAAAATCTTATACTTACAGGAGATAATCCGGAAACACCGGAAACAGAAGTAGAAGGAACTGGAATTCGCTTCTACAGCTATGTTTCTGCAGGAAATAACAGAATAGATATTGTTGATTGTATCTTTGAAAATCTTAATTTAGGAATACTGCAGGATTATTCACGCGGAATTCAAGTAAACATTTCAAACAGCTCAATTACAGGGAATCGTCCTTTGTCCCTAACAGAAAGCTATTCACAATCAATCGTAATTGACAGCTCATATTTAAAAACACTTGGAATTCAGACATATGATTCTGTGATATATTTAAGCGGCTACACAGGAACAACATTTACTCTGACTGACAGCATAATCGAGGGTACAGGCGTAGGAAGAGGCGTTTATGGGAGTCTTGTATCAGCAAATATTTCAGACAATCAATTCACCAACTTAAGCATTGCTATTGAAATTGATGATATTAGAACTGCTTTAATTGAAAATAATTATGTGGAAACATCTGAGGATGGTTTCGACATAGAAACAGACTATACATCCCATTCACAGATTCATGTAATAAACAACACTTTAATAAACCTTGGAGAAAAAAATAATTCCGCCGTAGGACTTGGTTTAGATATAGAGGATGAGATCACTTCAGGAGATTTCAAAGTAACAAACAATACCTTTGTAAACTTTGGCCTTGGGATTTACTATTATGGCGATACTACAGATAATACATTTGATTTAATCCTTGGAGGTGAAGGCTTAGGGAATACCTTTAGAGGAAACATCTATAATATAAATACAGTAAGGTTAAAGACTGAATCTAAGATTGATTTGAGAGGAACGGATTGGGGTACAGAAGATAGGGATGAGGTTCTTTTACGATTGAAGCAAAGCAGCGTGCTTTTGCCGTCGGGGTGGGCAGAGAATGTTGAGGATGTATATTTATTGGATGACGTTCTAGTTACTTCAGCCCCTGAAGATGTATATGTGGATCATAGCTACTCGGCGGATAACTCAGATGGATATGTTTACGGAGAAACAGCCTTCAATGATATACAGACAGCCTTAGCTTATGTCAAAAGCGGAGGAAATGTGAATATAGCAGATGGCCTTTACAATAGAGATATATGGCTTGACAGACCCGTATCTTTGATAGGAAGCGGAGAAGACACTATAATAGCCGGTAACACGACGCATGATAGTGTGTCTGTTCTAGTAACTGGTGACAATACATCCATATCCAGAATACATTTTTTAAGCGGTTATCATGGGATTAAATATGAAAACTCTGTACTAAGCAAGCCAAGAAACTTTGCGGTCACAGATTGTATATTTACAGATATTGAAGCCGTTTCTATTTATTTTTATGGATGGGATCATGGGTCGCAGAACGAAGGAATAGTCGAGATTGCAAGAAACACATTGAGTAGAAGTGAAATATACTCAGGCTCAACGATGATTTACGTAGAAGGTGCCTTTGAAGAGGTATATTTCAAAGACAATCAGATAAGTGGATATACAGGTTATAGTGTTTCGTTAAATATTTCCGGAAACTTAACCGTGGCAAATAACCAAATTACATCATCATCAGCTTATCATGAGCATGGATTGTATTTAAAAAGTGATAAAGACCTTTTAATAACAGGAAACTATATTGAAAGCTTAGTATCAAGTACTCCATACAACTCTGGGATTTATTTATATTTTCCGCCAGATGCTGCGGCACCTTTTGAAGGTAAATATCAAAAACAGGTTTTCAATAATAGAATAAAAGGATATTATTATGGCTTGCAT
This sequence comes from Desulfitibacter alkalitolerans DSM 16504, assembly GCF_000620305.1. NCBI lineage: Bacteria > Bacillati > Bacillota > Clostridia > Neomoorellales > Desulfitibacteraceae > Desulfitibacter > Desulfitibacter alkalitolerans. Next base: position 743,720 of record NZ_KK211100.1, on the reverse strand, counting down.
CTTTCAGGAGAGGAAAATGGAGACATTTTTGATTTGACCATAGGAGGCTCGGACATAAATAGAAACAATTTCAGCGGCAATACTTATGGTATATATACGTATTTGAATTTACATGAGCTGGTAGATATTAATGCCACTTACAATATATGGGGAGTTCCCTTTGAATCTATGGACACCTATATAATAACCTATGGAGGAAGCAACATTAACTATATACCTGTAGCCAGCTCAGAGCCTGTTCTTAACAGTCTAACCATCAGTGAAGGAACTTTAACCCCGTCTTTCGGATCAGATGTATTCAGCTACACAGTAAATGTTGCCAATAATATTGAATTAGTAAATATAAATCCTGTAGCCTATTACGGGTCAGTTACTGTAAATGGTGATGCCGTGCCTTATGGAAACACGAAAAACATTTCTTTAGCTACGGGAAACAATACTGTTACTATTGAAGTGAGTGATGGGAGCACATCAAATATTTACACCTTAAACATTATTCGAGCATCAGTACAAACCCAAAGCTCCGGAAGCTCTTTACCTTCTGCAACTGTAACCGTAACTGTAGAGACTAAGGATAAAGGTAAATCAATCCAAACCACTATTAATTCCAGACCTTACAGAGGAGAAATATCTGAAAACATTACCTCCAATATGTTTGATGCTCTTATAAGACGAGCAAAGAGAGAGAATTTTGCAGGGAAAAATGACAGCATAAATATATTGATAAATTCTTTAGGAGAAGCTTCTCAAATTCAAATAGGATTTAAAAAGTCAGATTTGAGCCGTATATTGGGGGAAACAGACTGCAGCTTCGGTGTTTATTCCGATCTTATAGAAGTAGCTTTTGATCAAAAGGCACTTGCGGCAATTAATGCTGAGGCGGAAGATGAAGATATCATTATAAAAGCTGGCAGAGCAGAGATGGAAGGCATGTCAGAAAGTAACAAGAAAAAGGTTGAGGGAAGACCGGTCTACAGCATACAGGTAAAAGCTGGAGATAAAACAGTATCCCATTTTAAGGGTGGGCATGCTTATGTGACTGTTCCATACACTTTAGGGACTTATGAAAATCCCAATGCTGTAGTTGTATACTATATTGGAAATGACGGCAACCTAAAAACAGTTAGAGGAAAGTACAGTGAACAAACTAAGTCAGTAACCTTTAAAACTCCACATTTTTCTTTATTTGCCATAGGGTATAATCACAAGACCTTTCAAGACGTATCGAAAGATTCTTGGTATTATGATGCAGTTACCTTCATCAGTGCAAGGGAGATTACTTCTGGTACGAGTCCAGATCATTTTAGTCCTAATTCTCCTTTGACAAGAGGGCAGTTTATTGTTCTTCTTATGAATACTTATGATTTGATGAACTATGAAAAAGATATTGTAGATGTGGAAAATTTTATAGACAGCGGGGACACATACTATACAGAATACTTGTATAAGGCACGTAAGCTTGGTTTAACAGAAGGTATAGGAAATAATATCTATGGACCTGAGCGAAAAATAACTCGACAGGAAATGCTTACCACGCTTTACAATTCACTTCTTTTAATTGAGGAATTGCCTGAAAAAGTTGGGGAGATTACTATTGAAGATTTTAAGGACACAGATAGTATAGCTGGTTGGGCTTTGGAGTCTGTAGCTTCTTTAATTGAAAGGGGTATTGTATCAGGAAACAACGGATATATAAATCCTTCTGCATCAGCAACTAGAGCAGAAATGGCTCAAATGCTTTATAATCTATTGAAAAGATAAACCTATGAAATTGCTTTTTTCGAAAATGTTGTCATTCTCTAAAACTAAATAGTAATTTAGTCATAAACAGCATCTCTAATTATCTAAATTTAGGTATGAAGAGATGCTGTTTTGCAGTATCCGCCAAATGTATTCCTAAACTTTATATAAAGTCAAGAAGCAGTAGGTGAACGTCTATGAAAGTATAGGAACAAAATTTTTGTTTAATAAAAGGCCTCTTGGGACCGTTAAGACCTTTCTTAATAAAGCCTTAAAAGAACTAAGGCTAACATTAAAGGAGGTGTTATAGTGGATAAGGAAATCAAAGAAATGAAAGAAAACTATGATGCTATAAAAATACCCGATGCCTTAGATATGGCAATACAAGAAGGGATATTAAGGGGGAAAAGGAAAATGAAAAAAAGCAGAAGAAATAAAGGCTATTTTAAAGTCCTTATATCTGCTGCAGCGGTGTTTTTGTTTTTTGTTATTGGCATTAATACATTGCCCACCTTTGCAGACACTATAAGAGAACTGCCAGGAGGAGAAGCTATTGTAAGGGTTTTGCAGTTTAATAAGGACAAGGCTGAAGGTGGCAAAATAACCGACGGTCAAGATATTAAAGATATTGATACTAAGAAAAATGAGGATTTTGAAAGATTAATCGTAGACTTGTATCAGGGAGAGCAAGCAGCAAATGTACCAGGTCATTTTTCCATCACATATCTCCAATACCCATACAGTATTCTAGTTGAGGTGTCAGGGGTAAGGGCGTTTTCCGCCTGGGATAACCTGCCAGACCTCAGCGGTAAGGAATTGTTTGACGATATTTACAGATTAATAACCTTGGATGATTCAGCCCATAGGTTTGTAGTGACATTCAAAAAACCCGTGATCATAGAAGTAACTGAACAAAATAATCCCGCAAAGATAATCATTGATGTTAGAGAAGATGAAGAGGCTGAAAAGCTCCCAGCAGTATACTCCTTAAGAACCGCCTCTTTCCCCTTGGGTGAAGGGATAGCGGCTGCCGAAGGAATTTTAAAGTGGGAACTGGCAAGTGCGAATGCAAGACTGCTTCGGGACACAGATGGAACCTATTTTGTAGAAGAAGGCTACTATTTAACAGAAGAGGAAGCCCTGGCAAGACTCTCTGAAGTTGAAGAATATGAATACTTTGATTTCAAAATGTTTATAGAAAAGAGAGAACCTCACCGAACACCAAAAAGTATAGCTGAATAGATTTGTTGTGTGAATATCCTAAATCTGAAGTGCCTGGCACTTCAGATTTGTTTTTTTTAAAAACGATTCTCTGGATATGTAGAAGAAGATCCGCGTATTTGTATCATATCGCAATCAAAACACATCTGAGGTTTTCAATGATTGATGAGATATACTAACCGAATACTCCAGGGGATGGAAATGATAGTGGGCCGCGTTGTAGTAGGAACAATGACTACTTACTTTTTGCATATACAGGTGGCTTTATAGCCCTGCTCATGGTATTTATGGCCGATTAAAGGAATGGCCGATTAAAGGAAAGGAAAAGAAGCAGCTTTTTAACTTTAAAATAAGTTTGCCTTAACGCTTATTTAACATTGATATTGTAGCATTAATTTAAGCAATAAAGATATTTATAACAAGTGAGAAAAATAATTTTATGAATTCTTTGTTTAAATATGAAAATATAACAAACGGCAGGGTGCCGCCAGATTATGCAAAGTTGGCTAGGTTTGACAAATAATATCATGGAGCAAAGGAGGAGGAGCATGAGAATAGCAATTTTTAGCGATACTTTTCTTCCCCAAGTGAATGGAGTGACCAATACCTTATCAAGAATGAAAGAATACATGGATCAAAATGGTATTGAATATCGGTTCTTAGTACCGGGAGAGCGGACTGAAGGAAACTATTTTGGCAGTATAATTTCCTTTCAAAGTATGAACTTCTTTTTGTACCCTGAGTGTAGAATAGCTATGCCATCCTATCAAATAGTAAAAATTACTCTGGAAAAATTTAAGCCTGATATAATCCACCTGGTAACTCCTTTTTCTTTAGGTCTTATGGGACTTAAGTATGCCAGAGATCACATGGTTCCCGTGGTTGCATCCTATCATACCGATTTTCCCAAATATTTACGTTATTACAACCTACAGTTTTTTGAAAAAGCAGTTTGGCACTTTTTCCGTTGGTTTCACTCCTTTAGTCAAATCAATTTTTGCCCATCTAGGATAACTTTTGACCAGTTAAAAAGTAATAATATCAATAACTTGATGATTTGGAGCAGGGGGATTGACAATAAGGTTTTTTCACCAGAAAAAAGAGTATTGCATTTAGAGAGCGGTACGGTATACGAAAGGAAATCATACTTCTTTATGTAGGCAGAGTTGCTCCCGAAAAGGAACTCGATGTATTATTTGACGCTGCAGTAAGATTGAATCAAAAAAGAATAAATTTTAAACTGTTTATTGTTGGAGACGGACCTTATAAAAAACAATTGGAAGAAAGAAACTTACCTAATGTGACATTTCTCGGTTATAAATTTGGGGCAGAGCTGCAAATGCTGTATGCATCTGCAGATATTTTTGTTTTTCCATCTACTAGTGAAACTTATGGAAATGTCGTTTTGGAGGCAATGGCTTCTGGTCTTCCAGTAGTTGCAGCAGATGCTGGGGGAGTTAAGGAGAACCTAATTCAAATGTATAATGGTATTGCTTTTACCCCAGGCAGCCCTGATGAAATGGCTGAAGCTATTAGCAGATTGATAAAGGATGATGATTTAAGGACAGGGTTGGCCAATAACGCTAGAAAGTATTCTTTAACAAAAAGTTGGGATGAGGTATTTTCTAATCTATTTAAGAATTATCAAGAACTAATGGAAAGCTCTAAAATCACCAAATCAAAATATTCTGCCTAGTAAAGCCTCGAGTTGGTTTTATGAATAACCTAATTATTTAAAAGGGGGAGAGTATATTGGCCCGATTAATAACTAAAATGGCTGATGTTGATGCACAACTCTTTTACTATTTCAATGGGCAGAAACAGGGTTGGTTGCTTGATCAAATAATGAAGACAGCTACACATTTAGGAGGAGCAGCTTTTAGCGTTGCTTTTACCATAGTGTTAATTACCATGGGGCAAGGTTTAATGAATGTGGGTGTTAAAGCATTAATTGCTTTAAGTGCCAGTCACGTGCTGGTTCAGATTCTGAAGTTTTTAGTTAACAGGCCGCGTCCTTTTTTAGTTCTTCCTCGAGCAGTCTTATCATCAAAACCCCTAAAAGATTATTCTTTTCCGTCTGGTCATACCGCAGCAGCCTTTTCAATAGCAACAGTTTTTGCTATAACCTACCTTTCTTATTCACCGTTATTTCTGCTGTTAGCTTTAATAGTAGGAGTGTCTCGTGTATATTTAGGATTGCATTATCCATCTGATGTACTAATTGGTTCTGTGCTTGGTGCTGCAGGTGGATTTTTTTCATTCCTAATAATGTAAAAGATATATGTATTAACTGCTCGTTTAAATATGTGATAATCACTTGGATCGGTTAGAAGATTGTTTGAAAGGGAAGTTTATTATGTGAGAAAGCTGGTGGCGATATCCGTGAAGTTGCCAAGGGAATGGGCCTTGATCAGCGCATTGGAGAGAAGTTTCTTCAATTTCAAAATTATTAAAGAAACCCTGTCTGTAAACTATTATCAGAAGAGAAAGCCCCTAGAGATTCTCCAGCAGAGCTTTACAAGTCTTAGTGGGGTCAAAGTAGCTATCCTTGGTTTAGCGTTTAAGCCAGGTACTGATGATGTGAGGGAAGCGCCTGCTTTAGACATCATCAGGGAGCTAGCAAAGCAGGGGGCAGTTATTCAGGCATACGACCCAATTGCAGTTGAAAATCTAATACAGTAAATATTCACTACATACGCCAGAAGGAACCATTAGGTCTAGGGCATGCCATATCTTGTGCCAAATCTTTCATCGGCAACGAGCCCTTTGCAGTAATGCTTGGGGATGATATTGTAAGAAGCAAGACTCCTTGTCTCAAACAGTTGCTTCAGGTATACAATCGCTATCGAACCTCTGTTTTAGGCGTACAGAAGGTGGAACTCCATGAGGTCTCCAAATACGGGATTATAGCCTGTAGGGAGATTGACCCTCACGTATATAAGGTAGAAGATTTAATCGAAAAGCCAAAAGTCGAAGAGTCTCCATCAAATATTGCCATTATGGGCAGATATATTATCACCCCTGAAATTTTTAATATTCTCCAAGGGATCAAGCCAGGGAAAGGTGGAGAAATTCAGCTAACTGATGCCCTAAAGGAACTAAATGATAGAGAAGTTATCTACGCATATACCTTCCAAGGAAAGAGATATGATGTTGGAGATAAACTAGGATATCTGCAAGCTACCATTGAGTTTGCGCGGGAGAGAATGGAATTGCGGGAACCTTTAATGAGCTATCTAGAAAGTATGGTGGATCAATATAGGAGCGACAAGAAGCGGTGCATGGGACTGAGTGAACAATATCAAGAAGAGAGGCTGTAAGTACTAAACCTAGAATAAATATATTTACCCACTGTTAGAAGTCTTGACTGGCAACTGAGGTCGATTTAATCGGTTTCAGTTTTTTAGCAAGAAAAAATGTGAAAAAGAATCTTGACAAAAATTTTATAGTACAGTAAACTGAACATGTTCAAATCATATACAAATAAAGTTCAAGAATTATTCGGGAGGCATGCTATGAATGATCAAGATGCAAGAAATAGAATAATAAAAGCGGCTATAGATATACTTGATGAAGTTACTGATGTAGATAAGGTTACTGTCCGCCAGGTTGCAGAACGTGCAAAGGTCGGAACGGGTTTAATTAACTATCATTTCAAGACTAAGAATAATTTGTTAGGCATAGCTGTCGGAGATGTAATGGCAAAAATGGCAACTAGTTTTGTAACATCTGATAATTATGCTAAATTAGAGCCTGTGACAAAGCTAAAGACAATGCTAAAGGAGCTATATAGCTTTGCAAAAAGGCATGAAAAGTTGGTGAAATTCACAATTACTCATGGAATACTTAATGGGGATATGGAGACACCACTTTTTTTGGTGCCAGTACTCAAGGATATATTTGGAAACCAAAAGGATGAGATTGATTTAAGAATACTTGCATTGCAAATCCTTTTGCCAATACAGATTGCCAGTATCAGTCCCTCAAAGTTTCATTTTTATAGCGGCATAAATTTACATAATGAGGAACAAAGAAATATTTTCATAGATACTTTAGTCGATAACATTGTAAAACAGTAAAAAAAACTAGAAGAATACTAATTTTTAGATAAAAGAGGTATGAGCATGAAAAAAAATTTGTTAGTAACAGCTATCCTACTGATGGTCCTATTTTCAGTTGTGTATATTCAGTACCATAGTGACATAACTTATGCGCACCAAAGGGTGCTTGAAGGCAGCAATATACTCCTAACCAAAAACGGCGAGATAGAGTATGCAGTTGAGGGCGATGGACCTCCTGTTCTTTTAGTCCACGGTGCGGGCGGTGGTTATGACCAGGGTCTTCTGATGGGCAAGGCATTTCTTGGGGACGGATTTACTTTCATTTCGGTTTCCCGTTTTGGTTATCTCCGCTCTCCATTTTTGGAAGAATCTACAGTAGAAAATCAGGCTGCCCTTTACTCAGCACTTCTGCACCACCTGGAAATCAACAAAGTAATTATCTTTGGTGTTTCCGCTGGAGGTCCTTCAGCTATGCAATTTGCACATGACTATCCGGACAGGAGTAGTGCGCTGATACTGTTATCAGCTGTATCTATGTTTATGGGTGACGAAATTCCTTTGAGTACTAAGATAGTAAATACAATCCAGAAATCTGACTTTGCCTATTGGCTTGTACTGAAATTATTTCAAAAACAATTTCTGGAAATGATAGGAATTTCCCAGGAGACATATAGCTCTCTTAGCCCTGACGACAAAAAAATTGCCGATGAAATGTTGGAGTTTATGCATCCCATGAGCCCACGGCGTCCTGGAAACATTCATGAAGCCAAGATCAAGCCGTTATCGGGTGAAGCAATGAGATGGATAGGAGTTCCCACAATAGTACTACATGCCAAGGATGATACCCTGGTAGCCTATGAACATGCAGAGTTTTATCATAAGAATATTGAGCACTCTGAGCTTGTTTCCTTTGATAGTGGAGGTCATGGAATGGTAACGGAATTAAAAGCAATCAACAAACAAGTAAAGGACTTTCTTGAAAGGAACCTTTAATAAAGAAATATTGAACTGCATTTTCAAGATAAGTAGCAATAACATGTCATTTATCAATAGGCATCTCTGATCTAGTAGAAATTAATAAAAAGTAATTGAGGAATTGTTTATGAAATGGTATAAAAAGTGGATTTTTGCTTTATCTATTTCATCGGGGCTACATTACCGAGAAAGGGCGGTAAAAAAATATCGTTGTATAAACATATAAAAATAGTTTGTTTGATTTGCAGGAAAAAGTCTTGATTAGGGTGAATTTAATATGTTATAGTTTTGTAAAGTGGTTTTAACAGCTTTGAAAAGTAGAATGGTAGTGTTAGGCCAGGTGTATAGGCAGTAAACTAAAGTAGTACGGTAGGATGGTAGTATATGTAATGGTATGCTCCTATACTTGGGCTGTATTTCAAGTATTGGCTGTATGCTGTGCTCATTACACTCCTCCTGCGGGGTTTTTTTGTTTTTCAAAGAGAAATATTAAGGAGGATTTGAGAATTGAAAGTATTAGGAGAGTTTAAAACCAAAAATGTTTTCCAAAGAGTAATGTTGGTACTGGTGGTTATGGTCATGTTCTTGACCCTGGTGGGATGCTCAGCAAAGGATGCTTCAGGAAGCAGTAATTCTAATGGGGAGCAAAAAAAAATTGAGCTTCGTTTGGCTCATTTCTTTCCAGGCACCCATCCAGTTGAAACTGAACTGGTGCAGAAATGGGCTGCAGCCATTGAAGAAGCAACAGAAGGCAGGATTACCATTGTCAGTTATCCGGGGCAGACCCTGCTGCAGGCAGATGCAATTTATGAGGGGGTTACCACAGGCATTGCAGATGTTGGTTTATCATGCTTTTCTTATACTCGGGGACGTTTCTCGGTGCTTGAAGTCTTTGAACTGCCTGGTGTTAGATATGACAATTCTAAGGTCGCCAGTAAGGTTGCCTGGGAGGGAATAAGGGAGCTTAACCCTCCAGAGGTTCAAGACACCAAACTGCTTATGGTATTTGCCACAGGCCCTGGAGATCTCTTCACCAAGGTTCCTGTTAGAAGCCTGGAGGATATGCGCGGTTTGGAAATTAGGGCAACAGGACTCAGTGCCGTGACAATAGAGGCCCTGGGGGGCATCCCTGTAGCCATGCCCCAGTCTGATGCCTATGAAGCCTTATCAAAGGGAGTAGTTAAGGGAAACCTTTCCCCAGTAGAGGTTTTAGGAGGCTGGAGGCATGCTGAGGTAACCGATTATTTGACTTTGACACCCTTTCTTTACAACACATTGTTTTTTATAACCATGAACCTTGATACTTGGAATTCCTTAACACCTGATACCCAGCTGGCCATAGAAACTGTCAGCCAGGCCTATTTTGAGGAGATGGCAATGGGCCTATGGGATATGCAGAACGAAACTGCCTTGAAATGGGCCGTTGAGGAAACTGGACAGGAAATAATTACTCTATCGGAGGAAGAAGCAGCCCGTTGGGTTAATCTTGTTCAACCCATAAAGGATGACTATATAAAGCGGATAGACGGTCAGGGGTATAATGGCCGAGAAATCATGGATTTGGTTGAAGGCCTTGCAGATAGATATAATCAGGAGTATGGGAAGTAGGTTGTTTTAACTATTAATTAGGATGTGATATATGCCATGACAACTATTACCAACCTTTTAACAAGGATTATGGGAATACAGACATTATCAATTCCCCAGGCAAAGGGGAATAAAAGCAGTACAGCATCATTAAAGGGATTTGCTGCAGCAGTGAGCATGGTCATGGATAGAATAGCTGGACTATGCATGGTGAGCATCATGGGTCTTGTTGTAGTCAATGTGCTTATGAGAACACTTTTAAATCGACCAATTCTGGGGACATATGAGTATGTAGGATTTTTGACAGCCATTATGATTGGCCTGTCCTTAGCTTACTGTGCTTTTCAAAAGGGCCATATTGCAGTGGGCTTTTTCATGAATCTTTTGTCCATAAGGATACAGCATTTGCTGGAGGTGTTGATTAATGTTACAGCCGGCTGCTTCTGGGTGCTGGCCGCCTGGTATATGGGCAGATATGCCTACAGCCTATCACTCAACAATGTTGTTTCCTCCACAACCCAGACTCCCTTTTACCATGTCATATATGTGGTTGGTTTTGGCCTGCTTGTCCTGGGCCTGGTGCTTATTGTTGAAGCCATTGAAACGATGAAAAGGGCGGTAGTCTCTGAATGACCTCATTATCTGTAGGCTTAATAGGCATAATTGTATTTTTCGTACTGCTAATCTTAAAGATGCCCATAGCCTTTGCCATGGCTCTAGTGGGCTTTGGCGGTTTCAGCTACCTTGTTTCACCTAATGCTGCATTTAGTATGGTGGCTACAGAAATATACTCGGTCTTTTCCTCACATACCTTGAGTGTAATAGCCATGTTTGTCTGGATGGGGTTTCTGGCATTTTATTCTGGAATTGGAGCACGCCTCTATGTTTTTGCCTATAAATTAATTGGGCATTATTCTGGGGGTTTGGCCATAGCAACCCAGGTGGCGTGTGCTATTTTTGGAGCAATATGCGGCTCAAATACAGCCACTGCAGCAACCATGGGGGCCATAGCACTGCCGGAAATGAATAAATATAAATACAACCAGTCCTTAGCTGCAGCAAGTGTTGCAGCAGGGGGAGCACTTGGTGTCCTAATTCCGCCTAGTGTAATTCTAATTGTCTATGGGATCGCCACAGAGCAATCAGTAGGCATGCTCTTTATGGCTGGTATTATTCCAGGCATACTGCTCATGCTTTTATACATTGCAGCCATAGCAATCATTGCTTATAGAAACCCCAGCCTTGGGCCTGCTGGGCCAAGGGCGTCATGGCAGGAGAGAATCCAATCCCTAAGGGGTGGTTTAGGTGAGGTATTGGCCATATTTTTTATTTCAATGGGCGGCCTATTTGCAGGTATATTTACACCTACTGAAGCAGGGGCAATAGGTGCAGGTGGTGTCTTAGTTGTTGCCCTGGTGGGCCGACGCCTTACCTGGAATGGTTTTACAAAATCTCTAATGGATGCAACCCGTACCACTGCAATGATTATGCTCCTTGTTGCAGGTGCTACCATATTTGGACGTTTTATAGCCATCAGCAGAATACCCTTTGAGGTTGCAAGCTGGGCGGGGGGACTTCCCCTACCTCCCTATATTGTCATGGGAATCATTCTCCTGATTTATCTTATTCTGGGATGCTTCATAGATGCATTGGCATTAATTCTGCTGACCATCCCCATTTTTTTCCCTGTAGTCGTGACTACCCTTGGGTATGACCCAATTTGGTTTGGCATTATCATAGTAATGGTAGTTGCCATGGGGGTTATTACACCTCCTGTAGGAATGAATGTCTATGTTATTAAGGGTGTTGCTCCAGATATACCGTTGGAGGTTATCTTTAGAGGTATCTGGCCTTTTTTAGCAGCAATAATAGTCTGCCTGATTGCCTTGATAGCCTTTCCACAAATAGCCACCTTCCTGCCAGAGCTTTTATTTAAGTAATGCCTAGCTTTTTAAAAAATACCAGATGCTTCTAAATATTTAACAAATATTTATTTTTTAGATACTTGTTCTTCAGAAAAACGGGGGTAAAATGAATGCCTATTACACAAATACTATCACAAAACGCTGAACTCTATGGAAATGAAAAATGCCTGACTGAGATTAACATGGATCTCCAGGAAAGCCATAATGTTACATGGCTTGAATATGAACTGATTGAAAACAACCCTGCAGGAGAATACCGCCGGGAGATGACCTGGCGGGTGTTTGATGAAAAGGCAAACCGAATGGCTAATCTACTGCTTAAAAGGGGAATTAAAAAGGGTGATAAGGTAGCTATACTCTTAATGAACTGCTTGGAATGGCTGCCCATTTATTTTGGGATTTTAAAATCAGGTGCCATTGCAGTACCCTTGAATTTCCGCTACACGGCAGAGGAAATCAAGTACTGTTTAGGCTTATCAGAAGCCAGTGTGTTGATTTTTGGGCCTGAATTTATTGGACGTATAGAAACCATATATAATCAGATACCAAAGGTGAAGACCCTGCTGTTTGCAGGAGAAAACCGTCCTTCCTTTGCTGAAAACTATGACAGACTGACTGCTAACTGCTCCTCAGAAGACCCCGGGATTAAGATTGGGGATGAGGATGATGCGGCAATATATTTTTCATCAGGCACAACTGGATTCCCAAAGGCCATCCTCCATTCCCATGGAAGTCTGATGTCGGCTTGTTATACTGAGCAAAAACACCACGGTCAAACTCGTGATGATAATTTTCTGTGTATTCCACCCCTTTACCATACCGGAGCTAAGATGCATTGGTTTGGCAGTCTGCTGTCAGGCAGTAAGGCTGTACTTTTGCGTGGGGCCAAGCCTGAATGGATACTAAAAACAGTGTCAGAGGAAAAAATAACTATTGTCTGGCTGCTGGTTCCATGGGCGCAGGATATTTTAGATGCTATTGAGCGTGGAGATTTGAAATTGGAAAACTATGAGCTCTCCCAGTGGAGGCTCATGCATATAGGTGCACAGCCTGTCCCACCTAGTGTTATACATCGTTGGAAAAAGTACTTTCCTGAGCACCAGTATGATACCAACTATGGGTTAAGCGAATCTATAGGCCCTGGATGCGTTCATTTAGGGATTGAAAATATTCATAAGGTTGGAGCAATTGGAATACCCGGTTACAACTGGGAGGTTAAGATTACCAATGAGCTTGGAAGCCCAGCAGCCCAGGGAGAGGTTGGTGAATTAGCTGTTAAGGGGCCTGGAGTGATGAAATGCTATTTTAATGACCCTGAAGCAACTGCAGCGGTTCTCAAGGATGGGTGGTTATTCACAGGAGATATGGCCCGCATGGACGAAGAAGGCTTTATTTACCTGGTTGACCGTAAAAAGGATGTAATTATCAGCGGCGGGGAAAACATCTACCCAGTGCAGATTGAGGATTTCCTGCGTACTCATGAGGCTGTTAAGGATGCAGCAGTAATTGGTCTGCCGGATAAGCGCATTGGAGAGCTGGCGGCTGCCGTAATAGAGCTGAAACCAGGGTATAGCTGTACCGAGGAGGAAATTAGGGAATTTTGTATTTCAATGCCCCGTTACAAGCGTCCAAGAAGGATAATTTTCGATAAGGTACCTCGTAATCCCACTGGTAAAATTGAAAAGCCCCGTTTAAGAGAAAAGTATGGTGCCATAAGGCTGGTTGAGGCCCTAACGGAGAAGTAAAATTGAAGCTTTTCTTTGAGCTTCAGCATGCTTTCGCGCCGGGCAAAAGCCTCTACATCCATCACCACAAGGTCACCGCTGCCGTTTTTAGTCAGATAAACAGGCTCGCCTGTACGTTTGCAGAGTTCGGAGATTTCATTACTCAACTCAACTCTCCTATAAAAGTAGTAACATTGTAGTAATATTATAGCATTATTGTATGCTAATTATAACTGCTCTATACAGGGATTGTAAAGACTTATCTCTGATACTCAATGGATACTGCATAACTTCTGTTTATTAATATTTGTTGAGTGCACATTTTAATGATATAATTATGTACAAAATAGATGCGAGGTGATTAAGGGTTTTATACAGTGGTATGGATTATGAAAAATATATCTAAGTATAGTTAAGGTAGGCAAGATATGAAACCATAACCACCCGCTCAGCGGGTGGTTATGGTTTAGTTGTTTAGATTATACCACAATTTCCTCTAAAAACTACCTGAAACAGATGATTTAAATAAGTATGGGTTTAATCTCACGGAGCAGGAAATTAGGGGAAGATTAAAAAAGTTGGAGTCTCACGGATTTATAGAAGTAAATAAAGGGAGGGCAGGCACGAAACTATCATTTGAAGGAGAAAATATGGTAAAAAAATATTTCAATTGGCAAAAAGGATTTAATTAGATAAAATTTATATAGAGAGGAGGGCCCATTACACTAAATGGGCTGACAAAATGAAAATTTGTAGAACATTTCAAACAATAGATACCCATACCGGTGGGGAGCCTACCCGAACCGTCGTTGGTGGCGTACCAGTGATTCCAGGGGCAACTATGCAAGAAAAATTTATCTATATGCAGACCCATAATGATTGGATGCGGAAAGTATTGAGTCTGGAACCTCGCGGCAATGAGGTTATGTCCGGGGCATTTTTAACTCCACCCTGCACTCCCGGAGCGGATATAGGTGTCATATATTATGAAACCGGGGGCTGGCTCCCCATGTGCGGACATGACACCATTGGTGTTGCTGTAGCAATGGTGGAAACTGGTATGGTGGAAGTAAAGGAACCCTTTACTGAGATTGTTTTGGATACTCCCAGCGGCGTTGTAAAAGTGACTGTGGAAGTAGAGAATCAAAGAGCAAAGAACGTAACCTTTGTGAATGCTCCTGCCTTTGTGATTGGCTTTGACTATGTTATCGACACTCCCGAGTTTGGCCGTGTGACCTTTGACATAGCTTATGGAGGGAATATGTATGCTATTCTTCCTGCAGCCTCCCTTGGATTAGAGTTGGTGCCCAGTCGTGCCAGAGAAATCGTGTCAAAGGGCATTTTGCTGAGGGAATATATTAATGAGCAGATTCAAGTGCGGCATCCGTCTCTTTCATTTGTAGATAAGGTGACCCACATTGAATTCTCCGCTCCTTCCGATACACCAGGTGTATCTGCCCGCAACGCTGTAATCATTACATCAGCAGCTATCGATAGATCTCCCTGTGGCACCGGCACCTCTGCAAAAATGGCCGTTTTGCATGCGAAAGGTGAATTGAAACTCAATGAAACTTTTGTGCACGAGAGTATAATCGGGAGTACCTTTACCTGCAGGATTGTGGAAGAGACGGAAATTGACGGAGTTCCTGCCATAGTGCCGGAAATCAGTGGGCGTGCCTTTATTACGGGCATGTGCACATTTATGATGGATCCGGAAGATCCTTTGGCTGAAGGGTTTGAACTTGGCTAATTGTAAAAAAATTTACTATTTGATGTGCTTTTTAGGGAGGCCTTACTGTGACAACTGCGATAGTCAGCAATATTCAGAAATATTCCATTCATGACGGCCCGGGTATCAGGACCACAGTTTTTTTAAAGGGCTGCCCTCTTTCTTGTGTATGGTGTCATAATCCTGAGACCCAGTCTTTTCATTCGGAGATTATCTGGTATAGAGAAAAGTGTATCGGTTGTATGTCATGTATGGAAGCCTGTTCCCAGCAGGCTCTGAAAGCTTCTAAACAGGGTATCCAAATAGACATGGAACGTTGTATCCGTTGCGGCACATGTGCCCATGTCTGCCCATCCCTGGCTATGGAAATATTGGGAAAGAAAATGACCGTTGAGCAAGTTCTGGCAGAAGTAAGTAAAGATGCAATTTTTTATCAGCAGAGCCAGGGCGGGGTAACATTAAGCGGGGGAGAACCCCTGAGTCAACAGGAGTTTGCGGTAGAATTCCTCAAGAGCTGCAAAGAACAGGGTTATCACACTGTGGTGGATACGTGTGGTTTTGTACCGGAAGTAGCTATTGATGCGGTGCTGCCTTATGTAGATTTGTTTCTGTACGATATCAAGCATTTAGATGATGAAGCGCACGAAAAGTATATGAAAGCACCCATTGCTCCCATCTTGAGTAATCTTCGCCATATTATAAAAAAAAGTGCCAATGTATGGATACGGGTGCCCATAGTGCCAACCATAAATGACGCACCTGAACATATCCTGCGTATCGGAGCCCTCATGCAGGAACTGGGATTAAAGGAAATCTACTTACTGCCATATCATAAAATGGCAGCAGCAAAATATCACCGACTGCACCTGCCATATACCATCTCCCATCTTGCTGAGCCAACGGCAGAGCAGATGCAGGAGTTGCGGGAAATTCTCTGCAAGCAGGGAATAAATGTTCATATAGGAGGTTAAAAAATCATGGCAACTGAAACTAATAAAATCCTGGGCATGAATGAACGAATCCAAAAGTTGCGCCAGCAAAGCGTCAGCACTGTGCCTACTATCTCCATTGAGCGTGCCGTTTTGATGACGGAAGCTTATCAAAAATATCAGGGCAAGGTCTCTATACCAGTGCTGCGGGCGCTATCTTTCAAACATCTTTGTGAAAACAAAACAGTGGTTATACTGGATGGGGAACTGATCGTGGGAGAACGCGGCCCCCAGCCTCAGTCCGCCCCCACATATCCCGAACTGTGCTGCCATACTGTGGAAGATTTTGAGATTATGGATAAACGTGAAAAGATTTTTTTCAAGGTCAGTGACGAGGCTAGGAAAATCCAGGAAGAAATGATAATTCCTTTCTGGAAGGGTAAAGCCATCCGTGATTTGATTATGGAGCAGATGACTCCTAAATGGCATGATTGCTACGAAGCAGGTATCTTTACTGAATTCATGGAACAACGAGCCCCCGGCCACACCGTTTGTGACGACAAAATCTACCACAAAGGTATGCTGGATTTTAAGGCAGAGATAAAAGAACAGCTTGACAAACTGGATTTTATTAATGATTTCGAGGCGTATGATAAACAGGAACAGTTAAAGGCCATGGATATTGCCTGCGATGCCTTGATTATATTTGGCAAACGTCATGCGAAGCTGGCCCGGGAAATGGCAGCAGAATGCACTGATGAAAAGCGCAAAGCCGAGCTGAGCAAGATCGCTGAGATTTGTGAATGGGTACCGGCCAACGCTCCGAGAACTTTCCATGAAGCGCTGCAGATGTATTGGTTTGTCCATCTCGGTGTTATCACTGAGCTCAACACTTGGGATGCCTTCTGTCCTGGACATCTTGATCAGCATCTGAATCCTTTTTACCAAAATGAGATTGCAGCGGGGACCCTTACCCGTGAAAGTGCCATGGAGCTGCTGGAAAGTTTTTGGATTAAATTCAACAATCAGCCTGCACCGCCAAAAGTGGGCATTACCTTGAAGGAAAGTGCCACCTACACCGATTTCTGCAACATTAACATTGGCGGCATGAAGGCTGATGGTTCCGATGGTGTATGTGATGTCTCCTACCTGCTGTTGGATGTAATCAAGGATATGAGGCTTTTGCAGCCGTCTACCAATGTGCAGATCAGCAAAAAGAATCCTGACAAATTTATCATGGAAGCCGGTAAGGTTATTAGAGAAGGAATGGGTTTTCCCTCAGTATTCAACCATGATGCAGTTGTAAAGGAACTGCTTCTTCAAGGTAAGAGTCTGGAAGACGCCCGCAAAGGCGGCACCTCCGGTTGTGTAGAAGTGGGGGCTTTTGGTAAGGAAGCCTATATCCTTACTGGTTACTTTAATATGGTAAAGGTACTGGAGATCACCCTGCATAACGGTACTGATCCACGGACCGGTAAGAAAATCGGTCTAGAGACCGGGGATCCTCGCAACTTTAAAACCATGGATGATTTGATGGAGGCTTTCAAAAAACAGATAGCCTACTTTATCGATGTAGATATCCGCGGCAACAATGTGATTGAAAAATTGTATGCTAAAAATATGCCCAGTCCCTTCATGAGCGTCATTATCGAGGACTGTATTACCAAAGGCAAGGACTATAACGCCGGAGGGGCTCGCTATAACAGCCGCTACATTCAGTTCGTGGGTTTAGGTTCCATTACTGACTGTTTCAGTTCCATCAAAAAGCATATTTTTGACGAAAAAACTCTGACAATGGAAAAGATGCTAACCATATTGGCTGCAGACTTCCAAGGTTATGAAAAAGAACGACAGATTTTTTTGAACAAGACTCCCAAATACGGAAATGATGATGACGCAGCAGACAGCCTGATCATGGGTGCTTTTGAGATCATCTATGAGCTTGTTAATGGCAGACCAACCCCTAACGGCGGTCAGTATCGGGTAGAAATGCTGCCCACCACCTGCCATGTATACTTCGGATCCGTCATTGGGGCTACCCCTGATGGGCGGAAAGCCGGCGTGGCTCTCTCTGAAGGTATTTCACCGGTTCAGGGAGCAGACAGATGCGGACCCACTGCAGTTATTAAATCTGCTGCCAAGCTGGATCAGCTCCGTACCGGTGGTGCGCTTTTAAACCAGAAGTTTTCCCCTGGTGTACTAGAAGGCGAGACCGGCCTGGAAGGATTAAAGAATCTAATACGTGCATACTTCTGTATGGACGGTCATCATATTCAATTCAATGTAGTGGATAGTAACATGCTCCGGGACGCACAGTATCATCCGGAGAATTACAATGACCTCATCGTACGGGTAGCCGGCTACAGCGATTACTTCAATAATCTTACAGCAGAGCTGCAGAACGAAATCATTCTCCGTACTGAACAGCAGGGGTTCTAAAAATTCAGTTATAAATTCCAGAAGTATCAGATAAAAAATTGTATATATAATAGGAACCATGGTTTAATCAAAACCATGGTTCTTTCAACTACAGATGATTTTGAGTATGTACAAATACACCTGACATTTTTTCCGGTATAGTTATAGCCATATTCCCCCTCCTCTTATTTTTCTTAACGTTAATATTTTCATTATTCAAGTTTTTATTTTCATAATAATATATTTTACCAAAATACTGGAAACCCTTTTATCTGCCAGATTTTCCTGAACAAGGGACCAATTGAAAAAGCTCCTGAAGAAGCGCTTGACGATCATGTGCTTGCTGAACAGCTGACGGGGCACCTTATTCAGACATAAGCCTATGATTTTCTTGCTTTCTAATACCTGCTAAAAGTATTTTAAAGTGTTCCAGAAACTGAACCTTTAAGTCAAAATCAGGGTATCTGATGCACCATTCATAAGTTAGCACCCGTAATGCAAGAATAAAGTGTTTCGCAATGGGATCCGGGTTTATCATATTATTAAACTCTCCCTGCCGAATACCCAAGGTTATTACCTCACTGAACAATTTGTATAGATCCCTGTTGTAGTTTAATAAAGCATTCGTATTTACTTTTCTTGTTATTTGAACCTCATATATGCTCTTTATAGCGTCATACCCTATAAAGTCGGTAATAACATAAGCTATTTTTTCAACTAATGAAATAAGGATATCTGATGCCGGTGTGCCTACTGGAAATGATTCTATATAGGATTTATAATCCAGGTCCACTTTATTTACGGTGTCTGCAATCAGGTTGGTAATGAGGGCATCCTTTGATTCAAAATAAACATAGAATGCTCCTTTAGAAACTCCCGCAGTTTCTACTATGGTATCTGCGGTAACGGAGGTTCGGGAGGAAACATAACTATTAATGGAGGAACCGTAACAGCTATGGGCTACCAGCTGTCATCAGGGTATAAACTCGGTGAAGGAGCAGGCATCGGCGGTGGTAAAGGGGCAAACGGCGGCACCATAACCATTGAGGGTGGCATAGAAACGCAGAGGGGGCTCCTGGTAGTGCCGGTATTGGTGCCAGCCGGAGAGGTACTAGCGGCCAAATAACAATACGGGGTGGAGAAATACAGGCAGCAGGTGGTGCTGGAAGGACTACCGCTGGTGGCATGGCGGAGCCGCAGGCATTGGCGGCGGAGGCGACAGTAATGACATGCCGGGAAGTTTTGGAGGCAGTATTATTATAGAAGGTGGGACAGTTATATCAACAGGCGGAGATGGACTAACCTCAAGCAGCTTTCCATACTATGGAGGAGCTGGTATTGGTGGCGGAGGGGGCAACAGCAGCTATACTTCTACAGCTTTAGACGGAACCGTAACCATAAGCGGAGGTAGCGTATCAGCAACGGGTAAGAGCGGAGGCGCTAGCATTGGTGGAGGTAATGGAAGCAGGGGTGGTAATGTAGTCATACATGGAGGAACAGTAACAGTCACAGGTGGCAGTGGAAGCTTTGGGGGAGGTGCCGGTATTGGTGGAGCGGGTGTTCAAGACGGAGGAAATATCAGCATCAGTGGCGGTATCGTGACAGCAGCAGGAGGCTTTGCTTCTGCAGGTATTGGCGGCGGAGGAAACGCCTTTGCTGGAGGCTCAGGCGGTACCATATCCATAAGCGGCGGAATTGTAAAGTCAACCGGTGGAAATACTGCTGCAGGTATAAAGTGCAGCACTTTTTTAAAATATATTTAGAGGACTGAAATATGAAGCTGACAATAATGCAATAAATGGAATTATAGACTAGGCCAGGCATTAATTACTTATAATTGATGAAGTGTTATTCTTTAGCCAAGTTGTTAATTATTCCTTGGTTAGGTTTCCAGAGGATAAATTCATCAGTTCAATAGAAATGACTAATCTTTATGTAACTGGCAGTTAAGAGGTCAGGGACCAAGTCGCTTATCTTCATCAATTCTTTTTAAAACGCTAACCTAACTCGGTAGGCGTTTTTTTGATTTGAAAATAGATTAATTAAGTTTCCATACAAAAAGTGATAAGCCATGTTAAATATATATCTATTTTATTCTTTTGATGCCTGTTCCCACTTTCTCATTGAAGACAAATCTAAGCTTGGAGAAAAAATGCCATAGAACTCTAAATCTGTATCTCCAGTATTTCGAGTTTCGTGTTCTATCTGTGGGGGGACATATACTATTGTACCACTTCTCATCTCAATAACATCATCTCCTACTATTACTTGCCCTTGTCCCTTAATTGTGATATATATTTCTACTTCTGTGTCATGAGCATGTTTTGGACCAACCTGCCCGGGTTCGAAGCGAAAAAAGCCTAGAGACATAGGAGAACCGGGTATATTATTGTGATCTAAAACTATTTTTGCATATCTTGTGTTAGGTTTAGGTGAAATTCTTTCAATTAATTCAGATAACTGATAAACAAATGCCATTGATACTACACCTCACATAATTAAATTTAGTTATTTGTAAAACTTTAAAAAATAATGGAAGCAACTATTATTTATGTATTATAAAAACGAGTAACATACCTTATTAATACTAGCATGTTTTTCAAAAACAGACAACATTTAAACAAAGATGTATCCCGCTATGTGGAATGCCATTCATTTAAATTTTAAATAAATAATCAGAAATTTCCGTTAAAACCTTGCAAATAAAGTAAATATGACCATATATATAGTATAAAAATAAGTTTTTTTGTAAAATAATTAAATTGACAAAATATTCTTTGCATGATATATTTTAAAAAATTGATATAGCATTCCACGATGTGGGACAATAATACAAGGAGGAACAATTTTGAAAAATTATGTGCAGTCTTTGAATCGTGCTCTTGATATAGTGGAGGCATTAAATGAACCGCCTTATGAATTAGGGTGTAACGAATTAGCAAGAGAAATAGGTCTGTCATCTAGTACGGTTCACCGCTTGTTAATAACACTCGAAGCTAGGGGCTATATTTACCAAAACCCACGTAATTCAAAATATAGACTAGGTTTCAGATTGTTAGATTTAAAAAACTCAGCATTTAATTCAAAACTAACCAATCTTAAGGAAGTAGCTTTGTATTACATGGAAAAACTTGCTGAGTCAAGCAGGGAGACCATTGGTTTAGGTATATTGGACAAACAGGAAGTCCTTCATTTAGCTAGGGTAGAGAGCCCAGAAGTATTAAAAGCAAACCTAGAGCACTTTCGTCTGCCTGCTACTTCATCGGCTATTGGCAAATATCTATTGGCATGGTTGCCTGAGCAAAAGTTAGATATGATACTTCCATCTACATTCCCTATGAGAACAGGTAATACTATCACAAGTCTAATTAAATTGAAGGAAGAGTTTATTGAAATTAGAAAACAGAACTTTGCTATGGATAATGAAGAAGGATTTGAAGGTGTCAGGTGTATTGCTACTGGAATTCACGATAACCAGAATAATGTAGTAGCGGCTATTAGCATCATTGCCCCAGCTAATAGATTTCCAGATACTAAAATTCCCGTTTTTAGAGATATGCTTTTTTCGGTTGCAAAGGATATTAATAACAAAATGCAAATGAAACTTAAAGATGAAATAATATAGCAAGTATATATGGTGTGAAAATATTTCTCATTAAGGGAGGGATGTATCTCTAATATATGTGCTCTGTGTTAAATTATTAGAATTTGGGGGAGGTAATTGTATTGAAAAAAGCTTTTGCTATTGTGTTGATGGTAATGTTAATTGGAAGTCTAGTAGTCGGATGTGGTGGAGGATCTAAAGCTCCAGAAGCTCCACAAGGTTCAAATGGTGATGCAGCACAGCAACCAATAGAAATGGTACTTGCACATACAGGTGGCCCTGGTAGTGCAGTAGAGTTGACCTATGACAAATTTAAAGAATTAGTTGAAGAAAAAACAAATGGTCAAATAACAATAGAAATTTTTGGTGCTGGAACTCTTGCAGGCGACCAAACTGCAGTTGAAGGAGCTCAAATAGGAACTATTGACATAGGTTCTGCGGGTACAAATAATATGGCGCCTTTTACTGATCAGTTTTTATTTGGAGACTTACCTTATATCATGACATCAATCGAAAACGGTCAAAAAGTGTGGGGTGGAGAAATAGGAAAAGAACTAATGGAGTCTGTGGGACAAGAATTGGGCATTAAGGGTCTTTTCTTTGTAGACGTGGGAGATTACCGTGTCTTGGGTAATAACCGTAAACCTGTAAAAGTGCCCGAAGATTTAAGAGGCCTTAAGATTAGAGCAACTGCTTCACCCATTGAACAGGCAATTCTAAGAGCATGGGGAGCCTCTCCTACCCCCGTTCCTTGGCCTGAGGTTTACATGGCATTAGAACAAAAAGTGGTTGAAGGAACCTATGTTCAGCATATGTGGACAACTAGTGCAAAACAGCATGAAGCTATGCACTACTATTCTGAGGTTGGTGGAGTTCAAAACATGCATTTTTGTTTTATGAGTTTGCATACCTGGAATAAACTTACAACAGATCAGCAGCAAGCCGTTTTAGAAGCTGCAGAAGAAGCACAGGCGTATAATTTTGAAATTGCACCAAAATTAGTTGATGAACTAAGAGTAGAGATGGAAAGAGTTGGTGGGGAGTTCTATTATCCAACAGATGAAGAAATGGAAAAATGGATGAGTATCAAAGATGCAGTATGGAATGAATTTGCAGATAAAGTTGACCAGGACTTGGTTAGAAGGGTAGTTGAATTTCAAAAATAGGACTTTTGAATAATTAAATATACACCCTGGGGTCCATTACCCCAGGGTGCTAACTATCACGATTCAGAGCTGGCAGCAACTTATTAAGGAGGAACGTGATGTGGCGGCTTTTGGAAACTTATTACAACGCCTAAGTGACAACGTAGATAAGGTATGCAGAGTGTTTTTGTTAATTGTAATGGCTGTTATGGTTACAACTGTCTTAGGACAAGTATTCTTTCGTTATGTTTTAAACGCAGCTCTATCATGGCCTGAAGAACTGACAATATTTCTGATGGCTTGGATGACATTTGTAGGCTCAGGGATAGCTTTAAAAGGTTGGGAACATATAGGTATTACAATTTTTGCTGGCATGCTACCAGAAAACCTTCAAGCTGCTTTAGCAGTATTAGTTAAGATTGCGGTTTTATTTTTCGCAGTATTTCTAACTTATACCGGAGTTGTTTTGGTGCAGAAAAGTACTCATATTATCTCAGAAGCCCTAAGAATATCTGTGGTTTGGCCTAGGCTTAGTGTTCCTGTGGGGGGCATTATTATGACTTTACACACAGTAAATCTCCTTTATCAGAATGTTTATAGTCTTATAAGAAAGGGGGCAAATAATTAAATGTTATGGCTTTTTCTACCATTTATTATTGGGCTGCTTGCAGGAGTTCCCATATCAATAGCTTTAGCACTTGGAGCAATTGTTTTTCTACTGTTTTCCCCTTTTCCTTTACAAGTTCTTACTTTGCAAATGTATCAGTCAACAACATCTTTTCCATTAATGGCTATTCCATTTTTCGTGTTAGCTGGGGATCTGATGAGTAGGACGGGAGTAACCTTTCGTTTAATGCGTTTTGCTAAAATCATTGTAGGGCGTATAAAAGGTGGGCTTTCGCAAGTAATGATTGTTACTGCAACAGTTTTTGCTGGTCTTAGTGGTTCAGCTGTGGCTGACACAGCTGCAATGGCAAAGGTTTTAGGGCCTGATATGGAGAAGGAGGGTTATGATAAAGATTATGTGGCATCACTAGCTGCTTCATGTGGAGTACTAGGACCAGTAATTCCTCCTAGTACTATGATGATAATATATGGTGCCACCATAAATGTTTCTATAGGTGCAATGTTCGTTGGCGGTATCATTCCAGGGTTGATTATCGCAGCTTTTTTAATGATAACAACTTATATTATTGCTACAATAAAGAACCATCCCAAAGGAGATAGTGAATTTTCTCTGCGTATTCTGTTTCAGGGTCTTAAGGATGGTGCACTTGCATTAATAATGCCGCTAATTATCATTATTGGAATTCGAGGTGGTGTTTTTACTCCAACTGAAGGTGGAGCTATTGCAGTATTTTACTCCTTGTTATTAGGAGCGTTAGTGTATCGATCTCTTACTATGAAGGATCTTGTTGAAAGTTTGATTACCAGTGGCATTACAGCAGCTATCATAATGTTAATTGTAGCGGCATCAAATCCCTTTGGCTGGATATTGAGCATTGAAAAGATTCCACAAGCAATGGCTCAATTTGTAACAGGTATTACTACCAACAAACTTCTAATTTTAGCGATAATAAACGTATTTTTGTTGGCCGTTGGAATGTTTATGGAAACAGCAGCCATTATAGTATTGCTTGGTCCAATTCTTGCTCCAATAGCATATAGCGTTGGGGTAGATCCGGTCCACTTCGGAGTTTTAATGGTAATTAATCTAACCATAGGAATGGCTACTCCTCCAGTAGGTGTCTGTTTATTTGTGGCAGCACCTATTATGAAGACAACCATAGAACGAATAACCAAGAGCATACTTCCTCTTCTTGGAGCTCTACTGTTAGCTTTATTGCTTATAACATATGTGCCTCAGCTTGTCTTATGGCTACCTAGCATCATTAGATAAATATAAAAATATAAAAATAATGGAGGAAATAAACATGAAATTTGGATTTATAGGATTGGGAAATATGGGTGGAGGACTTGCAAGAAATCTAATCCGTGCTGGAAAAGAAACGGTGGTTTATGATTTGAAGCAGGAAGCTATTGACAATGTTTTAAAAGTAGGAACTACCGGCAGAGCATCAAAGGATATTAATGAAATTCATGATGCAGATGTTATTTTTACAAGTCTTCCATTACCTAAGCACGTAGAATCAGTGATGTTAGGGGAAGATGGGCTGCTTAGTAAAATGAAGAAGGGGTCAGTTTATATTGATGTCAGCACAATTGATCCGCAAACAGCTCGCAAGCTTGCTGATGAAGCAGAACAAAGGGGTATTGGCTTTTTAGAATGCCCACTTGGCAAAGGGCCTGTACAGGCTGAAGAAGGCACAGAGCCTATATTTGCAGGAGGACAAAAAGAGGTGTTTGATAAGGTTAAAGACATATTAGAAATTGTTGGAAAACCCGTATATTGTGGTGACGTTGAAGCATCTGCAGCAGTTAAAATCATTAGCAACCTAATAGGCATGGCTAATGTGGCTGTTTTTGCGGAAGGGATGAGGCTTGGCGAAAAAGCAGGAATTGATTCCAAATTATTGTTAGAACTTCTGCTTGACACAGGCGCAAATAGTTTTCAACTGCAGGTGCGTGGTCCATGGATAGTAAACAATGACTTTAAAAACAGGTTTGCGGTTGATCTTGCTCTAAAAGACATTCGATTAGGCAAGGAAATGTCTGAAGCGTGGGGCAAGGATTATAAACTATTTAAACAGGCCGTGGACTATTTCAAACAAGCTAGTGAAGCAGGCTATGGCTCAGAAGACTGTTGTGCAGTATATAAAGTTATTGATTAGAAGATAAACCCTTGTGGTTAACTATATTTCACAGCGTTATAGATTGTAGGTCTTATAATACTTATAAATCTTGCTGGAACAACTAAGGCATCAACTACAATTTTTATGTAGTTAGGGAAGTCAATATGACTGAACCTCCTCTTGACTTCCCTGTTTTTTAAACTTAACTGCTTTTATATCTTCTAACATGCAAGTGCTTAGAAATTTACCATATGCTAAAAATGCATTAATAAAAGTACTTCTTATCACAAAAAGTTATGTGCCAAGAAAGAGTGGGTGTTGAGCATGGTTACTGTTGTACTAAGTCCTCAGATGAAGCCATATACAAAATATGGTCATAAGATTGAAGTGAAATGGGATGGTGGAACCATAAGAAATTTACTTGAAACATTGGAAGTCGATTCTATAGAAATAGGTAATGTGTTAGTGAATGGTTCTCTTAAAATGTTAGATGATGAAATAACAGATAATTGTGAGGTAATCTTACTACCAGTGATGTGTGGAGGATAATAAATAGCAGTTCTTATTCTAAATGGATATATTAAGTATATTAAATGGGGTGATTTAGTGAAAGTATTAGTAGCTAATACGAAAAAATGTATTGGATGTAGAATTTGTGAGCAGTGGTGTAGCATTAGCCATTTTGGTGTTCTTAATCCAAAAAAGTCTAGGATACGTGTTAGTAGAAATCATGATGATTTTATAAATGAGTTGTTTGTTTGTCGGCAGTGTGAAGATAAACCTTGTATTGATGAGTGTCCAGATAAAATAAAAGCTTTAAGCATGGATGAAGAATTTAGGAGAATAAACGTAAACGAAGAAGAATGTATTGCCTGTAAAAAATGTGCCAAGGTCTGTCCTTATGGGGCAATAAATGTCCATCCCACAGAAAAGTATGTAATAATTTGTACCCTCTGTAATGGAGACCCACAATGCGTAAAGCATTGTCCTGAACAGGCTCTAGAATACATTGAAAGAAAAGAATTGGAAGAACTTAATCAAACACAGGAAGGGGGGTACGCTAATGTCTAAATTATATGGAGCAGCAGGTAAAATGTTACGTATAAACTTAACAGAAGGAACAATTGAAAAAGAGGACCTTTCAAAGGATTTATATATGAAATATATTGGTGGTAGAGGTTTGGGGGCCTATTTCCTCACTAAAGAAGTTGAACCGGATTGTGATCCTTTAGGTACAATGAACAAGCTAATGTTCTTTAACGGACCGTTTTCTGGAACAATGGCACCAGGAAATAATAAGATTAATGTTACCTTTAAATCCCCTCTTACAAACACATATTCCTATTCTCTAGCTGGAGGACATTGGGGACCTGAATTAAAATTTGCAGGCTACGATGGAATGATTATTGAAGGAAAGTCAGAAAAACCAGTATATATATGGATTGACGATGATAAAGTTGAAATTAAAACAGCAGAAACAATATGGGGCAATGATATCCATACAACAGACAAGAAGATCAAAGATGAATTAGGAGATTCCAATATCCATGTAGCGGCTATAGGATTAGCTGGAGAAAACCTTGTAAAATTTGCCTGTATAACCAATGATGTTTACCGTGAATTTGGTCGTGGTGGTTGTGGAGCAGTAATGGGATCAAAAAACTTAAAAGCAATTGCTGTTCGAGGGTCTAAAGATGTCGAAGTAGCAGACCCGAAAGGACTAATGGAATATATGGACAACTCATATCCTAATTTTAAGAAGCATCCTAAAGCACAAGTACGTAGAAAGCATGGAACAAATGAATTGGTCGAGCATATAAATCCAGCTGGTTTTATGTGTACTGATAATTTCAGTAAGGGCTATGCAGATACAAATAAGGAATTTGAAGGTGATTCTTTATTGGCCAAGGTATATGTTAGCGATGCAGCCTGTTATGGTTGCCCAATAGCATGCAGTAAAAATTGTTCAATAGTATCTACTAAATATGGCAAAGTCATGCTCGAGGGACCGGAATTTGAAACAGTAGGCTTACTAGGAACTAACTGTGGGTTAACCAACTGGGAAGATGTTTTAAAAGTATCAGCAGTATGTGATGCATTAGGTATGGATTCTATGACTTCTGGGGGCTGTATCTCTTTAGCTATGGAGTGTTTTGAAAAGGGTATATTAACTTTAGAAGATACAGGAGGATTAGAACTTAGGTTTGGCAATGGTGAAGCAGAAGCCCAGCTTTTGGAAATGATAGCAAAACGTGAAGGAATTGGGGCGGTTTTAGCTGAAGGACCTGTTTATGCAGCTGAAAAATGGGGAGTTCCTGACTTGGTGATGCATTCAAAAGGAATGACACCTGCCGTATATGATCCACGTGGTGCAAAAGGAATGGGTTTAACCTATGCAATTTCTCCTAAAGGTGCTCACCATATGGTAGCTCCAGTATTTGGTCTAGAAATGGCAGCAGGAAACCGCTTTGAGGAAAAAGGAAAGGCAGAATTGGTTAAAAATGTACAATTTAACTTCTGTATATTAGATTCTGTTGGGATGTGTTCAACCAATCAAACAGGATTCCCAAGGCCAGATCAACTTGCCGCATTTAAACTTATAACTGGTCAGGAAATGACAGAGCAAGAAATTCTGCTAAATGTCGAGCGAATTATTAACATGGAAAGAATGTTTAATGTAAAAAATGGATTTTCAAGAAAAGATGATACTTTGCCAAAAAGATTTACTGAAGAAACCATGTCATGTGGTGAAAGTAAAGGTCAGGTTGTAGATTTGGATACCATGCTAAGCGACTATTATTCAATAATGGGTTGGGATGAAGATGGTATTCCTACTCCGGAAAAACTGAAAGAATTAGAATTATAAAGACAACTTTAAAGTCTAAATTAACAATTACAGTGATATCTATTATTTGAGTATGAAAAGACCCATTAGCTTTTTAAAGTAATGGGTTATTTTTGTTTGCTCGGGAAAGGGAAAACAATATATATCACAGATTTACCTTATGAAATTCATACGTTGTTTTGGTTCTAGTTCAGGTATTTCATGAAGCTTCTTGCCTGCATCTATTACCTTAATAAGCCATGCCATGTTTTTACCAAGTATCCTGGCAATTTGTTTTCCTTTCACATCATTTTATGCTTCACCAGGCACGGTTCCTCCATAAATAACATTCCAATAGTTTGAGGTTGGCATGATCATTTCTGATAAATTAATATATTGGTTTAAGGCATTAAAAGCAGATACTCCCCCCGAGCGCTTTACCGCAACAAAACTTGCACCTTAAAGTGTGCCGGCAATCCCAGAAAAATAAACTGGTGAAGCAAATATAATCCCATCTGCTGTTTTCATTTTTTGGATCCACTCATTTACTTGATCATCATTTATGGAACACTTTTCATCCTTGTTTTTTAAACATTTATAACAGCTAATGCATCCTCTTATTTTTTTATTACCCACATGCACTACTTCAACTTCAATATCATTTCTTAACCAATTATTCAGAAAGCATTTATAATGGAACTAGCTGTATTACCTGACTTTTTAGGGCTTCCATTAAATGCTACTACCTTCATAGATACACTCCTTCAATTATTTTTCAAAATTTTTATAAATTAATCCTTCCTAACTTGTTCGAAACTTTAGGGTTTTATTTTATTTCAACTTAAAAATATGGAAATCCTCCTTCTTTGTTACAGCCCAATCAAGTAGATGTTTAAAATTTCTAATGACTGCTAAACTATATCTTTAGTAATAGTGCCCTGCCCTAATTCTGGTGTCAGCTGTATCCAAGTTTATGGGTGATGAAACCTCCTTAAGTACAAAAATTGTAAACAGTAGTCAGAAATCTGACTTTTCCTATTGGCTGGTTCTAAAAATGTTTCGAGCTCAATTTTTAGGGTTAATTGGAATATCCCAGGAAACATATTCTGCTCTTGACCCTAGCAACAAAATAATTTGCAGATCAAATGCTGGAGTTTATGCACCCCATGAGCCCTAGGAAACCTGGAAACATCCATGAAGCCAAAATCAGACCAATGTCTGTGAAGCCATGGGTGGGATATCAGTTCCTACAATGATACTGCACGCAAAGGATGAAGTTTTATTACAAGAATATTGAACAGTCTGAGCTAGTACCTTTTGATAGTGGAGGTCATGGTATGGCGGCAGAATTAAAGGCAATTAGAAATCATATTAAGGACTTTCTAGAGAGGAAATATTTAACATAGATTTCCATTTCGCTGATTATTTTTCCATCGCACATAAACATAATACGCTGTGTCAGGGCGGCCACCTTGGTGTCATGAGTCACAAGCATAACCGCAGTGCCTTCTGATTCATAAGTGCACGGCATATTCCTGCACGTTGAAGCTGTCCCTCCGATGTCCTCTGTGTAAAGCAGGCAAGAAAATGTTAGATAAATTAGCCCATAGAAAAATTTTTTGTTTACAATTAAGCCCATATACTATAAAATGTAATTGAGAAAAGCTTTCAGCACCAAAATTGAAGTGAAATTT
Organism: Desulfitibacter alkalitolerans DSM 16504; assembly: GCF_000620305.1. Taxonomy (NCBI): domain Bacteria; kingdom Bacillati; phylum Bacillota; class Clostridia; order Neomoorellales; family Desulfitibacteraceae; genus Desulfitibacter; species Desulfitibacter alkalitolerans. Next base: position 713,391 of record NZ_KK211100.1, on the reverse strand, counting down.
TTTTAATTTTTAATTGATAATTATTATCAACATATAGGCGGTGAAGAAATGGCAGCATTATTGGAAAAGACTACTTATTCAATGATTTCGGAACTAGAGATGGAGAACATAGTTAATTACTTAGCAAGAGAAAGTTTTGATATTATTAATGAAGAACTGGACTATTATACTGCTAATCAAGAAAAGCTGCTTAAGCTCTATGTTAGCGGAATTAATTATAATAATTTAGACACTAGAATGCTCCAAGAGGGTGTTAACACTATAATATATGATACTGAAGATATAGAAGCTTGTATCAAACGTATTAAAAAAAGAATTGAAAAAGAGTTTACTAGAGCTCAGTATGAAATCACATTTAAGTTTGATAGAAATAATGTAAATAATATTGCTAAAGTTGATATCTCACCATACTTAAAGGAAAATATTAAAACATATAATTTAAGCAGTGCTGTCTGTAAAGGTATAGATATGACTTGGAAAAAAAGCAGTTCTAATATTTTACCAAAGGCAATTAATATTTTTGCCTCCAAGTTTAGTATGGGAGATCACGTTTTAGGGGCAGTTGGATTAGGGCCTAAAGTATTCAAAGAGAAAATTAGAATAAGAATACTTAATGTAATGATTGGTATTCTTCGTCAGCATAAAATAGATTTAAGGAATATATTGAAAAAGGAAATAATTGGAAACTTACTAGCCAGTATTCCTGATGTGGAATCAGATAATACCTATAGACTGCAGATTAAATCTGCTTAAAAAATCACCTAAGGGTGGTTTTTTTTTACATAAATGGTCGCAAGTATGGAGAAACTATCAACGTAGAAAGGAGGAAAACATTAGTGGGTAACATAGAAAATGCCAATGAAAACAACACCGAAGAAAAAGAACAGCAGCAAACCGGTTACAATAGGCAGACTAGTTATGACAACCGGCCTAACTACAATAACTCACAAAGTTACGGGAATAGGATTAATTACAACAATGCCCAAAATTACGGAAACAGGTCTTATTATAATGATGCACAGGCTAGGAATATGAATTATGAAGGGAGAAATCAAATGAACTATCAAGGAAACAATTACATGGGTAATTATGATGAAGACTTTCCAGATGATGACTACATGAGAGGTTACGCTCAAGCTGGTCCTGGTTACTATCAAGGTAATTATCGTATGAATAACAGGGGCTTTAGAGGTAACTATGGTATGGGTACTCAAAATAACAGACGTGGCTATGGAAATTACAATAATCCTGGTGGAGGCTATTATGGTTCCGGCCCTGGTCCTGGCCCTGGTCGTGGCTATGGCTCAGGCCCAGGCTTTAACCAAAACTACTATAATAATCCTGATTATGACTATAGAGACTATGATGAAGATGACGATTATTATAAGTATGGTTATCGTGGCGGCTATGGCCCATACTGCTATTATCATCCCCGTGGATACTACCATCATAGGTTCTATCAAAGGGGATATCCTCCATATATGGGTTATAATCCTCCTCCTGGTGATCCGTATTTTAATAGACCCATGGGTTCCATGGGTGGCTTTTGGCGCAACTGGTGGAACCCCGAGACAATACCAAACTTCATAAATAACCCAAGGGTCAATAATATTTTAAGAGGAATAGGTATTGCTACAGTAGGTATGTTTTTGGCACCATCCATAGCAAGGGCATTAAGACCTATAGCTGTGCAGACTGTCCAAGGGGTATTAGGCTTAACTGACGAGCTTAAAACAATTGTAACAGATGCTAAGGAAGATATAGAGGACATGTTTGCAGAGGCTAATTGGGATAGAATAAACTTTGATGAAGAAAAGAATAGAAAAGATAATAATAAAGAGGTATAAAATTAAAAATTAAGTACAGTAAATTATTGTATTAATATTTCACCTGTTGATAACAAAAACTAAAATAAGAAATCAATAAAATAGGTGGGTGAAATAAATGATAAACAAAAGCTTTTGGTGGGGTGTTGGCTCTGCTGGCTTAGCTTGGCTTTTTAGGCGGGAGTTTAGAAATGCAGCAGTTCAAGGAACAAAAAAGGTCTTGTTAGTTAAAAAAAGCTTAACAGATGTTGTTGAAGAGGCCCAGGCTAAAAATGCATTAAGAGATAACTAATTCTAGTGCGATATTACAAGAAGCGGCAAAGGAGTAATGATAAATATATGAATCCTTGTAGATTAGAGATACTTCAGGCCTTGCCTGGAAGGGTCAGGATAAAAATTAAAGGTTTAAAAGGTAACCTCCACTTTGCCAAGTCCCTGGAAAAAACACTTAGAAGAAATCAAGGTATTAAAAAAATTAAGGCTAATTTCCAAACTGGAAAGGCCTTAATTATTTTTAACCCTCAAAAACTCTCAAAGGATGAACTCTGTGTAGAGTTAATGAAGAACATAAGTTATATTTTACAATTAGTATCCCCAAGTCAACTCAAGCGTTACAAGAAAACCTATGTTAGAAAAAAGGGTAAAGATGACATTTTTGAACCGGAGGACCTGTCTTTAAATCTGCAGTATACCCAGGTTATTACCGCTGGTGTAATAATACTTGCCTTAACGTTAACTAGAATCCTTGCAAAAAACTTTTTCTTAAGACATGCACCACAGATTCATATCATAACAACTGCCGCAACCTTGGTGACAGGATATGCAGTATTTAGATGTGGACTAGAGTCTGTGTTTAAAAGGAAAAAACTAAATAATGAGATGTTAATAACTTCAGCAGCCCTTGTATCCATTTTACTTAAAGAAGGCATTACAGGTCTAGTAGTGGTATGGCTGGTAAATCTTAGTCACTTATTTCAAAACCTGACCTTAGAGAAGTCCCGTAGGGCTATCAAGGACATACTGCAGGGCAAAGAGGAAAATGCCTGGGTTGAGATTGATGGGGCAGTGGTATCCATACCCATTGAAAGTGTTTCAGCAGCCAATACGGTAATGTGCTATCTAGGTGAAAAGATTCCAGTAGATGGAGAGGTTATTGATGGGGAAGCTGCAGTAAGTCAAGCAGTAATTACGGGAGAATCCATGCCTTTGGCAAAAACAAAGGGCGACAAGGTTTATGCTGGCTCCATTGTTGAGCAGGGCAGTCTAAAAATTAGAGCTGAAAAAGTGGGCAATGACACTTCTTTGGCCAGGATCATTCACTTGGTAGAAGAAGCCAGCGAAACAAGGGCACCAATTCAAAACATAGCCGATGAGTATTCTGATAAGATTGTTCCCCTATCCTTTCTGCTGGCAGCATTAGTATACCTGATAACTCGAGATTTTAAGAGGAGTATGACCATGCTTATAGTGGCATGCCCTTGTGCTGCTGGACTGGCTACACCAACGGCATTAAGTGCCTCAATGGGCAATGCAGCTGCCAAGGGAATCCTGGTTAAAGGCGGGCATTATTTAGAAAAGGTGGGGAGTACGGATGTGATACTCTTTGATAAAACAGGCACATTGACAGAAGGAAGACCTGTAGTCAGAGAGGTCATTAGGGTTAATAAGGATTATTCTGAGGAAGATATTATTCAAATTGCAGCCTCCTTAGAGGCTCAGACCAATCACCCCCTTGCAAAGGCAGTTATAAATAAAGCAGAGGAAATGGATATTTCTTTACTAAAGGTACAAGATAAAGAAGTTGTAATAGGTTATGGAGTAAAAGGCTTAATTGATGAAAACCCTGTTCTTTTGGGCAGTGAGAACTTTATTAAAAAGAGTAAGTCTACAATGAATAGGTCAAAGCAGAGTGCAAATCGTCTTAGACTGTTAGGCCAGACAGTGTTATTCTTAAGCCGCAGCAATTCTGTAATTGGTTTAATAGGGGTCTCTGATAAGGTAAGAGAAGAAAGCAAATCAGCTATAAGGCATATAAGACAATCAGGCATTGAAACTATAGGCTTAATAACCGGAGACTGCAAAGAAACGGCTGAAATTGTTGGTGAAGAGTTAGGTTTTGACAGAATTTGGTCTGATACATTACCTGAAGGCAAGGTTGAAATAGTAAAAGAGTATCAGCAGCAGGGTAAGGTGGTAACCATGGTGGGAGATGGTGTAAACGACTTGCCAGCCCTTGCCAATGCTGATGTAGGTATTTCGTTAGGTACAGGTGGAACAGATGTGGCAATAGAAACTGCTAACATTGTCCTAGCCGGAGATAATCCAGAAAAAATTTATTCACTAATTGCCTTGAGCAACCATACCTTGGAAGTAATTAGGCAAAACTTCATCTTTGCAATAGGTATAAACGCGTTGGGATTGCTTTTGGGGGCAGGTAAAATAATTACACCTTTATTGGCTGCTCTCTTACATAACGTAAGCACCTTTGGGGTGGTAGTGAACTCCTCCAGGTTATTAACTTATAATCCTGATAGAAATGGAAAGAGAGGGCGAGTAAAACGTGGACGATTTAAAAGAATTAGAGGATAAGTTAAAATATACCATGGCCAACTTAAAAAGCTGTGTTGATTTAAGCCTTGAGATAAAGAAGAACGATTCAACTAAAAAAAGAATAGTGGAAACTCATTTAAATGACTTTTTATCCTATTTTTTCAGCTATGTTAGAAAAAGAGAAAAAGAGACAGGAGAAAAACTAATCAAACAATTTACCTTTGGCAAATTATTTGATTTTCTAAGGTAAGAGGTGGTATGCCTTGCGGGAAGTACTTCAGGTAGTAAGCGTTGTACCTGGAAGGATAAGATTTAAGCATTCTAAGCTTAAGGGCAAAAAAACAGCGGCAATGGCTTTGGAGGGCTACTTAAATAGTGTGCCTGGGATAAAAAAAAATAGGGTTAATTGGCATTCTACTAGTATAGTAATTATTTATGACCCAAGAAGGTTAGATGCCCATATAATAAAAGACCATATTATAGGTTTCTTAAAGGCCCCCACCAGCTACAAAAGGCATTTTCTTAAAAAGTATCAATGCTATGGGGAAAGCATGAGTAACAAAAATAGAGCATTAACCTTTATGCTTTTGTACCTAGCCATATTTGCTTTCCTACAGATTAAGCAGCCTACATACGGCAAGAATCCCATTGGGAGAAGTATTTGGGTTTTAATGGTGGTAGCGGTCATAGATATAATCTCTGGATACCCAAAGCTTAAGAACACAGTTGATAAGACTTCCAAGAAAATATCCATAGACGTAAATTCAATACTAGTCTTTCTTGGGGTTGTTTTAACCATTGCCCGGGAAAGCAATGAAGGGGTATTTGCCCTTGTGCTAAAATCCCTTAACGATTATATTAAGCATGGTACCGACCTGGAGAGTAATAAGATTTTGAGCCAAAGTTCACATGAGAACTCAGGTTTTGTTTGGGTTGAACAGAAAGATAAGACAAGTATTCTGCTGTCTTTAGACAGGATAGAGCTGGGCGATGTTGTTCTAGTAAAACAGGGTGATAATGTACAAATATCTGGTGAGGTAGCAGCTGGAGAAGCTGTAATAAACAGTTTATACCATACGGGACAGCCTGAAATATCTAAAGTAAAACCAGGATCTAAAGTAGAGGAAGGCTCCATAGTAATAAAAGGCAATTTAAAAATAAGGGTCCTACAGAAGCCCATAACATATGAAAAAGATAGTCTAATATGTCCAAAAGACTTACATCTGCAAAATGAGGTCATGGCTTTTAGTAATAAAATAACCAGGTTATCCCTGGGTGCAGCTGTAGTAAGCTTATTCTTGACACGTAACATCTTTAATCCCATATCCCTGCTGCTGGTCCTCTGCCCAATGGGGGTGCAGGTAGCATTAAGCACAGGACTACAGCAGTATGCAGCTTTATTATACAAACATTCTCTAGCCATAAAGGATGTAAATATCCTAGGTAGAGTAAAAAACGTTAAATATATAATTTTTGATAAAACAGGCACATTGACTAACAAAGAAATGATTTTAGAGGAAGTTCTGTCTTTTGATGATGAATACTCTGAAGAGGATATATTAAAGATTTGTTCTGCTTGTGAAGCAAAACATTATCATCCTATCGCCAAAACATTTCGCAATAAAGTAAATATAAGTTTTTCTAAAAATGAGGTAGAATCTTCAGTATTAATCCCTGCTAAAGGAGTAAGTGCGCTTTATGGAGGTTCACAGGTATTAATAGGTAATGATTTGTTAATGCAGGAATATGAAGTTGATGTCGCCCATGGAATACAGGACTACTTAGAATATGAAAAGAGGTTGAGCACGCCAATTTTCATCAGCAAGAATGGAAAGCTGATAGGTTTAGTAGTTCTCAAGGATTCAGTACGTGATGATGCAGTACAGATGATTTATAAGCTGGGCAGACACTTTAACAAAAGCAGTTTCATTCTAGTCACTGGAGATGAGGATAATAAGGCACAGCAGGTTGCACACAGTCTTGGAATAAACAGGATTTATTCCAGATGCAGTCATCTTGATAAGCTTGAAATAGTAAAGAAGTATCAAAAATCAGGAAAAGTAATGATGGTTGGGGATGGTGTGAATGACCTTTTGGCAATGAGCAGGGCAGATGTAAGCGTCAGCTTTGCCAATTCAGCCAATGACAAAATCAAACTAAAATCAGACTGTGTAATTCTTGATGATAGTCTTGTGAGGATAGCTGAACTATTTAATCTTTCCCAAAAAGCCAATAGTCTTATCAAACAAAGTGTTTCATTTTCTAAATTCTATAATTACAGCTTGGGTGGACTAGCTTTTTTTCACTACTTCAATCCCTTTACAGCTAAGTCAATAAACACCTTTAATTCCCTAATCGTGCTTTTATTGAATCAACGAATTTCCCATATTAAAACTGATAGAAGCTTCAACAAAAAAAGTTGAAGCTTTTACTAGTGTTGTGAAGGAATAAACTGCTGTTTTAATTTACTACTAGCTCCAGAAGCAGCAAGTAATATTAATTCTGTCTCAGCTTTTTTAGTTTTTTGAAAAGTTAAATTTATTTTTTAAAAAAAGAAGGATTTTTAAAATTAACATTGAATACATATTTCAAATCCGATATCCAATATACTTTATATTGGATAAAAGACATCGGATATCTGATATTGATTACAATTAACTAATATTAAAATACTGCTAACCATCAATGATGGATGTAAGTAAATTCTGATATTTAGAAAGGATGGGGTAATTATATGGAAAGAGTTATAAATCTTGAAAGAAGGCAGGTTCATGAACAGATTTATGACTATTTAAAAAATGCAATTTTAAATGGTGAATTAAAACCTGGCGAAAAGCTTAACCAGGATGAACTGGCAAAACAATTTGGTACAAGCAGAATGCCCGTTAGGGATGCCCTTCGGCTGCTGCAAAATGACTGGTTGGTTGAAAATTTACCAAATAAAGGTTTTACAGTTGTGGAATTCAGTGAAGAGCAGTTAAAAGATACACTCTTATTCCGCTCTATACTAGAAAAAGAAGCGGTTTGCTTAGTAAAAGGAAGATTAACCAGTGAAGATATTGAAAAATTAGAAACTCTTGCTAAGGAAATGGAGCAGTGTATAGAAAGAAACAACTTGAGTGATATGCCGAAGCTTAATTATGAATTCCATTTTACAATTTATAATTTAGTACCATCTAAAAAGATGCTGGAAACTATTAAGCTTTTATGGGATAGCTTTCCAAGATACGCAATGCTTTCAACAAATGAGGCAGCCTTATTATCCCAAAATAAGCATGAAATGATCATTAATGCTATTAAAAATGGAGACTTTGAAGCTGCGGGCGAACTAATGCGTAAGCATATTTTAAGGACTAACACCTCGATCAACAAATGTGAGTAGAAAGGAAAATGCTATTGAAATCACTACTGTTTACACCGGGAAATAATCTTATTATGATGAAAAAATCTCTCAATACTGGTGCCGACGCATTAATCTTCGATTTGGAAGATGCTGTGACACCTCAGGAAAAAGAGGTTGCAAGACAAAAAATCATCGAAATATTGAAGGAAAAACCAAAAAAGAAAATCTATATTCGAACAAACGCATTGGACACAAAATGGATCATCGATGATATTGCTGTCTTTTCCAGATTCAACTTTGCAGGCTTTGTAATTCCAAAAGTTCGTAACAGAGTTGATGTAGAGAAAATTTCCTGGTTAATGGATATCTTGTACCAGGGAGAAACTGGCGTAGATCGAAAAACCATTATTCCAATCATTGAAACTCCGGAGGGTGTTATTCACTTAAATGCTATTGCTGATTCAACGGACCGAGTTGAGGCAGTTATGTTCGGAGCTCTAGATTATATCCAGAAAATAAGAGGAAGCATTGAAGATGAATTTAGTCTAAGCTACGCAAGGTCACAACTAGTTAATGCATGTCGTTGGAAAAAAATTCAGCCCATTGATAGTGTTTATCCAAAATTTAAGAATCAAGAAGGATTGATTAGTGAAAGCAAAAGAGCAAGAGCAATGGGTTTTGGTGCTAAGGCCTGTATTCATCCTGCACAGATTGAAATCATTAATTCTATTTTCGCAGCAAATCAGGAGGAAATTGAATGGGCTAAAAAAATTTTACATGCATTTGAAGCTGCACAGGAAAAAGGACTAGGTGTAGTTCAAATCGACGGGTTAATGGTTGACCTGCCTGTAGCAGAAAATGCAAGGCAAATATTAGCAGAAAGTATAAATAGCAGTGAGTAAGGCAAGGGGGAACAGCTGTGGCGAGAATATTAGAACATTATGCATTGAATATATTAAAAGAAAATGGACTTCCTGTAGTGGATTTTAGTGTTGCTTCTTCGGGAGAAGATGCTGAAAAAATCACAGAAGAGATGCAGAAACCAGTTGTAGTGAAGGCATTAATTCCTATAGGGAAAAGAGGAAAAGCAGGAGCAGTGAAATCTGCTTCAGGAGCCAAAGAAGCATTTGATGTCGCAGATGAAATTATTGGCAAATCAGTTAGGGGTTATCCGGTACACAAGGTTATAGTTGCAGAAGAAATAAAACACACAGCACAGATTTATGTATCTATATCGATCCACCCTGGAAATGCCCAACCAGTAATTGTTTTTAGTCTCTCGGGGGGCGTTGATATAGAAGACGTTGCTGAAAATTCACCTGAATCGATTATTACCTATTATGTGAATCCATTGGATAGTCTAGCTCTTTATCATTGCATTGATATTATTGCAAAAGCAGGCCTAATTGGGGAAAAATTGGTTAAAGCTGCAAATTTACTCAGGAAAATATATGAAGTTTTTGTAAAATATGATGCAACCCTGATTGAAATAAATCCGTTGTTTCTTACACCGGAAGATGAATTTGTTATTCCTACCTGTATGTTCAGTATTGATGATGCTGCAATGTTCAGGCATCTGGACCTTAAGGAAATTGCACTGGAAGGAAGCGAAAGAACCTGGAAACCCTTAACAGAAATTGAACGAAAGGTTCAGGAGTTTCAGGATAAAGATCCATATCGGGGTACGGCACGTTATACCGAGTTAGAAGATGGAGATATTGGGTTTATGTGTGGCGGTGGTGGTGGAAGTCTTGTGCTCTTTGATGAACTTCTTGCAGCTGGCGGAAAATCAGCCAATTATACAGAATTTGGTGGAAATCCACCAGAAGATAAGGTGTACGGACTGGCAAAATGTATTCTTTCAAAGCCAGGTGTAAGGGGATTATTTGTTGCTCATAATATTACAAATAATACCCAGGTAGATGTTGAGGCTAGGGGCATTGTTCGTGCTATTAAAGAAATGGGGATAGATTCGAGAGTATTCCCGATTGTTACAAGAATGCCTGGGATAAATGAAGAGGAAGGCTTTAGAATCTTACGGGAAGCTGGCATTGAATCCTATGGAGAAGAATTAACCATGGCTGGAAGTGCAAAAAGAATGGTTGAAAAAATGAAAGAACTTAATCAAGGCAGGTGATAAAAGATGGCTATTCTTCTAAATCAGGATACCCGTGTCATTATTCAGGGGATAACAGGACGTGAAGCATCCATGGTAACTGAACATATCTTGGCTTATGGAACAAAGGTTGTTGGTGGCGTTACACCGGGAAAAGGCGGACAGCAAGTTCAAGGTGTTCCAGTTTATAATACAGTAAGAGAGCTTTTAGAAAACCATCAGGCCAATACTTCATTGATCTACGTTCCGCCTAGAGCTGTTCTGGATGCAGTCAGGGAGGCGGTTGAAAATAAAATAAAATTGCTTGTCATAATTACTGAAAATGTGCCGCAGCATGATGCAATGAAGCTGTACTGGTTGGCCAAAAACGCAGGAATTACTGTCATTGGTCCAAACTCGGTAGGAGCAATCAACCCGGGGCATCGCGTTAAACTAGGTGCAATTGGCGGAGACAATACAGAAAGATGTTTTGTTCCTGGTAATATTGGTGTTATTTCCAGGAGTGGAGGAATGACTGCGGAAACAGCATGGATGGTAAAAAGAGCAGGCTTTGGGGTAAGTACGTGCATCAGTATAGGTGGCGATTCTATAATTGGAACATCACCTGTAGAATATTTGAAAATGTTTGCGGATGATGAAGAAACAGATGCTGTAGTAATCTTTGCTGAGCCAGGAACCAGCTTTGAAGAAGAAACAGCAGAATTTTGCAAAAACGGCGGATTTAAGAAACCGTTGATCGCCTATGTTGCAGGTAAATTTACGGAAAACATGCCTGAGGGAACCGTATTTGGTCATGCTGCATCCATCATATCCAAGGGCATTGGAAAACCTTCAACGAAAATGAGAAAGCTTAAAGAAGCAGGAGCGCACATAGCTGAAAGTCATGATGATATCATACCATTACTGCGAAAAGTAATGCAAAATAACTGAGGTGTGGGCATATGAAGAGTTTTGAATTTATGCTGAAGACAAAAATTATATTTGGCAAGGGAAGCATTTCAAAAGTTGGAGAAGAGGCCCAATGTCTGGGTAAAAACAAAATATTTATTATAGCTGATCCATTTATAATCACTACAGAGTCTTTTCAATTATTAACCAACGGATTAGACAAGACAGGAAATCAATATCAAATTTTTTACGAAGTCGAACCGGAACCACAAGTTGACCTGGTAGAAAAGGTCTGCAAAAGATTGTTGGACTATGGAGCTGAACTGATTGTAGCAATTGGTGGGGGAAGTTGCATGGACAGTGCAAAGGCAGTGGGTGTGTTAGCGACAAACCCTGGGAAATTGCAGAATTATGCTGGATGGGATAAATTTCATAACCAGCCTATTCCGATTATTGCCATTCCCACAACTGCAGGAACGGGCTCAGAAATTACCGATGCTGCAGTAATAACTGATAAAGAAGAAAATATTAAGTTCACTATAAAGCACGCCAAGTATAATCGACCAATGGCAGCCATACTAGATCCTGATGTACTAAAAACGGTACCAAAAAACCTGGCCATTACCACAGGATTTGATGCGTTAGCTCATGCAGTAGAGGCCTATACATCATTAAAGTCAACACCTTATCTGGATGCTTTTTCTCTAAAAGCTATTGAAATGATTGGAAAACACTTTAGAACGTTTATAGAGAACCGTTCCAACAGTGAAGCTGCAGCAGGCATGCTCATAGCAAGTAATATGGCTGGCATTGCTTTTCCAATTGCAGGAACCGGTAATTGTCATTGTATTGCAAGATTTATTGGCGGACATCACACAATCTCACATGGAATGTGCTGTTCGATTATACTGCCCCATGTGGTTGAATTTAATTATGCACATAGCCCTCAAAAGTTTAAAAATATTGCAAATGCTCTTGGGAAACATACAACCGGGAAAGATCAAAGGGAAGATGCTTATCAAGGGGTACTGGCAATAAAAGAACTTGCTGCTGATCTAAAACTTCCTCGAACCATCACTGAATATGATCAGGAAATACAGTTGGATGTTGAACTGCTTGCTGAGCAATGTTGCAAATCATGGTATAACGAATTTAATCCCAGATATACATCAAAAGAAGATTTCATAAACCTTATTGCAAACATAACGAAAGCATAATACAAAGAGAGGATTGGTGAATGCAATGAAGATGAAAGGTGCAGATATTATTACAGATTATCTGGTAAAAGAAAATGTCCCATATGCTGTTGGTGTATGCGGCCATGGTATTGTTGGTTTATTAGACTCTTTGCATGAAAGGTCAGACAAGATTAAAACCATTTCAGTCCGTCATGAGCAAGCCGCTGGATATATTGCGGATGCATATTATAGGGTTAAACATGAACCTATAGTTACTTTTACTTCCTGTGGTCCTGGTTCAACTAACATGGTAACACCATTGGCAGGTGCGTATATGGACTCCTCCGCTTTTTTGAGCATTAGTGGAAATGTTCCTACTTGTCAATTTAACCGGGGACCCTTCCAAGAAACTGGACGATATTTCCAGGGTGACTTTCCCTCGGTAATTCGTTCATATGTTAAAAAGAGTTTTCAGCCAACAAGGGTAGAAATGGTTCCTCTGGCAGTGCGTCAGGCATTTAAGGAGATGACAAACGGAAAACCTGGTCCGGTAAACCTGGATGTTCCTTTTAACGTTTTTCAGGAAGAGGGCGAAGCTATTTGTGGAGAACCGCAGGACTATCGATGGAATATGGATCAAAGACCCCAGGGCAATCCAGAAACAATAAGAAAAGCAGTGGAAATGTTAGCTGCAGCTGAAAGACCACTAATCGTTGCAGGGTATGGAGCAATTCTATCAGAAGCAGGCAAGGAAATGGTCAATTTTGCAAGTTACATGAAAATCCCAGTTCATACAAGTCCCATGGGAAAAGGAATAATTGATGAAACACATCCCCTGTGTCTTGGCCCAACAGGAAGAAATGGAGCTTATGCTGCTAATGAAGCCGGAAAATCATGTGATGTGCTCTTGGCTTTAGGTACAAGCTTTGATGATAGGTCTACAAGTGCTTGGTTGGATGGATATACTTACTCCATGAACACAACAAAGGTTATTCATGTTGATATTGACCCGAGAGAAATTGGAAGAAATTACCCATTCGCACTAGGCATTATAGGAGATGTGAAGCTTGTGTTGCAGCAGCTGCTGCAGTTAGCAAAAGAACAATTTGCTGATAAAAAGCCAGACTATAGTGCATGGCATAAAAGGATAGAAGAATGGAAATCCATCTGGTATGAATACAAGGAACCATTGTTAAATTCCAACGCACAACCAATCAGGCCAGAAAGAGTAATTGGTGATATTCGTAAAGTTTTGCCTAAGAATGGAATTTTCCTGACTGATGTGGGAGTTCACCATAATTGGGTAGTTCAGTTCTGGGATACGTATGAAGCACAGACCATACTTCAAGCATGGGGATTTGCGGCCATGGGTTTTGCAACTTGTGGTGTGATAGGTGCTAAATTGGCTGCACCTGAAAGAACTGCTGTTGCTTTGTGTGGTGATGGAAGCTTCATGATGACACCTCATATCCTAGCTACAGCAGTTGAGTACAACATTCCCGCTGTATGGGTTATTTTCAATAACTTTGCCTATGGCTCCATCAGAGATTTACAGTTGGGATACTTTGGAGGCAGAGAACTGGCAACAAGCTTCATTAAAGAGGAAACAGGTGAGCTGTATAATCCTGATTTTGTTGCACTAGCTAAGGCTTTTGGTGTAAAAGGTACTAGAATAGAAAAACCAGAAGATTTAGCAGACGCTGTTGAATATGGAATTAAGCTTAATCAGCCCTACGTAGTGGAAGTTATTGTTGACAGAGATATTAAGCCAATAGGCACAGGTACATGGGTATTGCCGCCTTTTAAACATCCAGAACCAAACTTTAAACCTGGGAGGTAGAGAAATGAAGCTAGGTATAAACACTTATTCGTTCCTATGGTCCAATGATTTGGAAGACAGTGTAAAAATTATAGCTGATCACGGATTTAAAGCAATTGAATTTCTCGTTTCACCACCTCATTTCTATTTAAATAAGTATAAGCCAGGCATGTATTCCAAAATCAGAAAGATTATTGAGCAAAATAACATGGAAGTGCTGGCGGTAAACATCCCGGGCCTAGATATCAATCTAGCTAGCCCATTTCCTGAGATGAGACAAATGAGCATTGACTTATATAAGAGATTAATTGATATCAACCAGGAATTAAATGCAAAAATACTCATAGTTGTTCCTGGGAAAAGGCATCCACTGCTCCCGCCGGATTTCGAGCTTATTTATGGATATGCCAAGGATTCTATAGAACAGATAATGGATTATGCCAGTTATACAGACTTGGTATTTGGAATAGAAACGGTACCTGCTATTTTTCTGGACAAAGTGGCAGATGTCCAGCGGTTGGTGAAAGAGTTTGATTCTCCAAAGGTAAAAATTGTATATGATGTAGCTAATGTGTTTATGCAGGAGGATCCTGCAGAGGGTATCAAAAAAGCTGCTGATGATATTTGCTTGATTCACATTTCCGATACAAAAACTACAAAGTGGGAGCACAATGTAATTGGTACAGGAGATATAGATTTTTCATCAATTATGGATGCAATCAAAGTGATTAACTATAATGGATACGTTGTTTTGGAAATTATTAACGACAGAGGAGTGCATGGTGTTTTGGAAAGTATTAAAAAATTAAAAGAATAATCGGCTTTTTTAGGAAAGGATTGAGATAATGTGAAGATTTCAATTAATACTTACTCTTTTTTGTGGACGGAAAGCATTGAAAACACCTTATCTGTATTGGCTGACAATGGATTAAAGTCTGTTGAATTATTGATTTCTCCTCCACATTTTAATTTAAGTAAATATAAACCAGGAATGTATTTAGCAATTAAAAGATTAATTGAAAAATATAATATGGAAATATTGGCATTAAATATTCCTGGTTTAGATATTAATTTAGCTAGTCCATTTCCTGAAATGCGAGAAATGAGCATCAATCTATATAAGCGCCTTGTAGATATTAATCAAGAATTGGAAGCAAAAATTTTATTAATTGCTCCGGGAAAGAGACATCCATTATTACCACCATGCTTCGATTTTATATATCAATACTCCAAAAAATCGATAGAAGTAATATTGGAATATGGTTCACATTCAAATTTGATATATGGGATTGAGACTTTGCCTTCTATCTTCCTTGACACTAGTGAGAGTATCAAAAGTTTTATTGATGATCTTGACCACCAAAATGTAAAAATGGTAATTGATGTAGCAAATGTATTCCAAAAAGAAGATGTTTGCCAATCAATAAGAAAATATATAGATTATCTTTGTTTAATACACTTATCAGATACAAAAGTAGTTAAATGGGAACATAATGTGATTGGTACAGGAGACGTGGATTTTGGTGAAATTGTGAATACATTAAATGAAATACGTTATGATGGAGAGATTGTGTTAGAGGTTATTAATGATAAAGGTATAGAAGGCATCATGAAAAGTATTGATATTTTAAAAAACTATGGATTGAACATAAACTTATAGTTAATCAGGAGGTTATTATGAACGACTTATTTTCAGTTGATGGTAAAGTTGCTGTAGTAACTGGTGGAGCTCGGGGGCTAGGTTACACATATGCGGAAGCATTAGTTTCTTTAGGAGCAAGGGTAATAATATGTGACATCATTCAAGAAAATATCGATATAGCTATTGAAAAATTAAGCACATATGGAATTGCTGAAGGGTACCTTGTTAATGTCTCAAGCGAGGCTGAGGTAATAGCTTTTGTAAATAGGGTGTTAAATAAATATAAAAATGTCGATATATTAATAAATAATGCTGGAGTTGTACAACGTGTTGCAGCTGATAAAATGGATGGAGATGAATGGGAACGTGTAATGAGTATTAATGTTAAGGGAACATTTTTGTGTAGTAGATATTTTGGAGAAGAAATGAAAAAAAGAAAAAAAGGCAAAATTGTCAATATATCTTCAATAGCAGGAAGGAAAGGACTTGATCTTCGGCTAGCGTACTGTACTTCAAAATCTGCTATTGAACATTTTACTCGAACATTAGCAGCTGAATGGGGACCGGATTTTGTTCAAGTAAATGCTATTGCACCGGGTTTTATTAAAACAAGTATGAATGAAGATTTAAGAAATGATCCAATTCGTTACAAGAAAATGGTCGAGCAAGTTCCTTTGGGGCGTTTCGGTGAACCTGAAGAATTAGTCGGAACTCTTCTATATCTAGTTAGTAGTGCATCTGACTATGTGACTGGGCAAACAATCTTTGTCGATGGCGGCATTATAACAAAATAATTATATTATTAAATTGCTAAAAATAGTTATCAGCGAGGTGTTAAAAGTGTTGTTTCTGACCAAATATATCAAAACTGTAGATGGGATTAATAAAATTATAATAAAATTAATTGCCATTTTGCTTTTTGTAATTTTTGTTTTATTGGTAACTCAGGTGTTTTTTCGTTTTGTAATAAATAAGTCATTAAGCTGGTCAGAAGAAGCCGCTAGATATTTAATAATTTGGACTGTATTTCTAGGTGTTGCAATTGGTGTTCGTAGGCAATCTTTAATCGCAGTTGAGGCTCTTGTTCAAAATGTTCCGGAAAAATTGCAGTTAGTATTTAAAGCTATAGCATTAATAATTACTATTGCTTTTTCAGTATTCCTAGTTGTATTTGGAATAGAAATGTGCCAGATGACTATAAACCATCAATCTACAGCATTGCATATGCCTATGTCTTATGCTTATGCCGCAATTCCTATGGGCGGAACATTAATATTAATAAACGCATTATCTGTATTGGTTGAATTGTTCTTAGGTAGAAGGGAGACTGGCAAATGTTAACTTTCCTGTTCATTGCTCTTGCTATATTACTTTTCATAGGCCTACCGGTCGCTTTTTCAATTGCTTGTGCTTCTATAATATCTATTGTATTTTTTTCAAATTTGCCTTTAGCAATTACGGTACAAAAAATGTTTGGGGCATTAGATTCATTTCCTTTGCTAGCAATCCCATTATTTATCCTATCTGGTACTTTAATGGCTTCTGGAGGTATATCTAAAAGGCTAGTAAATCTTGCATCAGCATTTATTGGTCATATATCTGGAGGATATGCTGCTGTTACAATAGTTTCTTGTATGTTATTTGGAGCAATATCAGGATCGAGTGCAGCGACAGTGGCAGCTATAGGTGGAATATTAATTCCTGTGATGATAAGTAAAAATTATGGGAAGAGATTCTCTGCATCGACAGGTGCTGCGTCTGGAGAACTTGGTTCAATTATTCCCCCTAGTATACCTATGATTCTTTATGGATCTGTTACAGGAACCTCTGTTGGAGCTATGTTTATTGCTGGTGTTGTGCCGGGAATATTGCTAACAATCATATTGGTAGTGTTTGTAATAATTGTGTCAAAAAGAAAAGGTTTGATAGGTGATTGTAAAAAGTCTAATTGGATTGAAAAGCTAGTTGCAATTAAAGATTCAATATTAGCAGTTTTAATGCCAGTTATTATATTGGGTGGTATTTACTCAGGAACATTTACACCAACTGAAGCAGCTGCGGTAGCTGTTGCATATGCCCTAATAGTCGGAATTTTTATTTATAGAGAGTTAAAAATTAAACATTTACTTTCCTTATTTGCTGATGCAGCTCTCACTACGGCGACAATAATGATAATAATTGCAGCAGCGGGTTTATTTAGTTGGTTTTTAACAATAAACATGGTTCCTCAAAAACTTGCAAGTGCTATAGTCAGTTTTACAGATAGTCCAATAGTATATTTGCTTATCGTAAACCTTTTATTGTTAGTTGTGGGAATGTTCTTTGAGGCTAGTGCTGCTATTCTTGTTTTAGCACCAATTTTATTTCCTATTGCTTTAAAATTCGGAATTGAACCCATTCATTTTGGAATGGTAATGGTAGCGAACTTAGCATTAGGTATGATAACTCCACCAGTAGGTGTCAATCTGTTCATATCATGTAAAATTGCGAATATATCTCTTGAGGAAATAACGATTGGTATGATACCATACTTAGTTTTAACTATTACATTTGTATTAATTATTACTTATATACCTGGCTTAAGCCTGTGGTTACCGAGTGTGGGAAGATAACCTGTCATTAGTAGAGTGTCCAGAATTAAGATAATGTTAGTGAACAATCAAAAGGGGGGATATAATAATAGCTTATTTAATTTCTTGTTTTTCCAACACATAAAAGGAGGTTTTGGTTTATGCTTAAGAAAAGGAATTTGGTATGGATATTGGTTTTAATTATTGCGTTAGTTTTTACAGGTTGTAGCGAAAAGAAAGATGAGACTCAACAAACAGATCTTGGTCCAACTTATAATCTTAAACTTGGACACAATGTAACTCCAGGAAGTGCAGTTGACGAAGGAGCGAAAAAGTTCAAGGAGATTGTTGAAGCAAAAACCGATGGAAGAATTACAGTAGAAGTTTTCCCAAGTGCTCAGTTAGGTAGCGAAATAGATATGGTTAAAAACATGGGGATGGGCGTTATTGATATCGTTATCCCTGGGGATGGAGCACTAGGAACTTATGCGCCAAAGTTTCAAGGATTAGTATTACCATTCTTATTTGATAGTATAGAGCATATGGATAAGGTTTATGCCGGGGAAATCGGGAAGGAACTAGATGCTACATTTAGAGAAACAGCGAACTCTACGATACTAGAAGTTTGGCATAGAGGACCTCGAAACCTGACAGCGAATGAGGCAAAGTTAACCCCTGATGATTTAAGAGGAATGAAATTGCGAGTAACAACTATACCAATCATTGTATCAGTGTGGGAAGCCTTAGGTGCTAATCCAACGCCTATAGCGTTTCCGGAGTTGTTTATTTCATTACAACAAGGTGTAGTAGATGGACAGGAAAATCCTCTGGATTTAATATACACTTCAAATTTTCATGAAGTACAGTCTCATGTAATGCTTACTCAACACACCTATTCTCCATGGTTTTTTATGATCAATGTTGATTTATATGATGGTTTCCCAGATGATCTTAGACAAAAATTTGACGAAGCACTTGCTGAAGCAACAGAATTTCAAAAACAGCTAGTTCGAGAATCGGAGGACATGTATCTCCAATTGTTGAAGGATAAAGGTATGCAAGTGATAGAAGTTGACAGAAGTTTGTTCATGAAAAAATATGAAGAGAGTGGTGTAGAAGAAAAACTGGCTCCACAGATGTTGCCTAATTTAGTACAAAGGGTTAAGGCTGTGAGATAAGTATATAAAAAATATAAGTTATTGGCATATTTTAAATATGCCAATAACTTTACTTATACTTAATTCCACAAATTTCTCAATAGGAGCAGGTGAATGAAGTTATGAAAGCAGTTGCAAAAGTCGGATCTGGTTATGGAAATATGAGTATTATTGATTTAGATAAACCTCAAATAACTAAACCAGATGACATTTTGATAAAGGTTAAATCAGTGGGCATGTGTGGTACAGATTTATCCATTTACAAGTGGACTCCTTCAGTGGAAAAGGAATACCGTCCTAATTTTCCAAATATCATTGGACATGAGTTTGCAGGAATAGTTGAGTCTGTGGGAAGAGGGGTTTCTAGAATTAAGATAGGAGACCACGTAACAGTTAATGAGCATATTTTTTGTGGCATATGTGAATTCTGCTTGAAAAATATGGAGTGTATTTGCGAAAACCGTCCTGTACTAGGATGTCATATACATGGTGGTATGACTGAGTATATTGTTGTCAGGGAAAAAAACTGTTTTGTGCTTCCCGCAAATGTATCTTTACATGCTGGAGCTATAGCTGAGCCCTTGTCGGTAGCAATTCATGCTGTGGAAAGGGTTCCTGCAAAAGAAGATGATGTTGTTGCCATAATTGGAGCGGGAGCGATAGGTCTTGGATTAGCCTTAGTTTTAAAAGTTCTA
Source organism: Desulfitibacter alkalitolerans DSM 16504 (assembly GCF_000620305.1). Lineage (NCBI taxonomy): Bacteria > Bacillati > Bacillota > Clostridia > Neomoorellales > Desulfitibacteraceae > Desulfitibacter > Desulfitibacter alkalitolerans. The sequence goes on along the minus strand of NZ_KK211100.1, from coordinate 693,607 downwards.
AATGTAAAAAATTATTTTGTTATAGGATTAGAACAGGATGCTATGCGCTTAGAACTCGCTAAAGAATTTGGTGCAGGTGCAATAATAGTTGGAAAGGAAGATCCAATAGAGGAAATACAAAAAGCCACTGGTAAAAAAGGTCCAAATATTGTTTATGAATGTGCGGGATCTGTTCAAGCAGTTGATCTAGCCATCAGAATTTGTCGTCCTTCGGGTAGTGTTTGCTTGGTAGGAATAGCTGACAAACCAAATGAAATAGATACAGCAAGGCTAGTATTTGAGGAAAAGAGTATAGTAGGGAGCAGGGCTTTTTATCACAAAACATGGGAAACCACTATGAAGATGATGGCTGAAATCGGCAATGATGCGGAAAAAATGGTAACTCATCGACTACCAATGGATTCTTATGAAGAAGCCCTTGATTTAATTAGAACAGGAAAAGCTATTAAGGTCATTATTGAACCCTAGAACTAAATCTGAAATATTATTAACTATAATAAAACAAGCAACCGATTATGCTGGTAATTTTGACACACAGTTTCCTAACAATTGTAATATTGTCCATAAATTAATTAATTCTTATATATATTTCAGTATAGGTAACCAACTCTAATAGGCAGGGCTCCTGTTTAAAATGTTATAACTGTGTATGAGGCTGTGAAAGGTTTAATTGATGCTTCTGTAATAAAAGTGTTTATACACAACCTCCTCCCTCAATTGGGGCGCTAGTTAGTTTTTTTGCGCCCCAAAATCTTTGATTACTAACATAGAATATCAGATATATGATTTATTATCATGTGTATCATCATGTGTGATTTATAAAGAAAGCTTTACCTATCATAGATATATATGTTATGATCAGTCACTTGCTGTACTTATTTTAAATACAAAATTTGCATGAAAAATATTTAGATGATACCCGAAATTAGGTTTTGTTAAGAAACGTTGGAAAATAAAAAGGAGAAAATGCAGGGATGGGAACACTTAAGGACTTAAATTATAAAAACTCTTTTGCAGGGATCATATCTGGGTTGTTGGCCATTACAGGTCCCCCGGCGCTAATATTACAGGCTGCATCAAATGGTGGGTTCACAAATACCCAAACTATTATGTGGGTGTTTTCCGTATATACCTTTGGTGGCATCTTCAGCATCTTAGCACCTTTGTACTATCGTATGCCTATAGTTGGTGCCCATTCCATTACTGGGGTTGCCTTCTTGGCTACAGTTACGGCCCAATTTACCTACCAGGGGTTAATAGGTGCATATATCCTTGCAGGTGTATTGATGTTGATAGTTGGTTCTTTGGGTATATTTTCCAAATTAATGAGTTTTGTACCAAAGCAAATAATTGCATCCATGCTAGCTGGAATGATTGTGAGCTATATGATTAATTATGTAACGGCAATTACTAGGCTTCCCTTAATTGGCGGACTGTCTTTGCTCGTTTATTTTGTTTTCAGCAGATGGGATAAACGCATACCACCTGTCATTGCAGGGATTCTTACAGCAATAGTTTTATTTATTGCTACCGAGACGTTAAGTGTAGGTGGGTTTGCAGCGCCTCTAGTATTTCCATCTGTCCAGGTGCCGGAGTTTGGTTTCCTTGCCTTTTTTTCCGTTTCTATACCGCTGGCACTTGTTGTATTAAGCAATGATGCGGCAGTTGGCCTCGGTGCATTAGAACAAAACGACTATCACCCACCTATTAATAGACTTATTACCTTAAGTGGCATTTTTACAATCATTGCTGGTTTTTTCGGCGGTCAATCCACAAATGTTGCCGGAATGATGTCGGCCATATGTTCCAATCAGGATGCAGGACCAAAGGAAAAAAGATACTGGGCGGCAATTGTGTCTGGTATTATATTGGTTATCTTTGGTGTGTTTTCCTGGAAACTTGTTCCTTTTATTCAGGGTCTGCCCCAGACATTTACCTCAATTCTGTTGGGGTTTGCTCTCTTGGGGGTATTCGGAAACAGCTTGAATGTAAGTTTTTCAAAAACAAAGATGAAAATTAGTACAACTTTTGCTTTCGTAATTGCCGCCTCTAATATAACATTTTTAAATATTAGTTCACCAATATGGTCATTACTGATAGGTACTCTTATTGCCCGCGGAATTGAAAAGAGTTGAAGGTGCAGGGAATATCATTTTATCTATATGGATGCATATCGGTTCACCTAACATGGTAAATCATTACCTAAAGGAATTCCTAGTTTTCCCCATTGGAACATTTTGGATTGTTTTTTAAAGAAACAATACATATCACAAATTTACCTTATGAAATTCATACGTTGTTTTGGTTCTAGTTCAGGTATTTCATGAAGCTTCTTGCCTGCATCTATTACCTTAATCAGCTATGCCATGTTTTTACCAAGTACCTGGCAATTTGTCTTCCTTCCACATCATTATCTGCTTCACAAGGCACGGTTCCTCCATAAATAACATTCCAATAGTTTGAGGTTGGCATGTTCATTTCTGACAAATTAATATATTGGTTTAAGGCATTAAAAGCAGATACTCCCCCCGAGCGCCTTACCGCTACAAAACCTGCACCAACCTTATACATAAGCATTCTATCATTAGCCACTGAAGCAACATAAATCGCCCTGTCGAGAAAACATTTCATGGTACCGGCAATCCCAGAAAAATAAACTGGTGAAGCAAATATACTCCCTCTGCTGTTTTCATTTTTTGGATCTACTCATTTACTTGATCATCATCTATGGAACACTTTTCATCCTTGCTTTTTAAACATTTATAACAGCTAATGCATCCTCTTATTTTTTTATTACCCACGTGCACTACTTCAACTTCAATATCATTCTTAACCAATTCTTCAGCAATCATTTTTATGAACTAGCCGTATTGCCTGATTTTTTAGGGCTTCCATTAAATGCTACTACCTTCATAGATACACTCCTTTTTATTTTCAAATTATTATAAATTAATCATTCCTAACTTGTTCGAAACTTTAGATTTTATTTTATTTCAACTTAAAAATATGGAAATCCTCCTTCTTTGTTAGAGCCCAATCAAGTAGATGTTTAAAATTTCTAATGACTGCTAAACTATATCTTTAAAATAGCAAAAAGTGTTGATTATCCCGAAAGAAATAGTGCCCTAATTCTGGTGTCAGCTGTATCCAAGTTTATGGGTGATGTAACCCCCTTAAGTACAAAAATTGTAAACAGTATTCAGAAATCTGACTTTGCCTATTTGCTGGTTCTAAAAAATGTTTCGAGCTCAATTTTTAGGGTTAATCGGAATATCCTAGGTAACATATTTTGCTCTTTACCCTAGTAACAAAATAATTTGCAGATCGGATGCTGGAGTTAATGCACCCCATGAGCCCTACATAAAGGATTTTCTAGAGAATAATCTCTAAATTGGCTGCAAATTCCTTTGTTTAAAGGTGCGGCCATGTGGGTAGAGAAGGATAAAGGTGGAGGCTAAGAAATTGCAAAATTATGCAAAGGCAGGAGTAAGAATAATGATTACAGCAATAGTTGTAAGTCTTACCATGTTAAGTATTGGCCTTTCCCGTTATAAATGCCTTATGGGCAATTGTTTTTTGTAGGTTACTTTAAGGTTTGAAAAAAGGCATTGTAACTCCAACTATAAAGCTAAGTGACATCCAATAAACTATGCTCACTGAAAAGCTTACTAATACTAGTAATGCGCTAATGAGAGTTATTTTAATAAATAGTGAAAAAGTTATTAGCATTACAGGTATAACTGTTCCAAAAATAACCCAGGAGATAAAAATTCTTCTATAGGAACTGCTCCCCATTTGCTCTAAAAGTATATGTTTTAATTTATCTAATCTCTTGAGAAAGAAAATCTGCAAGAGAATAAGCATTAAAAGCCCAATAATCCCTATATTTAGCAGCAATTCAACATTCTGGCCAATTACCACTAGCCAAGCATTTACACTTAGAATTCCAATCAGTACAGATGATGCTAGGAATATTAAGGTAACCAGGGGAGTATCCCAGGCTGGTCTTGATTTAAGATGATAGATTTTTGCAGTAGAGTATAAAAACATCAAAGCAGCAATTGTAGTTAAGGTTTGCAAAAGGACACTCCAAAAGGGAGCTAAACTAATAAGTGTTTTGTTCAGGCTGTTGATAAATAGGAGCACTATAACTATAGGGGCTAAGAATGCCTCATGGGTTAAATGTGATCTATAATTGCTGAACGAAAATAAAAATCGCTCTGGGTGGCCAAGATGAAACATAGATACTAGCAGACCGAAAACAAGTGTTATTAATGAAAATGCAGATATAGCAGAAAGTTCAAGGCTTAGGTTTAAAAGATAAATGCCTGTAATGCTGATTAAATACGTTCCCAGGCTTAAACGCTGGAACAATGTAAAGATAATTAAGGAATATTGAATACTCAATCTTGCAGCTCCTTTCAAGTTAAATTACCTTACTTAATGGCTCTTTTATGAGGGTAAATTATTAGTGAGGGGTGTGTAATATCCTGGTTTATCAATGAGTTTGGCTTGGGTAAATTTTCAAAAATTAATTTTAGATCTTCAATCTTTCCAGCATGTAAGGCCCTTGTGGGACAGCTGCTCACACAGATTGGATCCTTACCTTGGGTCAACAGCTTGATGCAATAATCACACTTGCGTACTACACCCTTGTTCTTATCAAACTTCGGTGCTTCATAAGGACAGGACCAAACGCACATTTGACATCCAATGCATACCCTATCCTGATGTAGTACCAGACCATTTTCAGGTTCCTTATACATGGCCCCGGTTGGACAGTTTTTTACGCAAGCTGGATCTGCACAGTGGTTACAAGCAAGGCTCAACCAAAAGGCAAAAACTGTATTATTTAGACCTTCGCCTTCAGAAAAGTAGTCTCCGCCTTCATGTTCTATTACTATCCTAAAATTTAGTCCTATCTCCAGGTTATTAAAATCCTTGCAGGCTATTTGACAGGTCTTACAACCCATACATCTATTCTGTTCTATTAGAAAGCCTAGCTGATTGGTCATAGGTTTCTCTCCCTTTGGACTTCTATAATTTAACTACCTCTACTAGATTTGTATGCTGAGGGTTTCCGTGAGCTAGATAGGTTGGTCTTTGGGAGGTTAACGTATTTATACAGCCTCTTTGATCAACTCCGTCTTTATCAGGACTATACCATGCGCCATGTGGAATTCCCACTACTCCAGGCATAATTCTTTTTGTTATCTTAACAGGTATGATTAGAGAGCCTCTGCCATTAAATACTTTAACCCTATCCATATTGTTGAGACTGCGTTTTTTTGCATCACTGGGGTTCATCCATAGTACATGCTGTTGAGCTTCATTAAGCCAGGAATTATTATCATGTATAGAATGTGTACGAAAACGATGGTGCCATGATATGCACTGGAGAGGATATTTGTTTTTTAAAGGATCCTCTGGGCCTTCCCAAGCTGGCACATACTTTGGTATAGCAGGAATTTCCTCAGGCCTGTTCATATCAAATAGCCTTTTGGAAAATAGCTCTATCTTGCCCGAAGGAGTAGGAAATGGATATTTGAGGGGGTCCTTCACCTCTTTTTCAAAGGCCACATATGGCTTATCATGCTTCCATCTATAAATACCCTGCTTTTTAAAGTCCTCAAAGCTAGGAAAGTCCGGATGTTCAGATCTTATTTCATCTGTTATCCATTTACACCAGCCTTCCATTGTTTTCCCCTGGGTAAATTCTTCTTTTAAACCTAGTCTTTCTGCTACCTCTGTCAACCAGTCATATTCATTACGACATTCATAAGGGGGTTCCATAAGCTTATTGGAATATGCCACCCAATCACCATATACCCAAGCACGTTTAATATTATCCCGCTCAAAAAAGTTATCTGCAGGCAATAGGATGTCGGCAAATTTGGCGCTAGGGGTCATGAAGTTATCACTTACTACTATGAATTCAACTTTAGTTTCATCCTGCAGAATTTTTGCAGTTTTGTTACAGTCTGAATGCTGGTTTAATAAATTTCCACTTCCTAAGCATAATATTAACTTAATGGATGAAGGGAGCCTATCAACCCCTATCACTCCATCTGCAATACCCATTTCAGTACCTCTAGTAATAGCATCTGTCCATAAAAATGCAGGAATTTTACCGGGGAAAGGATTTGTAGGTATAGGAATATCCGGAATTTTATGGCGTGAAAGGTATGCAGCACCAGATGTGCCTCCGCCAGAAATGCCAACGTTACCCGTTAAAGCAGCCAATAACATGGTGCCACGGGCCTGTTGTTCACCATTTGAATGACGTTGTGGTCCCCAGCCTAAAACAATGTTAGCGGGTTTGCTGGCGGCCAATTCCCTGGCAAAAGTTCTTATTATGGCAGCGGGAACCTTGGTAATCCTTTCAGCCCATTCAGGCGTTTTAGGTATTCCATCACTTATTCCCAGGCAGTAATTCTTATATGAGTTATTAGGAGGAATTTCGTCTAGCATATGTTCTTCATCAAAGCCTATACAGCACCTATCTAAAAAATCCTTATCGTGCAGATTTTCAGTTATTATTACATAAGACACAGCATCAGCAAAGGCTGCATCTGTAGTTGGTAAAGGAGCAATCCATTGATCGGCAAAGGCTACTACTGTATCTGTATGCCTTGGATCAATTACAATAATTTTAATGCCTAAATCCTTGGCTTTTCTTAAGTAATAATTGCAAAGGCTGCCCATGATTGTTTCAGCAGAATTAAAACCCCAAAGAATTATAAGTTTTGAATTTAAAATATCTTCTTGGGAGTTGCCAATCATTACAGAACCATATGTATACATGGTGATAGTATCCTGTTGGGCTGTACTGTAATCATTGTAAGTGTCCAGATATCCTCCGTCTAAAGATAATAGTCTTTTAGCCAAACCATTGGGACTTATGCTTCCCCATGGTCCGCCAATTGGACTGAAACGAGATGCGGGACCAAATTCTTTTTTTACACGTGTCAGTTCATTTGTGATTGTATCTACTGCCTCTTCCCAGGTAATTCTTGTAAACCTACCTTCCCCTCTTTTACCGGTTCTTTTCATTGGGTATTTTAAACGATTAGGGTCCAAATTTAAGTTTCTATAGGCCCTGCCTCTAACACAAGCTCTAATTTGAGGAGAATCTATTGTGTCTTTTAAAACTATATCGTAAGATGTATGGATGTAATTTGATTCAAGAAATTTCTTAAAATGACAAGAGAAAGATTGCGGGGTGAATTGAACAATTGTTTTCCCAAGTGACAATTAATTGTCACAAATGATAATTAAATTCCTTTTGAAAAGCTTTAAGAAAGACTATTTTTTCTAGCATTTATATGGACTACTTAAAATATCTCCTTTGCAAATAGATGGCATGATATTTGCTTTAAATAATGTTAGCATTAGCCTTTTGTTGAGTCATAGGCTTGTTGCTGCTTTATGGCATCATCATGTGAAAGAATAAAGAATACAAATTCTCAAGGGGGACTAGAGTGCATGCTAAGAGTCAACACTAATGTGCAAAACAATCCATCATTTAAAATGTGGACAGATGATCAGGTCTATGAGGTTCATCTTGCATCCTTGGAGGTACTTGAAAGGACAGGTGTAGTAATAAATGACAATGCAGCAAAACAACTTTTAAAGGATTATGGCTGTTATGTCAAGGGTAATTTAGTTAAATTTCCAGCCTCTGTTGTAAAAAATGCAGTTGAGAGTGCTCCAGAAAGGGTAGTGCTAGTAGATGGTGACTTACAAAGGAAAGTGTATTTAGAACAAAAGTCTGTTCATTACGGCATGGCAGATGGTATTTCTCTTATACTTGACCCTTATACTCAAGAAATAAGAAATTCTAAAATAGAAGATGTGGAAAGGGCGGCCAAGGTAGCAGAAACACTTGAAAACCTATCTGTTGTTAGTCCCCTTGTTGCTGTGGAAGGTTTAAGCTCAGTGGAGCATTATAAAGCTGTAAGAAGGAATACAAAAAAACCACTGCTAATTAAATGCCCAGCCATAGATGAATTGATAGAAATACTTGGGATGGCTCAGGGCTTGTCTGGTGGCCACCAAGAATTTGCCATAAATCCAAGTTTTGCCGTATATATACAATCTGAAAGACCATTAGAATTAACTGATAAGGACATTAAAATATTAAAATTTTGTGCAGAGAACGGTATACCGGTATCTTATATACCTGTTGTTTGTCCAGGTGAAACAGGGCCAGATAGTTTAGCAGGGTGTTTTGTATTAGGCACTGCCACTGCCCTGGCAGCTCTAATTGTACAACAGTTGGTTAAAAGAGGCAGTCCCTATATTCACGGTATTATAGTTAGGCCTCAAAGCTGCGAACGGGCTGCTTTATATGCAGAACCTGAGGTAGCCTTGTCACATTCTGTAAGCGCTCTGCTTGGCAACTTATACAGGATACCTTCTTTTGGATTAGCTGGAGTTAGTGACTATTATGCAAATGATCAACAGGCTGCAATGGAAGCGACCTTTACTATACAAGCTGCTGCCTTTGCCGGAGTAAATATTAGTGCCGGAATTGGAAATTGTGGAGATGTTGCAAGTTTAGAAAGTATGGTTATGGCTAATGAGATTATTGGTATGACAAAGCACTTTATGAAAGGTGTGGAAATAAATGAAGAAACTGTCCCAGTTGATTTAATACATGAAGTGGGGCCTGGTGGGCATTTTCTCATGGCTGAACACACTATGAAATATTATAAAACTGCTACCTGGTATCCAAGATATATGAACCGCTGCCATTTTTCTCAATGGCAGAGGGACGATGGCAAGAGCATGGGAGAAAAGCTTAATTTAAAAATAAAAGAAATACTAGAAAACGCATAAAACCAACAGGGAGGTAAATAACATGAAGGTTAGCTTTAATACACAGACTACCCCTAATTTCAAGGTATGGACACAAGACCAGTGTCATGAAATGCATCTTAAATCCTTGGAGATTCTTGAAAGGACAGGAGTTGTTGTGCTTGATGATGATGCATTAAATATATATAGAAAAGGTGGAGCCCTTGTAAAGGGAAATAGGGTATATATCCCTGGTTGGATGGTGGAAGAGGCTCTAAGAACTGCTCCTGAAAAAATTACTCTGCGCAGACCGGATAAAACCATTCGCCTTGAAAAAAATGTGGTAAATTACGGCTTGGGAACAGATTTACCATACTTCCAAAATCACATCACAGGTGAATACAAAAGAGCAGTTTTGTCTGACATAGTTAATACGGCTAGGGTTACTGATTATTTGCCAAATATTGATTTTGTTGCATCTTTGGGGATAGCTGATGATGTTAATCCAGAACTTGCCGATTTATATCATTTTAAGGCTATGTTTGAAAACTGCGGCAAACCCCTTTTTATGACAGCCAAGGACAAGGATAATCTTCAGGGTCTGATTGATATGTCTGCAGCAGCGGCAGGTGGATATGAGGAATTAAAAAGGAATCCAACGTTTTTATTGTATACAGAACCCATTTCTCCCCTCGTCAATACCCAGGAGGCTGTACAAAAGCTTATGCTAGCATCAGAATATGAAATTCCGGTAACCTATGCATCTGGGATTACTTCTGGATCAACAGGGCCGGTCACCTTGGCCGGCAACTTGACCCTTGGTAATGCAGAAGGTCTTGCAGGACTGGTGCTTCACCAGCTTGTTAACCCTGGAGCGCCCTTCCTGTATGGTATAGTAGCTGCACCTATGGATATGGCAACCACTATTTGCTGTTATGGTGGACCCGAGATACCATTATACTTCTGCATAGTAGGTGAGATGGGACGTTACTATAAACTGCCGACTTTTGGACAGTCTGGTGCAACTGACTCTGCAATAGTTGATCAACAGGCATCCATAGATGCTATGTTTCAGATATTTGCAGCAGCTCAAAGCGGAACAAATTTGGTTCATGATAACGGATACATTGGAAACGGCTTGGTGGGCAGTTTAGATATGCTTGTCATGTGTGATGAATGTATAAGAGTTGTAAAATCATTCATGAAAGGCGTGGAAGTGAAACCAGAAACCCTTGCATTGGACCTCATTCATTCAGTTGGTCCAGGAAAAACTTATTCCAGCCAACCAAAAAGAATATCCAGGTCAAAGTATTCAGTAAAAATGGATTATGAAGGGTGGAAAACAAATAATAAATCAATGATAAAAAACATTAAAGAAGAAGTACAGCATATTCTGGATACCCATAAGTCGCCTCAAATCAGCAAGGATATTTCTGAAGAATTTGATCGAATCATTATGGAACATGAAAAAAGGATTGCCAACCAATAATTAGTTAAGGGAGACTTTACATATGAGGTTTCCCTTATACCCTTCCTTGGAATTGTCAAAAACGACAAGTAGTTTATCAATTGTGCCAAGTATATAATTTTTATTATCGGTTTTCTTCTGCAAATTCAATTTAATAATATTCAAATAATTGTGGCATTATACTTGCAATAGACAATTTGCACAAGTATATTACCCTAGTGGAGGCTTACTAGACATGAATACTGATTTCTCACATTCTTATAATTATATGAAGAATTTAACCATAGAGCTAGTGAAAATACCCAGTATTGTTAGAAAGGATAATCAAGAAAATGCTTTTGTATTAAAACTAAAAGACATTATCCTGAGAGATATTCCTTATTTTTGTGAAAATCCACATAACCTGACATTAGTGCCTTTGGAGAATGATTCCTTTAAGAGGGATTGTGTCCTGGCATTTATGGAGGGTGCTAAAAAGAGTCGCAATACCGTTATTCTGCTTAGTCATTTAGATGTGGTGGGTGTAGGCGATTACGGAGAATTATCTGGCTATGCTTTTAATCCTGAGCTTCTTAAAGAAAAGATGAAAGAAGTTAAATTCTCTTTCAGCAGGGATGTTCAAGATGATCTTGAATCAGAAGAATGGCTGTTTGGTCGTGGAGTTGTAGATATGAAAGGTGGTCTTGCGCAACACATCTGGATACTAAAGGAATTGGCAGAGCACAGGGATACATTGGAAGGGAATGTTCTGCTGATCTCGGTTCCAGATGAAGAGGCTTTAGCTGCAGGTGCACAAAGTGCTGCCAAATACCTGTGTAACATGGTATCAGAAAAAGATTTAAATCTCATAGGTCTATTAAAAAGTGATGCCATGCTGCCGAGGTATTATAAAGATCCTGACAGATATATTTACCTGGGCACTATTGGTAAGTACTTACTATCATATTATATCTATGGAGTTGCTGCTCATGCTGGTGAATGTATGGAAGGTTTTGATTCTAACCTCATAGCAAGTACTATTGTAAGAAATATGTCGCTAAATTGTACTTTTTGTGATGAAGCTGATGGCGAAGTATCACCCCCGCCAGTTACTTTGAAACAATGTGATTTAAAAGAGGTTTATAATGTCCAAATACCTTACGAGTCCCAGGTTTACTTTAATTATTTCACTTATACCAAATGTCCGTCAGAGATATTGGAGATTGGGAAAAAAGAAGCCCAGAGAGCCATGAACTCACTAAGTGAAGAATTTGTCAGAAATAAAGAATATTTCTGTACAAAAGCAGGGCTTCCCAATAGGCATGAGCCTTTAGAAGCTAATATATTTACCTTTGAAGAAATATATAACAAGTTAATTTCACGTAAACCCTACTTAAAGGCAGAGCTGGAGGAGTTCATTAATAACTGCCAATACAACGAAGCAGATCCTGGCAAGTTAAGCCTTGCCATAGTAAGAAAAGTCTTTACTGAATCAGATATATTTAATGAGAAAAAGCCTTGTATAATTGTCTATCTTTCTCCGCCATATGTACCAAGGGTACGGGTAAAGGAAAAAGAAAACCTCAAGGATGAGCGTTTTGTATCTGCAATCCTGAATACTATGGAAAATGAAGCTGAAAAAATTAAGCTTAGAAGGTTTTATCCCTATATCTCTGACATAAGCTGGTTTGCAATGGATGATGAAATTGAGGATATCTACAAACTCATGTGCAATACCCCAGGTTTTAAAAGAACATGCAGTATAGATTTAAAACCACTTACAGAATTAAATATACCGTCAGCAAATATTGGTCCTTTTGGAAAAGATCCTCACCAGGCAACTGAAAGGCTGTACATGCCTCACGCTTTTGGAGAGGTTCCTAAACTGGCTTTAAAGATCATCTTAAAGTTACTTTCAGTTAAATAAGAAATAAGGATTAAAAGGAGGTATAGGAAAAATAATCTAGTGTTGGATGGTCAATTGTTACTGATTCAAAAATATTAGATGAACAATCTGCTATAGAGAGTGCCATCATGTGCTACACTACTGCTTTAGCTGGTGCAAACTTAATACACGATGTTGGTTTTATTGAAAGTGGAATGGCCGCATCCCTTGAGCAAGTGGTTATGGGTGATGAAATAATTGGAATGGTACGGAAGATAATAGCTGGAGTAGAGGTGAATAAGGATACCTTAGCCCTTGATGTAATTGATGAGGTTGGACCTGGAGGACATTTCTTAGGCACAACACACACATTCAAACATTTTAAAGAACAAATATGGTTTCCCACATTAATTGATAGGCAGCGTTATTCCCAATGGGAAAGTCAGGGCAAAAAAACCATGGGACAGAGAATAAAGGAAAAGGCTCAAAGAATCATATGGGATTATAAGCCAGAACCTCTCGCGCAGGATGTCAAACATAAATTGGACCTGCTGGTTGAAAAAGCTGAGCAAGATCATAGGGAAAGAAAGTCAAAATAAGAAAAGTCTGCAATTAATGATAATACAGCTAAAAATTTGCAGGGATAAACAAGAATACAAATCAAACTTCTCAGAGCAGATAATCCTGAGAAGTTTTGATTTAGAGTAAATTATATTTTTTCAACTTTCTGTACAAGGTTGAGAGACTTATGCCGAAATTCTCTGCAATCTTTTGTTTTGCTTCAAGGCTATTCCCATGTTCGTTGATAGCCGTTTCAAATATTTCTTTCTCACTTTTTTGCAGTTGGTCTTGAAAGCGTGTTCCAAAGGATTCCTGTGTCATGGCACTGCTTTCAAGTATATAGGGTGGCAGGTGTTCCATTGTAATAAATTCGTTTTCTGGAGCAAAATTAACTCCATATTCCATTACATTCTCTAGCTCCCTTATATTACCCGGCCATGGATATTTTTTTAGGTGGTTTAAAGCGTCAACTGAAACACCCTTTAGCTGTTTATTTAGAAGTGAAGAATACTTATTACAAAAGTGAGCAAGGAGAATGGGGATATCCTCTGATCGCTCCTTTAATGGCGGCAGATAAAGGGGGATTACATTTAGCCTATAGTATAAGTCTTCTCTAAACATGCCGTTTTCAACTAACTGTTTTAGATTATGATTGGTTGCTGCAATGAGCCTAAAGTCTAACGAAATTGTTTTTGTTCCTCCAACCTTCTCGAAACTTCTTTCTTGAATAACTCGGAGCAGTTTCACCTGTAAATGCTTAGGCATATCACCTATTTCATCTAAAAAGAAAGTTCCGCCCTGGGCTAATTCAAACTTTCCTGGTTTTTTCTCATTAGCCCCAGTAAAGGCACCTTTTTCGTAGCCAAACAGCTCGCTTTCTAGAAGGGTATCTGGAATGGCACTGCAGTTTACTGCTATAAAAGGACCTTTACCTCTACTGCTTGATGTATGGATTGCTCGTGCAAACAATTCCTTGCCAGTTCCGCTATGTCCAGTTATTAGTACTGTTGAAGTGCTTTTGGCTGCCTGCAATGCCTTGGCCTTTACTTTTTTTATTGCAGGACTTTGGCCAATTATTTTGTCAAAATCGAGAATGCTTTCCCTATTGGTCATCCTGCTGGCTACCCTAAATATTTTATCTGCTTCAGTGAAGGACTCTACAGACCCTACTATTAAATCATCAACTATAATTGGAGTAGAAGTTGCTAGTAGTGTATGGCTTCCATTTGGGGTGTTATATATTACTTCCTCGTCATGATAAGAAATTCCGTGTATAATAGATTTTGCTGAAACAGAATCGGGCAAAACCTCTGAGGAATTTTTACCAATGACCTCAGGTAAGGATAAACCCAGTATCTTCTGGGCTGCTCGATTGAAAAATCTAATTTTACTATCCTGATCTAAAGAAATAATACCCTCCTGGACAGAGTCAATTATTGTTTCCAGGTATTTTTTTGATTTAGCAAGCTCATTTACCATTTGATATTCTAAAACCTTTGTAGCTAAAAACTCAGCCATTCTTGCTATGAAATCTACAAAATTTCTTTCATTTGTAAAAAGTATTTCCTTTTGTATACTGTCAAAAGAAATCAAGCTTATCACACCGATACATTTATGTGTGATAATAGGATAAAAGATACCAGCAGTATAAATGCATATATCCTTTTCGGGGCATGGGTCACATAATCTGTTTTTACCAGGGTTATTCAAAATAAATGGTTGTGCTTTTTCTAGAACATATTTATTGATATAAGTATCCTCACTTCTTTGCATTAATTGAGTACGGGCTCTTCCGGTAGCTCCTAAAACCCTTTGGTCATCGTCTAAGATTTCAACCTCTACCTTTAAAGCAGCTGCAATTACTTCTGCTACCCCTTGGACGTCCTTCTGGATATTACCGAGTAAACTCACTATAACACCTCCATTAGTTTCTAATTTCTAAATTTTGAAAATAATTTGTTTGAATTGAGAATTATTTCTTAATTCTACAAAAAAACTTTATATCCTTTTTCCTATTAAAAAGGCCCTATATTATTCAGCTTTAAATATCAGCTTTAAAATATATGTATAAAAAAGGTTTTCATCATTTTTAAGAGAATAATGTAAATACATATTTAGACAAATTTATTAAAGACACTGCACCTGGGACTTTACAATTAAAAATGGATAGCAATTGTTAAATTTGTTTATTAATGCTTGGGGGGGTAATCTTGCTAAATGTAAATAATCTGCTCTGCGCTCACCGGATTAAACAGTTCTTAACTAAAAACAACATAGAGATAGTGCATTTTATTCCTGGTAGAGTTAGATTAAAATTGTCCCATTGGCAGAATAGGCAAGGGGAGCTGGCCTGGTATATTAATGAACTGGAGCGTGATGCTAATATTACTTCTGTTTCATTTACACCTGAAACTGGTAGTTTATTAATTGAGTTTAATGAATCTGCTTTGAATAATTTGGAGATAGTGGAAAATTGGTTGACTAAAGTAGAAAAATATACAGAATCACAGTGAAGAGGTGAGAAAAGTGCTGGGCATTATTGGAGGTACCATAGCATCTTTAATTGGAAATAGCTTATTGAGCAGATTATCCACTCTAAACGTTAATGTAATTCATGCCATGCCTGGGAGAGTGCGACTGCAATGCAACACCTGGAAAAATGAAAATGTGGCAGCTGTTCTGGCTGAATTCATGAAAAGACATCCTCTGGTAAAGGAAGCAAGCTGCTCACCTATTACCGGCAGCATGGTAATTAGCTTTAAAGAATTGTATTTAACTAACCAGCAATTTCAAGAGGTGATAGAAACAGCTGTAAAGGCTACAGGCAAAGCTGTAACTGCAAAAAAATCTGAAACCACCAATAAAATGATTAAGGTAATGGGCAGATTAAATCAACAGGTAAAAATTAGCACTAAAGGGCTGCTGGACATTCCCGCCCTAATCATATTGGCTTTAACAATCAATGGAATCAGAGGTTTTAATACAAACAGGACTAACTCACTTAAAGAATTGATATGGGCTTATCGTATGTTGAGAGGGGAGGAGGCTATGCATATTGATTAACTCGGCAAGGCTAATCCATTTAATGCCTGGTAGAGTGAGAATTTACATAGGCAAGAGAAAAGAAAGACCTTCATTAATAGAAAGCAGATGTCGGCAGTTTCCCCCAATCTACTCTGCTAATTACAGTATGGAAACTGGTTCATTGCTGATATATTATCATTCACAAGTCCCAGTACGGCTAATTATTCAATGGTTATTAGAACAGTTTAATTCGTCTGCAGCTTCTGGGCAAAGTACTAATGAATTTAAAGGGTTTAGCCAGTTGGCCAGGTCGAATGTGGCCAAGAGTGGTGTGGCAGTTGCTGTGTATTTAATTGAACGGTTTTTATTACCTGGCCAGTTAGGTACCACATCAGGTTTCTTGAGGCTTTTTCGCCCTGCTACCTTTGCATTGCTGTTTGCAGCCAGTGATATTATTAAAGAAGGTTTTTCCTACTTGTTTAATAAGAAAAAAGTTAACGCTGATACTTTGACAGCGGTGGCTTTGTTAGCTGCATCTTATAACGGCAAGTCCAGCTCTGCTTTGACCATCGTTCTTTTATCTAGAGCGGGGGAGCTGCTAACCAAGTATACTGCTCAAAGAACCAGAAACCATATTATTAACATGCTCAGGCTGGATGTGCCTTATGTCTGGTTGGTGGAGGATAATGGAAGAGAGCGGAAGGTGCATATTGATTCTGTTAAATCAGGCCAAACTATTTCCGTGTTTTTAGGAGAGAAGATATCTGTTGACGGAACTATTGTAAAGGGAGCAGGTTCAGTAGACGAATCCCCTATTACTGGAGAGTATCTTCCCAAAGAGGTTTATGAAGGAAGCTATGTCTATGCAGGCAGCATATTAAAAAGCGGGCAGGTACAGATTGCTGTAAAAAATGTAGGTGACGATACAGCTATAACCCGCATTATCAAGCTGATAGAGGAAGCGCAAAACAAGCAGGCCCCTATACAGTCCTATGCGGATAAAATGGCCCAGGCATTAGTTCCAGTATCCTTTATTATGGCAGGAATAGTACTGTTTCTTACTAAAGACTGGAACAGAGTTATGAATATGCTCTTTATTGATTATGCATGCGGTTTGAAATTATCTACTACAACTGCCATTTCTGCTGCCATTGGCAAAGCTGCTAAACAGGGGATTCTTATCAAGGGCGGTCAGTACCTAGAGAGCTTATCCAAGGTGGACACAGTAGTGTTCGATAAAACAGGAACAGTTACGGAAGGTGAACCTGTTATTAATAGAATCTACAGCTTTAACAACTATACTGAGGAGGATGTTCTTCGCTATGCTGCCTCTGCAGAAGAACATTCATCTCATCCTGTTGCCAGTGCCATTGTCAATCGGGCTCAAGAATTAGGCCTATCTATTCCCGACCATGGTAAAGTTGTAACAGTAATAGGTAGAGGCATTATGGCCGAAGTAGATAAAGGGAACTTGCTGGTGGGCAGTGATGTATTTATGGAAGAGGAACAGATGGACATCACTGCTTTAAAGAGCCTTCAGGGATTAGATTTCAAGTCTGAAAAAAACAGTTTGATTTATGTGGCCTACGAAGGAAAACTTATGGGAATTATCAGCATCTATGACCCAGTGCGCTTTGGCATGAAACGCACTATTAACCAATTGCGCAGGTACGGCGTAGATGAAATCATCTTACTTACAGGTGATAAACGTCATAATGCAAGCCGCATATCCTCAAAACTATTATTGGATGATTTCTTTGCAGAGGCTTTGCCAGAGGATAAAGCCAACTTAATTAGAATGTATAAGCAAAGAGGAAACACAGTAATGATGGTTGGCGATGGCATTAATGACGCTCCAGCTTTGGCCTATGCTGATGTGGGAATTACCCTGGGAGGAAAGCGGACAGATATTGCTATGGAGGCCAGTGATGTAATTATTATTCCCGATGACCCATTACAACTTCCAAATCTAATTCGCTTGTCACAAAACTCTCTAAGAATCATTAACCAGAACTTTATAACCACAGTAGCAATAAACAGTTTGGCTCTTATGTTGGGAGCAATGGGGACTATTACCCCGGTTCTTGCAGCAGTGATTCATAATGTGGCAACTATTGGAGTAGTAATTAATAGTTCTAAAATTTTATTTATGGAGATGCCAAAGAATGAAAAATAGATTTCACATTGTCCATGATATACCCAATCGCATCCGGTTGATTGTTCCTGCTTTGGCAGGCAGAAGGGACTATGCTGATATTAATAAGCTTTTTGCTCAGGTAAAGGGTATCCACAAAGTACGCATTGAACCTATTATCAACTCTATCGTCATTGAATATAACGCCGAAGCTATTGAACGTAATACTGTTTTGCGGTATATTTCTATATTTTTTTATCAAAACAACCATAGTCCTATAGACCATATCCTACCCCACATGAAGTCTGATATTAAAGATAGTCTTTTTTACTCATTGGTGACAGGGGCCTTGCTCCTTGTTTCTGTAGTTCGAAAAAAAACTAATTCTGCTCCAGACATGTTAGACTACCTGACAATGATATCTTCTGCTTATACGGTGCTGACCCATGGTGGCAAGGACAAATTAAAGCATCCAGATGTGATAGCTGGAATAATCAGTATGGTGTCCCTCGGGCCTAATAATATCACTAAAGCTTCAGCCATCTCTTGGGGTATAAATTTGCTAGAGGTACTCCTGGATTTGGCCCGACAGAAGTACTGTGAATACTGCCAAAGCCAGGGAATAAGCAATTTTAACATTAAATAATATGTTTAGGCGATTGCAAAAGTGAAAAGGAGGTGAGTAGTGTGCTAAATATGAAGGAGTTTTGGTTTGGTTTTATAGCAGGAGCTGTTACCGGTGTTGTGGGATATCGTCTTTATGAGCAAAACGGTAATCAGCTGCAAAAATTAATTGCTCCAGCGTGTGGACAAACTGTGGCAGAAAGGGGAAACCCCACCTTGGAAGAGTTAGTTGCTCAAAAGGAACGTTTAGAAGACCTGATTGCCGAGAAAAAGATGGATGCATAAAATGTTTTAAAATTCAATATAGTGGGGAATTGACCCTTTGATTACAACATTATCAAGGGGTTTTTCTCTCTTCTTATTAGCCGAACCCGTCAATGTTTTTCCCATTCCCAATAAACAGGTGTGATTTCCTTCATAAAATAGCTAGAATTTCAAATTCTCCCAGGTAAAAATAGAATTGATTGCACGAGCTGGAATGCCATGTATTATTTTATACTTTTTTAATAAGCCCATGACCTATTTAGAGGAATTTAGAGTATGGTGTAGAAAATTAAGTTTAGTAAGCTTTTATAAAGGATAAATTGAAACAAAAGAAATATCTCTTAAGAATAAAGACTAAAGCAAAAAGGGAGCATATCAGTTATACAGAAAGTTTGGAGAATGAAATCATGGGAGGCACAAGAAGATGACTGAAAACCAGCAAAAGCTTTATCAGTGTCAAATGCAGAGCTGTGGTTATATTTACAACCCTGAAAAGGGCTGTAAAAAGGGCGGTATTGCCAGGGGTGTATGCTTTGAGAATCTGCCGGAAACATATAAATGTCCATTGTGTAAAGCTGGCAAAAAAATGTTTAAAGCATTATAAATTTGAGTTAATAAGGCCACAAAACAAGGCCACAGGCAAGTAAAATAATTTAACCTGTGGATTGATACTATCTTGATATTATTGTGGGAGGTATTGAAGTAAGGCAGTTGCAATTGAAAAATAGATTAGCAGTCCAAGTATATCGTTAATAGTTGTAATAAAAGGACCTGAGGCAACTGCCGGGTCAATTTTTAGCTTGTTAATAATCAAGGGAACAGTTGCTCCAACCATGGTGGAAATGCTTAATGTTAAAAACAAGGATACACCTACAATAAATGCAAGCCAAAAACTTCCATATATTATAGGTACAATTACAAAAAGTGTAATAGCACAAAATATTCCTAACATAATGCCAGTTGCAAACTCCCTTTTTAACATTCGAAACAAGGAAGAACTGTCTACTGTACCTAAAGCAAGACCACGTACAACAACTGCTAGAGCCTGGGTGCCAGTATTACCCGCCGAATCCATGATCAAGGGAATAAATACTGCCAATAAAATTACTTCTTCCAAGGTTTCTTCGAATTGACCAATAACACTAGCAGTAATTAAACCTAAAAACATGAGCATTATAATCCAGGGCGCACGCCTTCTTGCAGCAACAACAGATGAAATACTAGTGTCTAGTGAACCCCTTGCGGCACTTATCTCTCCAAAATCCTCTTCAGTTTCTTCTTCTATAACGTCCATTACGTCGTCTACTGTTACAATACCTACTAGCCTGCCATTATCAGTAACAGGCAAAGCTAGAAAGTCGTATTTTTTTATAATCCTGGCAGCTTCCTCTTGATCAGTATTTACATCAATGGATACAACTCTGGAACTCATTACATCTTCAACACATTGCTCAAGTGGTGCAACTAAAAGATCTCTTAAAGAGACAACACCCACCAGGCGTGAATCCTCATCTACAACGTAGATATAATATATAGTTTCTGCATCAGGACCTTCAACACGTAATTTATTTAGCACATCTTCAATTCTGTCAGAGATTGAAACAGAGATAAATTCAGTGGTCATTAGGGCACCGGCTGTTTGTTCCTGGTACTTTAGTAGATCCTTTACCTCCTGTGCCTCTTCATAGTCCATGGATTGTAAATATAATTCCTTTGCTTCTTCTGTCAGCTCACTTAAAAAATCAGCAACATCATCAGAGTACATGTCGTTTAGCATCTCAATGGCATAATCTTGGTCAAGCTCATTAAAAAGCTGCTTCTGTTGTTCCAGATTTAATCCCTGAAATATTTCTCCAAATTCTGTAGGCTCCAGGTTTCTATAAATAAATCTGCGCTGCTCCTGATTTAAGGAAGTAATAATCTCTTCCTGGTCTGTGGGATGCAGTTCTATAAAAAGTTCTCTAAATAGTTCATGATATTCATTATTAATAGCTTGGATGATCTCATTAATGTATTGTTCACGGTTTTCGTGATTTAGCTTAACCATTTTATCACTCCTTGTGTGGTGCTAAATAAAAATAATAGGCACCCTCAATGAATGAAGATGCCCCTTAAACTTTGTAAATAAAAAGAATCTTTAAAATATCCTCCATTCGTTGAGCTTTAGCACTGTGTGGCATAGGATACATCCAGCTGCATTAAAAATTACCTTAAGTCGATAATTTCTGTTCAACCCATTGGCGTCTTTAGACATTTCTGGGCAGCAGCATATCTCCATCACAGGAGCCTCACCTAACGAGGTGCTATTTTTTGCATATAAATGATACTACATATAGCTTATATTGTCAAAAGAATTAAGATCTTACTACTTCATTTTTTTGACGCCATCAGCACTAGTGAATTTGGAGTTCTTGGGAATATAAGATTTGCAGCAGGTTTCCATACAGCTTCCAGCAGTATCTGGTGTAAGCTGCATGGCCATTTGAGCATCTATTTGTTCAGGTTGGCTAGCTCCAAATTGATCTGTTGCCACTAAAATCTCATTAGCCACGCACTTATTTCCTTGCTCATAGTAATGACAGTCACTAACAATGCAATGAATGTGTTGATTCACTTAAATCATCCTTTCGATTAATTTATTATATACCTTCTTTTATTTTGCGCTATTAATCATTTAAAAAACCTGTAAAAATTTACAAGGAATTAGAGATTTTTTGTAGAAAATTGTTTATAAATAATTCAGTGATAAAGTGCATGCACTATGACATGAACCTGCAAGGAGTTGAACATAATATGACAGTACTAAACTGGAAAAACGAACCATCAGAAGGCATTGTAAAGGGATTTCTTTTAGTAAATGAGGCAAAAATAGGGACTACAAAAAATGATAAACCTTTTTTAGGAATGAAGCTTTCCAATGGAATTGAAGAAATTGATGCAAAAAAATGGGATTATGACGACCAGGTGCCTGTAGTTGGAGATATTATATATATTGAAGGAAAAGTGCAAGAGTATTTGAATTGCCCCCAGTTGATTATTTATAAATTTCGAAGAGCTCTAGAAAAGGAGTATAATGTTTCAGATTTTTTACCTTCACTGTCCTGCAATAGAATTCAGGAGCTGACAGATGAGTTTAATGAGATACAGACTTGTCTTCAGGAAAGGTATAGAGTTTTTATACAAGAGGTCATTGCCAATAGCAGCAATAAATATTTTACAGCTCCCGCTGCAAAAATACATCATCATGCTTATATCGGTGGGCTGCTTGAGCATTCCCTTGCTGTATGTAAAAGATCACTAGCTCTAGCTGAATTATCAATGATAACCATAAATAAAGACCTGCTTGTCATTGGGAGCCTTTTACATGATATTGGAAAAATCTATTCCTATGAATATGACAAGCCTCCTATTCGTATGAGTTCAGAGGGAAAGCTTTTAGATCATATAGTTATAGGATTAAACTTGATTAGTGATGCTTACAAGAACACCATGCCTTTATTAGATAAAGAGGATTATCTTCATTTACAGCATATGATAGCCTCTCACCACGGGAAACTAGAGTGGGGTTCTCCCATAGTCCCTAAAACCATTGAGGCAGAAATCCTACATACAGCTGACAATTTAGATGCCATAGATTTTAAATATAATAAGGCTGTTCAGGATAAATCCGACAACCAAGAGTGGTCTGATTGGATTAAGGGTCTTGGAAAGGAAGTATGGGTTAAATAAGGATCTAATAAAATGCAAACAATAATTATGGAGGTGTGATTGATGAAAGATAAGAAAACTATTCTTCAGGTTGCAAACATAATTGCTTTAATTTTTACAGTTTTTATTAATTATCTGGCCAATGCCTTACCCTTAAATGGGAAAACAACTGCAGAGGTTTCTGGGTTATACCCAACCTTATTTACGCCAGCAGGGGTCACCTTTGCCATCTGGGGTTTAATTTATCTGCTTTTAGCTGCTTTCGTAGTTTACCAGGGCAGAGATCTTTTAACTTATAGAAAAGCAGGCATGCCTTTTTTAAATCAAATAGGCTGGTGGTTTGTAGCAGCATCTTTTTTTAATATTGTCTGGATTATTGCCTGGCATTATGAAGCAATTTTGCTGTCACTGGTAATAATTATTGCATTACTGCTTACCTTAATTATTATCTATTTAAGATTGGGCATTGGAAAAAGTGTAAAAAACAGAATGGAGAAATACCTGGTACACATTCCCTTCAGCATTTATCTAGGCTGGATTACCATTGCCACAGTTGCAAACATAGCTGTTTACCTGGTTAAAATCAATTGGGTTCAATCTGTATCTGCAGAAGTGTTCTGGACAGTAATAGTAATATTATTCAGCACGGCTCTTGCCATAACGGTCTTATTAACCAAAAAGGATATTTTCTATGTTCTTGTTGTTCTGTGGGCATTTGTGGGTATTATTATTAAAAGACTTTCTGTACCTGCAGAACCAAGATGGATAATTGTTTTCGCCCTGGTGATTTGTATCCTCGCTATTTTGGCTGTAGCTTATTCAATATTTAAAAATAATAAAAGCCTCTCCTTTCTAAACTAACAATGGATAAATAACAAGACAGGCAGGAAATATTTGCATCTATATAGTATATAATAAGCACTAAAGTTATCTGCAAATTTATAAATAATGCAAAATTGCTTTAATGTCGTCTAAAACTATCTAAATTAGATGGGGGAGTAATTAGTGGATATTGTAAAAAGGATTCTTTATACTGCTTGTTTAGTTTGTATGCTGCTTATCTTGTTCTTAGGAATGATTTCTAAAGAAAATGCACTGGCTTCCATGCCTGTAAAGGTTGCAGTGGATGGGGTTATCATAAATCCAGGAGACCAGCCTCCTTTTATACACAATGACAGGGTGCTGGTACCCTTGAGGGTTATAACTGATTTTCTCGGAGCTAATACAACATGGAATGATACAAATGGTTCAGTTAGAATTGAAATGGAAAATAAAACAATAGAAATGTGGCCTAACAGCAATTTCGTTAGGGTTAACGGTGCTTCAAGACATGTAGATGCTGCTCCTAGATTGACAAGCAATAATAGAATAGTTGTTCCTTTAAGGTTTATTAGTGAATTATTAGGAGCTCAGGTTGGTTGGGATGGAAAACATTTCATTGCAAGTGTATTTACAAGGGGACAGTCTTCCCAGGAGAGAGCTTCTATTGTCATGGCACTTGCAGATAGAAGCCGCCTGCAGCAGAACAACCTTAAGAGAATAAATATTGGTGCCAGTGAGCATCAGGTTGAATACATTATGGGCAAGCCTAATCGTAAGGAAATTGGGCTTATGGGTCTGGACACATGGACATATCATTATAATTATCATGATTATTATCTCTTTGGGTTTTACAAGGGAGAATTAATGTATATATACACAAAATCAGCTTTAGAGTATGTACTTGGCGTTGGTATTGGTGATACGAAAGATACCGTTGAAAAAAAAGTTAAGACTAGAGATTTTGCACCTCTTGAATATTTAAATGGGAATGTTCTAGTCTATCTAGCCAACAACCACATTAGGAGCAACAGAATCCATACTGTAGCCAACAATAATGTCGTAATCTTTCACATTGATGAATTAAATGGGAACAGGGTGGCAGGAATAGAGATTTATCACAGGGACATGATAGTTTGTGATAATCCAATTATTGACTACAGATATACTTACTTTGGCAGTAAACCCCAGTTAGGTCTGCCACAACCATCTTCCAGGATGCAAACTGAAATTAATAAATCTTTAGAAAGACAAATATTTGATATGACAAATGCAATAAGGGTTAAGGAAGGCTTGGATCCAGTTTTGTGGCATTCTGATGCAGCTAGAGCAGCCTATGCCCATAGTAAGGATATGTCTGACAGAAATTACTTCGACCATATGTCCCCTGAAGGAAAAGGCCCTGGGAACAGGGTAAAGGATGCTAACATTGCCTTCCAAAGTGTTCTTGAGAATATAGCAATGAATACAATTAACAGTGCAGAAACTCTGCATGCCTGGATGAATAGTGAAGGTCATAGAGAAGCCATTCTGCATGATGGTATAACGCACCTTGGAGTTGGGGTTTTTTCAGAAAGAAACATATATTATACACAAGTATTTCTTCAGTTAAGCAACTAGACAACAAAAAATTGAATTAATAAAAGCTAAATCGAACTTATAAGGACATATAGATCAATTTTTTTAGATTGATTTTTAATAAAATTAGTATTGACAAGCTTAAAAAAATCAAAGTATAATGTAAATATGAAAATGAAAATCATTATCAATCATTAGCCTTGAACAAGGCAATTTTTTAAGCAAGTTGCTGATAATGGTTATCAATTACATAATAATGGAGGTGCTAGTATGTCAATTCTAATAGTTGGTGGAGACGGGCTTGAAAAAATTAAGAAAAATTTAAAAAAGGTGGGGGCTACTGATATACAGCATATTTCTGGTCGTAAGCGAGGAGATCTTACAAGAGATCTGCCATCTAATCTGGATATGATATTGATATTAACAGATTATATTAATCACCAGCTTTGTAGTCAGATAAAACAGCAGGCACAGGAAAGGGGTATAAAAACCATATTTTCTAAACGCTCCTGGTCACATATACAGCATGCAATGGAAATGTAGTTATTGGTTATAGATCAATCTAAGCAAAAAAGGCAGAACTGAAATGGTTAAACGGCTGCCTTTTTACTAAGAAAAACTGCAGATATTAATGAAGTAATTGGGATGGTAAAAGTTAAGCCAATACTTCCTGATAGTGCCCTAACCACCTCCGTTGCCACAAATTCAGAATTAGATATTCTAATTCCAGATGTTTCACTAGCTATCAGCAAAAGAAGCATTGGCAGAGAGCTGCCAACGTAGGCCAGTATTAGAGTGTTGGCCATGGTACCCATAATATCTCTTCCAACATTCATGCCTGCCTGAAACAGCTTAATAATGGATAAACGGGTATTAGCCTTTTTCACTTCTTCAATACTAGAGGCAATAGACATTCCCACATCCATTGTAGCACCAAGTGCACCAATTATCATTCCAGCAAACAACAGACCCTTTAGATCAAGGCTGCCTAAGCCGCCCATGAATAACAGGTCCTGGGCACCATCATCAATAAAACCCGTTAGATGAAAAATAGTCCCGGAAAAAAATGCTATGAGTCCTGCTATTATTACCCCGCAAATTGTACCTAGGGTAGCAGACCAGGTTTTTCTGTTTAATCCGCCAATAATGGGCATGGTGATAAGTGTTATGAGGGCAAGAATGATTATAGTAAGAATCAAGGGGTTATGACCATTTAATATGAGGGGAAGCAGTATTACTACAAGGACTAAACAAGTTATGCCAAGTGCCACAATAGCCTTAATGCCCTTTCTGCCTCCAATCATAATGAGCAATATAACATATGAACCGATTAAAATATAAATTGAATTGCTTCTCCCATAATCACTTACGTATGCATTGGTAACCCTGCCCTCTCTTTCTTCAAGGGTTAGTACAACCCTATCCCCAGTATTTAACTTGATGTTTGGCCAGGGGCTGATAAGTAAGCTGTTATTGAGCTGTATAGTATTTCCGCTATATTTTCCCGATAATATCCTGACAGTTACAAGCTGACCTGTTCCCCTTGCTTCACTACTTTTTTCTTGAATAGAACTACCTGTAACCTTACCCTTTACTGTGATGTATAAGGGTTCGTTAGATGTAACAGAAGCTAGTCCTACATTTGTCATGGTAAAAAAAAATGTTAATATGGGTAATAGAATGAAGATTAACATGAGTAATTTAATACAGCTTCTCATATTAATATTGACTCCTTTTTAACAAGATTCCTGAACTCAGGTGAATTTTCCCTATATCATTCAATGACAGCGGCTGCGCATGTTTTGTAAAAAAGACTGGGAGCTGCTAACTCCCAATAAATTAATATAATCTATGAATTGGATTTTCTATTTATGACTAATTACCTAGACCCTTTACAAATATTTCTGTGTTATACTTCATCATATTAATATAGGTATCTGCTCCACTCCCCTTGTGTCCCAGTGCATCTGTATAGACCGCACCTGCGATAGGAACTCCAGTTTCATTGGAGATGGTTTGCATGTATCTTCTATCCACAGTAGTTTCCACAAAAACCGCTGGAAGGCCTTTGTTTGTTACTAAATCCACTACGCTAGATATTTGCCGGGGAGTGCCTTCTTCGTGGGAGTTTAGCTCCCAGATACCTTCGGTTTGAAAGCCATAAGCTTTTCCATAGTACTTAAAGGCATTTTCGCTTATAACTATTACCCTTTTAGCTTGAGGTATAATTGCAACTTGCTCTCTAATCCAAATGTCAAGCTCATTCAGCTGATTTATATATACCTCAGCATTGTGCACATACTCCTGTTCATTACTAGGATCCAATGAAATAAGAGTGTCTCTTATATTCATTACATAGGTTATCACCAGACTTGCATCTAACCACGCATGGGGATCGGGTGCGTCATCACCCACTAAAGGTATGGGAGTAATCCCTTCTGATAAAGAAACAACAGGTGTGTTTGCCACGTTACCAATAATCCTTACCATGCCACCTTCTAGACCGAACCCGTTAATGAAGAATACATCAGCATCTGTAACTTTTTGAAGTTCACTGGGAAGCATTTCGTAATCATGTGGGTTTTCACCTATGGGAACAATATATTCCACAGTGCCCTTATCACCCACAACATTTTCTATTAAGTCAGCCAGGATTGATATACTTGCTGCTATTTTCAAAGTTTGTTGCTCAACATTACTCTGGTTTCCTGTATCATTTTTCACACCGCATCCACCTGTAAAAATAAAAGCAATTATCAAAGCAATTAGCAGAAAGCTTTTCTTTTTAACAATAATTAACTTGCCCATGTCTCCTTAATTCTCCTTTTTAATTGTCTTTTATCTTTTGCGCCAAAACTTTATGAACTAAAATTCCTTGTTTTGGGGAAAACAAGAAGCTTAAGAAAAACAATAGGGAAGCAACTAGTACTATTGAAGCCCCTGTTGCCACATCATAGATGAATGAAAAATAGACCCCTGCCGCAGACGATATAACCCCAAAAAAAACAGATAGCAAAAGCATGGTAGGCAGCCGATAGGTGAGGAGGTAAGCTGTTGCACCAGGTGTTATAAGCATGGCAACAACTAAAACTATGCCTACTGTTTTTAAAGATGCAACTGTTACAAGAGACAAAACAAGCATTAAAGAATAATGGATAAGTCTTGTTGGTAACCCTACTGCCTGGGCCATGGTTGGATCAAAGGTGCTTAAAAGCAGCTGTTTGTAAAATATCACAATGCAAATTACTATTAAAACACCTATGGAAAAGGTCATCCATAAGTCGCCTCTAGAGACTGCCAGGACATTGCCAAATAGTATGTGCCACAGGTCAACACCGGTTCCCCTTCTCATTGTTATCAATACAACTCCCAGGGCGAAGGCTGCAGTAAACATGATGCCAATTGCAGTATCATCCTTTATTTTGCTGTTTTGCGATATGTAGCCAATTCCCAGGGCTGTCAAAACCCCAGTAGCCACGGCTCCCAGGAAAAAACTAAATCCCCACATGTAGGCTATTACTACCCCGGGAAGAACAGCATGGGAAATTGCATCCCCCATTAAAGCCATGCCCCTAAGAATAATAAAACAACCTGTCAAGCCGCATATGATTCCTACCAAAATGCCGGCAAGCATTGCATTTTGAAGGTATTGATATCTAAAGACGGCGTCAAAAAAGAAGGCTAGATTTTCCATTTAACTGTTCACCACCATGAGCTGTTCTTTACCTGGAAAGGTTGCAACTTTGCCATCATAGGCCTCCTTTAACCTGTCAATTTGGAATACTTCATCCTTCTTGCCATAAGCTATGAGCTTATTTTTCAGCAGTATCAAGCTGTCAAAATAGGTTTCAGCTTTACTTAAATCATGGTGTACTACAAAAAGTGTTTTGCCCCTGTCTCGTAAATCCTTTAAAAGCTTCATAATCATGTTTTCTGAAGCCATATCTATGCCTGCGAAGGGCTCATCCAGAAAAAACAATTCTGCCTCCTGAGCCAAAGCTCTAGCAAGAAAGACCCTCTGCTGCTGCCCGCCTGACAGCTGACCAATTTGCCTTTTGCAATAATCAACCATGTCAACCTGCTTCAAACACTCCCTGACCAATTCATAATCTCTTTTGCCGGGAAACTCCCACCATTTTAAATGGGGAAACCTCCCCATAAGTACAACGTCTTCCACTAGTACAGGAAAGTCAAAATCTATAGAGTTTCTTTGGGGAACATAGGCAATTCTCTTGCATGCTTTTGTAAGAGTCTGATTCATAATTTCTACACATCCCTCGTCTGCCTGGACTAACCCCATTATGGCTTTTATTAATGTTGATTTACCTGCCCCATTGGGTCCGATAATACCAATTATTTGCTTAGGAGCAGCAGAAAAGGATATACTTGAAAAGGCAACCTTGCCATTATAGGAAACTGACAAATTACTAACCTTGACAATAGCATCCTGATCCAACAATAATTCCTCCCTTCAAATGATGAATATAATGATAAATATATAGATGCGAATAAAAAAGTTAACCACGTCTAATGTCTTTAAGCTGATAGTATTATATTCCAGGGCTATTTATTGGTGTTTGTCTAATACAATTTTTTTATAAAAGCACACAAAAATATCACAATTATTTGTTATTATTTAATAAGACTTAAATATGGAGTAAAAATAAGGAGATGGAGGAGTTAGCATGTCCCAGAAGAAAAAAGAATTCATGGAAAAGCAAAATAAAAAAATAGGGGGAAACAGGGTTTTCACAGGAGTACTTGTTTTTCTTGTAATATTTGCTGCTGCAGGTGCTTATATCAAGATGACTGGAGAGACCCCAAGTGAAGTTAGATGGGAAGGTGGAAACTATACCTTTGGACAAAGTATGGATTATACTGATAAGGTATTAACCCAAACCAACATAGAACTTATGGTGGAAGATGGAAAGGTCATTATCCCTCTAGAACATGTAAGTGAAAATGGCTTCATATACACTGAATATAACAAGGATGGCTTCCGTTTGCCATTAATGTCATATGTTAATCCATCAGGAAGATTAGTTGCTGCCATTTCCTTTTGTGAACCCTGCCGTTCCCAAAGCTTCCATATAAATGGTGAGCAGCTAATATGCGACAGCTGTAATACAAGATGGGAATTAGCTACAATGAAAGGGATTACAGGTGGATGTATGGATTACCCGCCTGAAGAGATAGACTATGAAGTGGTAGATGGAAACATTATTATTAATGAACTGGATATAAGGTCATGGACGCCAAGGGATTTAAGTGCAGCGAGGTGATAGTTAAATGAGGGTTGATTCCATTGCATTAAAAAATTTAAAACGCCGCCCAATTAAAGCGATTTTTATGGTTCTGGGGATTATCCTTGCTGTAGGAACCATTGTTACACTCTATACTTCTACAGCCACATTAAATGTAGAACTAGCAGATAGATTTGACGAAATAGGTGCCAATGTGATGGTAATACCTGATTCCAAGGATATGAGCTTATCATATGGAGGGGTTAGAGTTAGTGGAGGTCAGGATAAACAGTTTTTAGCTAATGACGATATTATAGCCATCAACACTATTCCTAATAGTGATAATATAGCTACAGTAGCTCCAAAGCTTTTAACGCCTTTAACAATTCAGGGGCAAAAGGCGGTTGTTATGGGTGTGGATTTTCCACAGGAGCTGGCTTTAAAGCCCTGGTGGACCATGGACGGTGAAAGACCCCGGGGGGTACAGGACGTTTTGCTGGGGGCTGATGCAGCCATTATCCTTGGCATTAAACCAGGGGATACCATTGAGATTGAAGGAGAGGCCTTTAATGCTGCTGCTGTACTCCATCCCCAGGGAAGTGAGGAGGATGGATTAGTATTCATGCAGCTGTTAGCTGTACAAAGGTTAGCTGATCTTGATGACAGCTTGTCTTTAATTGAAGTGGCTGCTTACTGTACCACATGTCCAATTGAAGAAATAGTTATGGACATAAATAACGCCCTGCCCCATGCCAGGGCTACTGCCTTAGGTGAAGCAGTAAAGGCCAGGGCTGAGGTCGTGGACAGATTCAATAAATTTTCTGCTGCAGTTGCTTTTGTTGTTTTCTTAATAGGTTCCCTTTTAATACTAGTAACGGTCATTAGTTCAGTTAAAGAAAGAACAAAGGAAATAGGAATCTTTCGTGCAATTGGTTTTAGACAAAGGAATATTATTGAAATATTTTTAACTGAAGCTTTAATACTAGGTTTGGTTGGTGGTATTTTAGGCTATATAGCAGGCAACCTTACAGCCAGCGCTTTGATTTCTAGTGCTGCGGGAATAGAAGTAACCATTGAATGGGACTTTTTCATTGGGGGAATTACAATTGTAATGGCTTTAGTCTTAAGTCTTTTGTCAAGTGCATACCCTGCAGCAAAAGCTGCCAGGCTTGATCCAGTGGAAGCCCTGCGACATATTTAGTGCTGCTTCCAGTATACAAGGAGGTTTATTATGGGAAAAAAGGCTTTAAAAGATCTAATAGAGGTCAGTAATCTTTCAAAGATATACCAAAGTGGAGGCGAACAGGTCAAGGCTTTAAATAACCTTAACCTTACAATAGAAAATGGTGAATTTGTAGCTCTCATGGGACCGTCTGGCTCAGGAAAGAGCACCCTTTTAACAATTCTTGGGGCACTTAATCCGCCAACCCATGGGACGGTTTTCATAGATGGCATAGATATTTACAATCTTTCTACTGAAAGAAGAGCTGATTTTCGAAGCACATATATGGGGTTTGTTTTTCAGCAGTTTCATTTAATTCCCTACTTGTCAGCAGTGGAAAATGTCATGCTTCCACTGGCAATAAGCAGTAAGTCCAGCAGGGAACAGACAGAAAAGGCCCAAGGCCTGTTGGAAAAGGTTGGCCTGGGGAATAAGCTTAAGAGACTGCCAAATGAGCTTTCTGGCGGGGAACAGGAAAGGGTAGCCATAGCCAGGGCCCTTGTAAATGATCCCCCTATTGTTTTTGCAGATGAGCCAACAGGGGCCCTTGATGCAAAAACCAGCTTGGAGATAATGGAACTGTTCCAAAAGGTTAATGAAGAGAATTATACAATAATCATGGTGACTCATAACAAGGAAAATCTGGACTTTGTAAAAAGAGCTGTATTTATAAGAGATGGGGAGATAGAAGCAGAAGAACGCTACTGATATATTAGTGAAGGGCAGGGTCTTATAAATTGAGCCTAATAAATATTGCATTAGCAAATTTAAAGGTTAGAAAAATAAAATATATGTTTCTTATGTTAGGAATGTTAATTGGGACTGCGACTATAGTTGCTTTATTTTCCATTACTGCTGCCATGGAGTCAGAGTTAAAGGAGCATTTTGACAGGGTGGGAACAAGGGTTATAATAACTCAAGACCAGGAAAGGTTCTCCCTTTCCTACAGGGGTATAACTGTAGCTGAGGATATTGGCAAGGAACCAGATTTATTCCCGGCCGAAAAGCTTTATACCATGTCTTATTTGCCGTCCTGGGATCAGGTGGAAACAATTGCCCCAAAGCTAGTGGCTAGCGGCACAACTGCTGAAGGGGATTCTTTACTGGTCCTGGGTATTGATTTTGCTGAAGAAATTAATGTGAAGAACTATTGGCAGGTAACAGGAGCCTATCCTAATTCAGAAAACCAGGCATTACTTGGGTTACAATTGGCCCAAAGACTGGAACTGGAAGTGGGGGACACTCTAGTAATTTTTGATGAGGAGTTTCATGTGGCAGGAATACTAGATGAGCTGGGTTCCCAGGAGGATTATCTGCTCTACCTCTCCCTGGATAAGCTGCAAAGAGCAACAAATAATGAGGGTTTATTAAGCATGGCAGAAGTGGTTATACCAGGCAGCCAGGGAGCTGAGACGGCTGATTTTCTTGTAAATGAGCTTAGACAAAAAGATATTGGTCTGGCAGGTACAAGGGTTCAGGATGCAGCCGAAGGGAGAAGGGTAATAGTTGAGCATTTTGCACGGATTGCCTTTATGGTAACCGTGGTAATCATTGTAATCGGCTCTTTAATTATGGGTACAACCATGATGTCCTCTGTAAAGGAAAGAACCTGGGAAATAGGTATTTTTCGAGCATATGGCTTTAGGAAAAAGCATATCATGTCAATCATCTTTTATGAAGCAGGAATTCTTAGTGCCATGGCTGGAGCTGGCGGATATCTTATTGGTATGATAATAGTTGTCTTTGCAGCACCCATAATAGCTGATATTCAAGGCAATATTACTTGGAGTCCCGTTGTAGGCTTATGGGTGCTAGTTTTAA
This sequence comes from Desulfitibacter alkalitolerans DSM 16504, assembly GCF_000620305.1. Taxonomy (NCBI): domain Bacteria; kingdom Bacillati; phylum Bacillota; class Clostridia; order Neomoorellales; family Desulfitibacteraceae; genus Desulfitibacter; species Desulfitibacter alkalitolerans. Next base: position 660,478 of record NZ_KK211100.1, on the reverse strand, counting down.
CAGTAATGGTAGGAGTTATGGCAAGTGTATATCCTGCAGTCAGGGCAGCAAATCTAGATCCGGTAAAAGCACTTAATTATTTATAGCCGATACAAAATGTATCGGTTTTTTTTGTGGATAATTATGAAAAAATACATTATATTGTCACAATATACAGGAAAACAGAAAAAAATGCAGAATTGTATATACTAGTTTTATTATATGGGCTGATTAGGGAGGCTAGAAAATTATATGAATAAAAGGCAGATATTGGCAGGCGTTGCTTTGATGTTAATTCTAGTTTTTTCACTAGTTGGGTGTGGATCAGAAAAGCCGTCAGACATAAGTAATAATGCAAATGCAGCTATTTTGACATTTAATCTAAATAGTCCACCAGAAACTATAGACCCTGGCAGAGTGGTGGGTCAGCCTGATATGACGCTTGTCAATGCCGTTATGGAGGGGTTAACTAGATATAATGTTTTTGGTGAACTTGAGCCTGCCATGGCAACCCACTGGGAAATCTCCGAAGACAAAAGCACTTATACCTTTTATATAAGAGAAGAAGCTAAATGGAGCAATGGGGAGCCTGTGACGGCACATGACTTTGAATTTGCCTGGAAGCGTGTACTTGATCCAGAATATGCATCAAGATATGCCTATCAATTATATTACATAGTCAATGCTTTTGAGTACAATAATCTGGAAAATACCAATGTGACAGATCCCGATCTGGTTGGAGTTACTGCCCTTGATGAGCATACCCTAAAAGTCGTTTTAAATGCCCCTGCTCCTCAATTCTTAGGACTTACAGCCTTCCCCACCTATTTTCCTGTACACAGGGAAACTGTAGAAAATAATCCTAACTGGGCTGAGGATATTGAAACATATATAAATAATGGACCTTTCAAAATAGACAAGTGGCAGGAGCAGCAAAGAATTGAGTTAGTAAAGCATGAGATGTACTGGGACAAGGATAATGTCCAGCTGGACAGGTTAGTTTTCACATTAGTTAGCGAGCAAGGCACCAGTTTGGCAATGTACGAAGCTGGCAGTCTTGATGTTTTATACAATATACCATCCCAGGATTTAGAAAGGCTGAAAAGGGAAAGTCAAGAATTAAGATTTGGTGATGATTTATCAGTTTCAAAGTACCTTTTCAATACTACCATTAAACCCTTTGATGATCCAGGGGTAAGAAAGGCACTGGCCATGGCCATTGAAAGACAGGATATTGTAGACTTTGTTACCAGGGCAGGAGAAAGGCCGGCTTATGCCTATGTACCCTATGGTGTTCCAGATATAACTGAAACCAAGGACTTCAGGGAAACAGGCGGAGAATACTTTGCAGAAGACCTTGAATATGCTAGAAATTTACTATCTCAAGCAGGATTTCCTGATGGAATGGATTTTCCAGAGGTAACACTGCTAATAACTGATTCTGAAGACAACCTAAGAATTGCCCAGGCTGTTCAGGAGATGTGGAGAAAAAACCTGGGTATTGATACAATAAAAATACAGCCCAACGAGTGGAGAGTTTATTTGCAGTCAATATTTACCGGCCAGTACCAAATGGCAGGGGCAGCTTGGTCAGCTGACTATGTTGATGCAATGACATTTTTGGATGTGTATGTTTCTGATGGAGGAAATAATGTAACTGGTTGGGGCAATTCAGAATATGACCAATTAATATCCATAGCAAATAATTCATATAACCAGGCTGAGCGTGTCCAGGCCATGCATCGGGCTGAGGAACTGCTTATGGATGAAATGCCTATTATCCCTCTTTTTTATTATACAAAGCCATACTTGATAAAGGACCATGTAAATAATGTTGGAGTGCCTAGTTTTGGGCCGCAAATGGAATTTAAGTGGGCTTATATTAAAAAATAGGCCTGGAGGTTTTTCATGAGATATGTGATTCAAAAGGTGAGCTCTTCAATAGTTACCTTAATAGTGATAATTACACTAACCTTTATATTAATACACTCACTTCCAGGCAGCCCCTTTGATACTGGAAAGAAGATACCAGATGCCATTGCTAAAAATCTCAATTACAAATATAATCTGGATGCACCATTGACTGAGCAATACTTCAGCTATCTTAAGGGCCTATTAAAGGGTAATCTAGGTTTTTCCATGAAACACGACAATAAAACAGTTAACAGTATAATTAGAGAAGGCTTTCCAATTTCTGCACTGCTAGGCCTGTCGTCCATGTTAATTGCAGTGACTTTTGGTATGATGCTGGGCTGTACTGCCGCTATTTATAAGGGTAAGTGGCAGGATATTGGAATAACGTTATTTACCACAATAGGCATATCAATTCCAGGTTTTGTATTTGGAGGGCTTTTGATTCAGGTGTTTGCTGTAAAACTCCAGTGGCTTCCTCCTGCCCAGTGGGAGGGAATGAATTCAATGATTTTGCCCATGGTATCTCTGGCTCTGCTGCCAACAGCAATTATAGCCCGCTTGATAAGGTCAAGCTTGATCCATGTCCTGGGACAAAATTATATACAAACTGCCAGGGCAAAGGGTCTATCTTTTAATATGACAGTGATTAAACATGGACTGCGCAATAGTTTGTTTCCAGTTATCAGCTTTCTGGGTCCGGCCACGGCAGGGATTGTTACTGGAAGCTTTATAATAGAAAGTATTTTTAATATCCCTGGCATGGGAAAATGGTTTGTTACAAGTGTGATTAACAGGGATTATACAGTTGTTGTGGGATTGACTATTTTTTATAGCACATTACTTATATGCATTAACATTTTAGTTGATGTGGCCTATACTCTTATAGATCCCCGTGTCAGGCTTGGGCATAGGGGGATTAGCAGGTGAACAGGGATAGGATAATACTTTATACTGGTTTAACCATTGTAACTCTGCTGTTATTACTGTCACTTATAGGCCCCTATCTGAATAAATGGACTTATTATGAGCAGACATTGCAAAGGGCAAATGAAGCTCCTGGCTGGGAATACTGGTTTGGGACTGATGCCCTTGGAAGAGACTTATTTACCAGGGTCTGGGTTGGCCTGCGTATATCATTTATTATAGGCATAGCTGCAAGTTTAATAAGTGTTGTTGTTGGCACAGTATATGGGGCAATTGCCGGTTACTTCGGGGGTATTCTGGATGAAGTAATGATGAAGCTGGTGGAAATCCTTTATTCCATACCATTTTTAATATACGTAATTCTATTACTATTAATCATGGAGCCAGGCATCAAAACTATTATTATAGCCCTTATAATTGTATGCTGGCTGGGTACCGCCAGGATTGTAAGGGGGGAGATAGTGCGCCTCAAGGAAATGGATTTTGTTTTGGCTGCCCATTCCATTGGAGCCAGCAATTGGAGAATTATCTTTTATCATCTAATTCCAGGAGCTGCAGGATCCATTATTATTATGCTTACAATAACCATCCCTGAGGTAATCCTAGCAGAAGCAATTTTAAGCTTCCTGGGTTTAGGGGTAAGTGCTCCCAAAGCAAGTCTGGGTTATTTGATCAATGATGGATTTCAAAGCATTCGATCTTATCCGTACCAGTTGGTTTTTCCAGCAGCTGTAATTACCCTGGCAATGCTAGGCTTTAACTTGACTGCCGATGGATTGCGCAGTTTTATAGATCCTAATGTAAAGAAATAGAAAAATTTTTTTAACTTTGTTTTTTTTGCAGGAAAATGTTTACTTTTAGTCGAATGTGATTTTATGTATTGGTGAGGGGTGAAGGAATGTCTGCTTTTGATGAAAAGGATAATCAACCGGGACAGAGGCAAATAGAGGATGTTATTAAAAGAATAAAGGGTGTAATATCTTGTAATGTGGTTATTTCTAGCGAGGACGGTAAAATACAAGAGATACATGTCTTGTCTGAGAGTAACAGATTGCCCAAACAATTGGTTAGGGATATTGAATCAGCAGTTATGGCTGAACTGAATATCCCCCTTGATCATAAAAAGATTAGTGTTGCTCAAATTAAACAGTCTGAACCATCTTCTAAATACAGCAGATTAATAATTGATAGTGTAGATATTAATGGAAGCAAAAATTGGTTAACTTCCAGGGTATCAGTAAAATTAGGTGAGTTCACCTTTGATGGACATGCTGAAGGACCAAATTCAAAGTCCAATAGAGATAGGGTCATTGCAGCTGCTACCTGCCAGTCCATAGAAACCGTTCTGGATCAAAAGCTTAGATTTGTAGTTGAAGAGGTTTCCTGGACGAGACTATCAAGCTGTGAAATTGCCACAGTAGTTTTATCATGTGTATCAGAAAGCAGCATTGAAAGGGTAGTAGGCTCATGTCTTTTTACCAATGATAAAGATATTACCATTGTAAAGGCGGTTTTAGATGCGTTAAACAGGAGGATAGATTTAGTTGTATAGAAAAATTTAATAGGGGTCGTATAGAGCGGAGCTGCAAGAGGAGCGGAAAAACCTTGCTGATAGCGGAACAGTAAGAGATCACCGTAAAAGGGGGTTTTTCCAAATGGCAAAATTGTTTAAAGTTTTAACTGCATTGACAGCTTTATTGTTAGCTGGTGGTGCTTCTTGGAGATGGTAGTATTTATATAAAGTACGACCCCTAAAATTATTATGAAAACTGGATGATAATAATATGCCAAAAAACTTTAATTTTTTGACCAAAGTGTATATAGCTATAGTTATTCTTCTTTCCTTAATATTTCTGTATCTTTCTATAGGTACATTTATTTGGAAAGAAATAAATTTTTTTGGTGCAACTCTATTTTTTATTTTTATAATCTTAGCTAATTTATTAACGGTTAAACTTCCAAAAGGTGGTTCAGTTACAGTTACCTATGCTATACATATAGCTGTTATACTCAACTATGGACCATTTATATCTATAGTGGCGGAAATAGTTTCTGCTATAGTAATTGGCATTAGAGAATCAAGGCCTAATAAGATAAAAGAAGTTTTTAATGCAAGCCAATTAATAATATCAATTTATTTGGCTTCTTTAATAATCAATCCTTGGATTAGCGCAACAATATCAATGGATGCGTATCTTGTGGCCAATGTATTTTTAGTAAGTATAGTATATTTCATAGTAAACACTATTCTAGTTACATTAGTTATAAGCCTAAGTGAAAAACTTAACCCCTGGAATATTTGGTTGACAAATTTTAGACTTTTAACTCCTCATTACCTGGCATTGACGCCCTTAGGTTTTGTTGTTGCTGTCGTTTACTATTACATTGGGTCCTTTGGTTTGATAATGTTTTTCCTGCCTTTTCTGCTGGCCCGTCATTCCTTCAAACTCTACATGGACATGCGTGACAATTATTTAAATACTATAGAAACCCTGGTTAAATCCATTGAAGCAAAGGATCAATATACCAAGGGTCATTCTGAAAGGGTTGCTGCCTACAGCGTTGCCATTGGCAGACAAATGTCTTTAGATGCTGCACAGCTTGAACAGCTAAATTATCTGTCACTGCTTCATGACATTGGCAAGGTTGCGGTTAGTGACTCATTGCTGAATAAGGTTGAAAAATTAACTAATGGTGAGTTTGACCTGGTAAGGCAGCATCCAAAGATTGGTGCTGATATTATCAAGGACATCAAACTCCTTAGTGATGAAGAAAAGGTTGTTCTTCATCATCATGAAAGATATGATGGTTCTGGTTATCCTGACGGCCTAAAGGGTGAAGAAATACCCCTTATGGCAAGAATTATTGCAGTTGCAGACTGCTTTGATGCCATGACTAGTAACAGGGCCTATAGAGATGCTACCTCGTACACAAATGCAATTAATGAAATAATTGAATGTGCAGGTCAACAGTTTGATCCCAGGGTAGTAGATGCATTTATTCAATGTTTTTCAGAATTATTCCCTGATGAAAGTGCTGCAGCCATAAAAGAAAGTACAGTTGCCAAAAAGTCATTGGCATATTAAAAAGGTGAGAATATGTTTATTGAGACACTTATATTTAGTATTATTGTTGGACTTATACGTAAGGGTAACATAAAAAATTTCGGGCTAATTCATTTAAGGGGAATTAGCTTTTTATTTGCTGCCTATTTGGTACAGTTTATGTTAAACAGGGTTGATTCAAGCCTTTTGGATATTCCTGCATTAATATCTGCCAATATTGGATCACTAATCCATATAGGCACCTATATGATGCTTTTCTATTTCTTCTGGTTAAATAGATACCAATTTAACTTTCTTTTACCCCTTGGCACCTTCCTAAACTTTGTAGTAATTACCTTAAATGGAGGGGCCATGCCTGTCAAGACAACCTATATACCAGAGGAGAGTATAGTATACCTTGTAGAAAGTATTACCCATGCCATCATGACAGCAGAAACCGTGCTTCCCTTCCTTGGAGACATAATATATGTCAGCTGGCCCATGCAGCAGATGATAAGCATAGGTGATATACTTATGAATATAGGCATATTCATATTTATACAGAAAACCATGGTAAGTCGGCGAAGGCATCACAGCTGTCAGAGTTGGATTTAATCAATGCTGCTGTCTACTCCTTGTAAAACAGCTTTTTAACTAGCATGATTTAACAATGAGATTTACCTGCTTCTTGTGGTATAATTATCTTTGTCACGCAGTTGCGCAAGTTTTACTCTTGCTGGGGGATGTCGGATTTAGAAATGGGGTGTTAATATGGATCCCTTAACTCATGCACTAGCTGGTGCTTTGACAGCTTCTTTTTCAGGAAACCCCATGTCCATAACAGACCCTATTTTTCTGGGCGCTGTTTTAGGATCCATGGCTCCTGATTTAGACATAATATATCAAACTAAAGGGGATGTGGCTTACTTAAAAAACCACAGGGGCTTCTCCCATTCCTTCATAGGATTTGCTGCTGTCTCAGCTGGAATAGCTGGCTTCCTAAGCTTAATGTTTCCTGAAACGGCCTTTTTGACAATATTCTTGTGGACCTTGCTTGGGGCATTAACACATGGGTTTTTGGATTTTCTTAATTCCTATGGTGCTAAACTTTTTTGGCCCCTTATCAAGAAAAAACAAAACCTGGGGATTTTGACCATTTTTGATCCAATTTTAATGTTTATTATGGGTGCTGGCTTGGCAGGACAGGTGTTTTATCCTATGGCCAATACTATTGGAGCAGTTTGTATGGTGGGGTATTTATCATTTAGGCTGTATATGCGAATGAAAGCAGCAGTAGTGGTAAAAAGGAGATACCCTAACTTTAAAAAGGTAGTTGTGATTCCGTCTGTTATAAGTATCTGGAACTGGCATTTTTTGTTGGAAAATGATAATAATATTACAGTTGGGGAGATAAGGTTTTTGTCATGGGCAATGAAAATCAGGAGGAGCTATAGAAAGCAAATAAATCATCCTGTTGTACAGGCAGCCTTAAAAAGTAAGCTTGGCAGGCTGTTTAAGGATTTCACTCCCATATTCCATGTTTCCGTTCAAAGAAAAGATGATAGTCACCTGGTTAGCTTCATCGATTTGAGATACTTTATCAGGGATGATTTTATGCATCATGCCACAGGTATATTAAATGAAGAATTTCAGCTCATGGAAGGTATTTTCCAACCCTATAATAAAAATAGAAAAATAAAAATTGCTGGTTAAATCAGGTGCTTCTTGCAAAATAATAGCCTGTGGTGTAAAGTGCCACAGGTTTTATTCATATATATGCAGGAACAAGGAGCATGTCTGTTGAAATATATTATGATAATGTTTCTATATGACCATGTTTAAAGGAAATAATGGAGGCTGACTAAAATTTGGAAATGTCTAAATCTGAGCTTATTTTTAGAAGCCCTGCTGGGCATGAAATACATAGGCAGGAGGACACAATTTTTATTAACTATAATAAGGAAATGTTTGCTTTTTCAACCTCACAACTAAATGGAGGCATCAATAGAATACAGCACAGCTTTAACCATCAGTTAGCCCAATGGGTGGAAACAGCAGAGGATTTACCAGGTGGGAATTTAAAGAACTATCTTGAATACAACGCCAGAAGGCTTGGATTAGATAGTAAAAGGACAACAGGATTAATTACATCAGCTTCCATGGATAATGCTTCCATTGTTCACCAATCTTATAGAGCAGCATCATTACTTGCTCTGGTCACAGCTGGTGCTGGTGTGAATGCTGTAAGAGCAGGAGAACCTGCCGCATATGATGAAATATATTATGGAAGGTTTGTACCAATAGCAGGCACCATCAATATTATCCTTGTCCTTGAGTTTGCTGTTCCAATTGAGTGCCTTGCTCGCACAGCCATTGTAGTTACAGAGGCAAAAACAGCAGCCCTGCAAGATTTAAATGTTAAAAGCTGTTTTTCTGAAGGGGGAGCTACCGGTACTGGAACAGATGGTTTAATAGTGGCCTGTAATGTAGATGGTGAACACTTGTTTTCAGATGTGGGTACCCAATCAAGGCTGGGGGAGTTAATATGTACAGCCGTTAAAAAAGGGGTTACAGAAGGGTTAATCAAAGATGGACTGTAGGAGGTTTATAGGAAATGAAGAATATTTATCAAGCAGCTTTAATACTCATGGTTTGTGTAATGTTGTTGGCTGGCTGTGGCAGCAAGGCTGACACAACTGTGGGAGAAGATAGTAAGATCTTCAAGGATGTTCTGGGCAGGGAGGTAGAAATCAAGGAAACCCCTAAAAAGATTATATCCTTGACGCCAGCAGTAACGGAAATTTTATTTGAACTAGGACTAGACGAGAGAATTATTGGCGTTACCGAATACTGTAATTATCCTGAAGCTGCGCTAAAAAAACCCAAAATGGGGGATTTTGCCAATCCCAATGTTGAGCTTATAGTAGATGCCGAGCCACAAATTGTTTTTGTAGCGGCTGGGGTACAGATGGAGCTAATTAAAAGGTTAGAACAATTAGGCATTACAGTATTCTGCCTGGATGCTGAAAGTGTTGACCAGGTGATTAAAAATATCCAAATGACAGGTGAAATAATGGGTGTTCCTGAGGCAGCCCAGAAATTAACCAGCGAGATGCAGGCCAAGGTAGATGCTGTTGTCCTCAAGGTAAAGGATCAAGAAAGACCGGTTGTGTTTTTTGAGGTATGGGATGAACCATTAATGTCTGCAGGGCCAGGCACCTTTATCAATAGCTTGATTGAACTTGCTGGTGGACAAAACCTTGCCGGAGACGCAGATACCCGCTATCCACAGTTAAGCATGGAGGTTCTTTTTGAAAGAGATCCTGACGTTTATATAGCAAATGACTTTCATAAGCAAAGTGATATCATGGCAAGGCCGGGATATGAGAATTTAACTGCAGTTAAGACAGACAGAGTTCATACAATAGATGATGATCTGGTAACCCTGCCGGGGCCAAGGGTAGTCTTGGGGCTGGAAGAAATGGCCCGGATAATTCATCCAGAATTGTTCCAGTAAAGTTTTATAATGCTTTTTCATTCCTTCCTGTGAAATGAATTAGAATTGAGGGAAGAGGACTAGACCATGGAGTTTTGTAAAATGGAGTTAGCCAAGGAATCAAACAATATAAAAAAACAAACAAATTCACGATCTATAGGCAAAATAGTTGCTCTAACTATTTTGCTTATATTTGTTTGCCTCACTGCCATTACCATTGGGCCTGCTGATATAACCCTGAACCAGACATGGCGGATTATACTTTCCCAGGTGCCCGTTCTTGGAGAAAGTATTACATTGGATGATGTTAGAATTAGCCAACAAACAATAGTCCTGCAGATAAGACTTCCACGGGTTTTATTAGCTGCCCTGGTGGGTATAGCCCTGGCAACAGTGGGAGCCACCTTTCAGGGGCTGCTTAAAAATCCCATGGCCGACCCCTATATTATAGGGGTGTCATCAGGTGCTGCCCTGGGAGCCACCATAGCCATAGTAACCGGCCTGTCAGCAGCAGCTGGATACCTGGCTGTTCCCTGGATGGCATTTGCTGGTGCATTAATTAGCACGTATACAGTGTATAACATAGCCAGAGTTGGCAACAGGGTTCCTGTTTATACATTACTTTTAGCAGGGGTTGCCTTAAGTGCCTTTATGTCTGCAATCATGTCCTTTCTAATGGTTCTTAATTCTAAGGAGATGCAGCAGGTGGTATTCTGGCTCCTGGGGAGCTTTTCAGCTAGAAACTGGGGACATGTTCAAGCAGCAGCACCCTTGATAATTATAGGTGTGGTTATAATCAACTGCTTTGCACGGGATCTAAATATTATGCTTTTTGGGGATCATACTGCTCAACACCTTGGTATTGATGCAGAAAAGACCAAGAAATTGCTCTTAACCTTGGGTGCCTTTACTGCTGCCGCTGCTGTATCAGTTAGCGGTACCATAGGATTTGTAGGACTTATTGTTCCTCATGGGGTACGCCTTGTGGTAGGTCCAGACCATAGAAGCCTGATGCCCATCTCAGCATTAGTAGGAGGGATTTTTATGGTTGTAACAGATACCTTTGCCAGAACCTTTCTGGGAAGTGTGGAGATACCTGTTGGAATAATAACTGCAATGCTGGGAGGACCCTTCTTCATTTATTTATTAAAAAGAAAACAAAGGGATGAGTTTTAATTATGGTTCAGTTTGGTTCAGATATAAAAGTCAAAAACCTCCAGTTTGGGTATGGAAAAAATATAATTCTTAAAGGTATTAATCTGGAAATCAAGCCGGGAAGCTTTCTTTCCATAATTGGTCCAAATGGCTCAGGCAAATCTACACTCCTTAAAAATATTTCAAAGTCAGTATTGCCACAGAAGGGTGATATAGAGCTTGATTCTATTAATCTTCTTTCAATGAAGCCTCGGCAGATAGCACAAAGGATGGCAGTTGTACCCCAGGATACCACAATTGAATTTTCCTTTAGTGTTTATGAAACTGTATTGATGGGCAGGACTCCCTTTCTAGGAAGATTTGAAAGCGAGGGTCCCAAGGATTTTGCCCTGGCTAGATGGGCAATGGAAATAACTAATATATGGCACTTAAAGGACCGGAGTGTGACAGAAATAAGTGGAGGAGAGAGGCAGAGGGTTGTTGTGGCCAGGGCTTTAGCCCAGGAACCCAGGGTTATTCTTTTAGATGAGCCTACAGCCCACCTTGATATTCAGCACCAGGTTGAACTATTAGAATTGCTTCAGAGCCTTAACAGGACAACTGGCCTTACTGTTGTAGCTGTACTTCATGATTTAAACCTGGCTGCTCAATTTAGTGAACACGTTGTGTTAATGAAGGACGGGAAGATTTTTGCAGAAGGTTCCCCTGACCAGGTATTAACTCCTGCTAATATTAGAAAGGTCTACAGCATGGAGGTTGCTATTACAGATAACCCCCTAACAGGAAGGTTTAATGTGATACCCCTTGGGAGGACTAAATCAGACTCCAAGGGAGGCAAGGGTCTGCATGTTCATCTGATCTGCGGTGGTGGAACAGGGATATTTATCCTGGATAGACTTGTTCAACTTGGCTATAAGGTGAGCTGTGGGATATTAAATATTGGAGATACTGACTGGAGCAGGGCAAAGATGCTGGGGGTAGAGGTTGTGGAAGAGGCTCCCTTTGCCCCTATTGGCGAAAAGAGCTTGTCCATGAACAGGGCGCTAATACAAAAAGCGAATTATATAATTATCACCCCCATACCCTTTGGAAAAGGTAATCTGGCAAATCTCCAGTTAAGTGCAGAGGCCTGCCAGACAGGCAAGCCTGTTTTAATCATGGCAAATGACTTTGAAAAAAGAGATTTTACTGAGGGTCATGCTCAAAGGCTTCTTGAGGAAATGAAGCAGGCCCAAGGAGTATTTGTCAATACCCCACAGGAAATTTTTGAGTTTCTGGAGAAATATAATTAATTTCACCCTATACCTGACATCCCGCGGGTTCTTTTGTCTTATTTTGTTGAGAAAAATCAGCAACAATTAACAACATTAATAGCAGCTATAAATATTCATTATGCGGCATAAACATCTGTTATCCTATTTTATTGGTAATAGAAATTATAATGATATTTAAAGATGTTAAGTACCTTTAAGGTGGAATTGGGGGAATAGTAGTGACACAGTTTAAAAATGATGAACTGCTTCGTCAGAAAATGCAAAAGATAGTTGATGAATGTATGGGGGAATCACCATCTTTTTGTGTTGCAGCATGTCCTTTACACGTGGATGTAAAAGGCTATATTGGAAAAATTGCCGCAGGTGAGTTTAAGGAGTCTTTAGAAATAATTCGTAAAGACCTGCCCTTTCCTGGGATTTTGGGGAGAATATGTGCCCATCCTTGTGAAGAAAAATGCAAACAAAGTGAGGAGGGTCAGCCCCTATCCGTACAGCAGTTAAAGCGGTTTGCTGCCAATTACGATAGCGAATTTGAGTGGGATATTAGCATTGAAGAAAATGAAAAGCCCCAAAAGGTAGCCATTATTGGTGCCGGCCCAGCAGGAGCCATGGCTGCGTATATTTTAAGAAAGAAGGGCTATCAGGTAGCGATTTTTGAAAAGCTCCCCGTGGTGGGGGGGATGATGAGGGTAGGGATACCGGCCTACCGCCTTCCCAGGGATGTGATAGATTTTGAATACAGCATACTGCCCCTCTTGGGCGTGAGCATATATTTAAATACAGAGGTAGGCAAAGACATATCCTTTGCACAGCTGTTAATGGATTATGATGCCGTATTTATTGCTGTAGGTGCCCACAGGAGTTTAATGCTTAATGTTCCTGGAAAGGAGCTTAAAGGAATTGAACCTGGTGTTGATTTTTTAAGGAATGTAAGTTTAAATATTTCGCAGGATTTAGGTAAAAATGTAGTGGTAGTAGGCGGCGGAAATGTAGCAATAGATGTAGCAAGAAGTGCTGTGAGAAAAGGTGCGGAAGACGTTACAATAATATGTCTTGAACAAAGGCATGAAATGCCTGCCCATTCATGGGAAATAGAAGAGGCAGAAGAGGAAGGCGTTAAGATTATTAATGGATATGGTGTTAAACAATTTTTTGGACAAGAAAGAGTGGAGCAGTTAGAGCTGGTAAAATGTCAATCTGTGTTTGATGTCGAAGGCAAATTTAACCCCACATATATTGAAAATGAAAATTTAATGTTTAAGACTGATATGGTTATTTTAGCAATTGGTCAGGGCGTTGAAAGCAGCTTTTTAAAGGACCATTGGGATATATTAGGGTCAAATGGCAGGGTAATTGTAAACCCCGTCACATTGCAAACAAAAGACCCCAAGGTTTTTGCCGGGGGAGACATGATTGGAAGACCCCTTATTGCAATAGAAGCACTTGCCCATGGAAAAAAGGCAGCCATTTCAATAGATAGGTATTTTAGGAATCAAGATATGGCAATAGGTAGAGAAAAAGAAGGAAGCTTTGAAACCACATTAATACGAGAAATAAAAGATGAGGAAAGAGGAACAATTCGAAGCAAGACCAGAAAAATACCTGTTGAAAGAAGAGTAACATCTTTTGATGAAGTGGACCTGGGGTTTACTGAAAAATGTGCTGTGCAGGAGGCAACGAGATGTCTGCAGTGCGAGTGTAAACTATGCATGAAGGAATGTATAATGCTTAATGAATTTTGTGAATATCCTAAACAGCTGATGGAGCAAACTTTGGCAGCATGCTGCATAGACCCACTAATCCCATACTCCTGTAATATGTGCAATCAATGTACTATTAACTGCCCAAAGGAATATAAGTTTAGTGAAATTTTTGCCCAAATGAGAATGGATCTTGTAAAAGACGGCGAAGGCCCATTGCCCCAGCACAAACCAATTCACATGCATCAAAAACTGGGCTTTCATCCAATCTTCAATATAGTTAAGCCTGATGTTAAAGCAGGTTTTACCAAAAGGGCATTTATGCCGGGCTGTAGTTTACCATCTTATTCACCGAAGCTGGTTGGAGAGATATTAAGATATCTTCAAAGGGAGCTGCCTGGCACTGGAGCTGTGCTGAGATGCTGTGGAAAGCCTACAAAGGCCTTAGGACTAGAAAATGATTTTGCACAGCGTTATTCATTGTTAGAAAGTGCCTTTAAGCAGTTGGAAGTTGAGGAAATCATTGTTGCATGTCAGTCTTGTTACAGCATGATCACAACCATGAGTCCCCATTTGAAGGTACGTTCTCTTTATGAGGTATTAAAAGAAGTTGGCATTCCTGAGGAAGTTAAAGGCATAGGAAAGGGAAAGGTCATGGCGTTGCATGATTCCTGTGTAACAAGGGATTGTTCTACCATACATGATTCAGTAAGGTTTTTAATGCGAGAAATGGGCTACAAAATTGAAGAACTCCCCCATAACAGGGAGAATACTCGTTGCTGCGGCTTTGGTGGCATGGTTGTGCCAGCCAATCCAAACCTTGCTAAAAGAATAATGAATCGGAGGGCCTCGGAGGCTAAATCAGAACATATTATTACCTACTGTGCAGCCTGCAGAGAATCCATGACAATGGGGGGGAAAAAAGCGTTACATTTAATGGACTTAATGTTTAATAGGCAATGGGACAAAACAGGTGCACCAGGACTGCAGGGGCCTCTCCAGAACTGGCTGAATAGATATAAGTCTAAAAAAGAAATACAAAGATCTCATATGTAGGTACTAAGGCTTCTGGTGGTTTTGCTAGTTTCAATAATTTGTAAATAGAAGGAAATTAATGCCCCTTTGAAGAATATTCTTTTAGCTGAATTAAAACCTGGGGGTGTTCTTACTATGCAGCTGGAACAGAAGATAGTTCATAAAAAAGTTAAAGTTAAAAAAGATCAAAAGCCTCTATTCTTCATAGTCTTTTTTTTAGCACTTTTATTATTGTATAAGGTTGGTTCTAACAACTTAATTCTTGGGGCTTATTGGGCCTTTGGCATAGCCTTTGGTTTTGTGCTTCAAAAAAGTAGGTTTTGCTTTGCTGCATCTCTTAGGGACCCCATAATAGCAGGGAGCACCTCCATTTTACGAGCCATAATAGTTGCAGTGGCAATAATGACAATAACATTTTCTTTAATACAGTATATTTCCTTAATTCAGGGTGCCTCTCGAATCCCCGGGTTTATTCATCCTGTTGGATTTCATACTGCAGTTGGAGGGTTTTTATTTGGTGTAGGCATGGTAATTGCAGGTGGTTGTGCAACTGGAACCTTAATGAGGATTGGAGAAGGTTTTCTAATGCAGCTTATCGTTCTTATAGGTTTTTTGATTGGTACTCTATTAGGCGCCAGACATTTTCCCTGGTGGGAAAAGAGGTTCATTAGTGATGCTTCAACTATTCACCTTGCAAGCTTTTTGGGGTGGCCAGGTGCGGTATTTTTCCAAGTAGGCATTTTGGTGTTGCTCTTCTATCTTTTGAAAAAATATGATGAAAAGAATAATATTATGCTCTAATGGGGGATTATTATGGCAGAGATAAGATTAGACTGTTTGTATGAGGCCTGTCCTATTCCCTTACTAAAAGCGATTCAACAGTTTAAAAAAATGACAGTTGGCGATGTGCTTGTTATAGAAACTGATCACAGCTGTGCTGCAAAAAATTTTACAGAGTGGACCCAAAAAAATGGCTTGTCATGTGAAATAGTTGAAGTCGCCAATGGCGAATGGGAGATAAGGGTTACTAAAAGTAGATAGGGAGTGGTAAAGAGATGTTGATAAGGGCGGTAAAGGAGCCATGGACCTACTATACTGGGGCCATACTGCTTGCAGTACTAAACACTTTGCTTTTTGTTGTGGCTGGGAGGCCCTGGCAGATAACCTCTGGGTTTACCTATTGGGCTGCTTGGATATGGAAAGCTATGGGCGGAACGCCTGAAAAGTGGGACTATTTTGCTAATCATCCCGGCAGGGCTGAGGCCATTGCACAGGGTTTTTTCACCAATAACCTTTCTTTAATGGATGCAGGTATAATCGTAGGGGCATTACTTGCTGTTTTAGCTGCTTCACAATTTAAATTCAAAAGAGTTAAATCCTTTAAACAGGTGGCAGCAGCCTTGTTAGAGCAGCGGTATGATGTCAAGTAGGTAATTGGAAATTTTTCAAAGAATTCGCTGCACAAAAGGGGGTGCTTGCCTAAAAAAGGCAACACTAAACAAGCCCACCCTATGACAAGTATATTTATTACAAATATAACAATAAATAGGTGGAAGGAATCCTGAGCTTTGGTCTATTCTAATTTAATTGTCGGTTTCCCCCTTTCGGTTGGTAGAGTTGGTTAGACTTCAGCAGAAAAAAGACTAACCGTACCAGTTTACGGGCAGTAAGAGCAAGGGCGCGTTTATGAGCATACTGCTTAGGCTCCGCTTTTTTCATGGCATAATACTCGGCAAAAACAGGGTCGTGCACCCGAACACTGCTTGCCGCCTCAATAAGGTAATACCTTAAAATGCGGTTGCCAGAGCGAATAAGCCTTGTACTACTAGCAGTAAAATCACCAGACTGATTTTGGGTCCAGGCAAGACCAGCTAACTTAGCTACCTGTTTATGGCTGTCAAACTGATGGATATCACCAATTTCAGCAATAATACCAGAAGCAAAAATAGGACCGATACCCGGAACAGAATCTAGAGTTTGAGGAATAGTCTTTAAATGGTCCTCAATAGCCTTTTTCAAAGACTGCAGCTGTTCCTGGATTGTTCTAATAACCCTAATACTAGAGGCCATGGCCAAGTTAACAGAATCAGACATGGCCTTGGGCAACCTGTAAGAAGAACGAGCAGCCTTTTGCAACTGTTTAGCAACAGCCTGAGGATCATCAAAGCGGTTTTTACCATGCTGAATTAAAAACTCCATCAGATCATCCAAAGAAGCATCTGCTAGAGCCTCAGCGGACTCAAACTCTTCCAAAACAGCCAGAGAAGTAGCAGATAACTTGTTAGAAAAGACTAAAGAGTAATCACTACACTTCAGGTACAGGTTAGACATAAGAAAATTAGCTTCACGTACTAGAGCCTGCATGAGGTGGTACCTGGCCCGAGTAAGCCTTTGAAGAGCCATCAAAGGTTCACTCCAAGTAAAAGGATGAGGCAGATAGCCACTTTTAAGCCTAGCAGCAATATACCAGGCATCGAACCTATCATTTTTAGGAGCATCCAAGAAATGAGCCTTTTTAAACTCCTTAATCAGACTAGGGTTAAACATGTAGACCTTAACATCAGGGCAGGCAAAGTCCAAATGGCGATGCAAGTAGATGGCAGCATGGGTAGAGTAGCAACCGGTGTGCTCTAAACCAAAAAGTATTCTATCAAAATCATGTTTACTAACCAACTGGTTGATACGATCCTTAAGCTCAAAAATACCAGGTCTATTATTAAAAACACTAAACCGGCTTATAGGACGCTTTTCATCATCATTAGACAAACAACAAACAACATTGTCCTTGCTGCTTATATCGATACCGACAAACAAAGGGTTAGACATCTTAATCACCTCCTTCACTTTAAAATATATAGATGTCTACAGTCTTGGGATGTCCCTGGGAAACCCATGAACGACAGCCTTGCGAGCTATAGGAATACACCGGATCCCCTCGGTGCACTGGCCTCCGTCTGCTAACAGAGGGAGAGGCAAACCGGGAAACAGTCAGCGTGTAGGTCTATAACATGGGGCCAGGGGAACACTCTAAAAATGGAAGACACCCTATAACGGGGCAACTGGAGGAAATGGAACATTCCCTTGGTAGACACCTTTGGCTATATTTTCCCAAAGACATCCCAGGACTGTAAACCCTTTTTAAAAAAGATAGCATATTAGTTATTGGCTTGTGGATATGCCGCTCATGTGGACTTGTGGACAGCTGCTGCGCACCTGCCCACAGGGTCCACAATCGCTTGGACAATGCTAAAGCATTGCCCACATACCCACAAGCCCTGCTACGATGAATAACTTGTTGTTGTAGTTGTTAAAGATCTACATTAAAAAATGAGCAATGTCCCAACTGGAAATTAACGTCCAAATCGGGGGCTGCTCATAGTATACAAGGAGGTATAATTATGGGGTATGGAACAAGAATTGCTTTAGGATGTAATATTGGTGCATTTTTTAGTGCTATACCATCACTGTCCCTGAGCGGATGGGTATATGCCATCTTTGCATTTTTGGGTGCTTGGCTGGGCAGTAAACTACTAATGAGGTTTTTGTTATAATTAAAGTAATTAACAAAAACCTCTTCTTTTTGACTTAATGAACTCGGCAAAATCCTTTTCCGCACCTTTTAAGACATAGTCAGGGGAGTGCACTAAAAAATAGTCTGCATTAAAATCTACTTCACTTATTTTAACTTCTTTGAGGACACCTGTAGCCAGCTCCTTTTTAATGGCAAGTTGGGAGAAGATAGAATACCCTTTACCGGCCACTACAGCAGATTTAATAGCTTCAGGAGACCCAATTTCCATAATAATATTAGCTTCATTGAGATCTATATTGGCCTGGTTCATTGCTTCTACTACTACCGCTTTTGTACCTGAACCTGATTCCCGAAGAATAATAGGTATCTTCAAAAATTCTTTTACTGATATTTCAGGTTTTTTATAACGTTTGGGCGAGACCACAAGCTTAAGCTTATCACTCGTAACCTTTGTTAATGTGACACTGTTAGTAAAAGGCTTGCCTTCTATAATACCTATTCTAGTAGATCCATCTATGATTTTTTTAATTACATTAGCTGAATTTGTAATATCCAACAATATATTGACATTTGGATTTTTTTCTCTAAAAGTATAGAGACTGCACGGTAGTGCATATGAACCAACGGTAGTGCATGAACTCACTATAATTTCTGTCTGCTTGTTTTTAATACAGTTAAGCTGGCGCTCTATATTATCCTGGATTGCCAGCAGGGAAACTGCGTAGTCATATACAACTTCACCTTCTTCAGTTAATTCCACACCCTTGTTACTCCTGTTTAAAAGATTAACCCCTAGTTCCTTCTCAAGAGATTGAATCTGCATACTAACTCCAGGCTGGGACATGTGTAAAAGCTTGGCTGCCTTTGAAATGCTGTTGCATCTTACTGTGATATAAAATGTCTTGAGATATTCTAAATTCATAGAAATAATCCTCCAATTTGCTGTATAAGGTAAGATTATGAGCATCATAACAAAAGCTTATATAACATAACCAACTGTCATTATAAATTCTAATAGTGCCATATTATAATCTTATTGTAGTAATTAGACAAAGAGAAAGCAAATACCTTCACAAGTCGGCGCTTCTTTTTCAAAAATCTTGTGCAAATTTTCATTAATACCGGCAAGTATTTGCTTCTCTAGGGCGCACAAATCAAGAAAAATAGAGGGGAGAGGTTTGTTAATGTTTGTGAAAAAAAGATTAAACATTCTAGTAGTTCTGCTTTTAGTCTTAAGTCTATTAGCCGTTGGTTGTGGACAGAAACAAGCACCTTCAGTAACAGTTGACGAACAAAACTATGCACGGCCTGAGATGTTAGTTGATGTTGAGGAATTGAAAGGTTTAGTTGATGATCCAAATGTTGCTATATTAGATATTCGTACTCCGGCAAAATACGTTTTAGGACATGTACCAAATGCTATTAATGTGTGGAGACCTGATTATGAAGCTCCAGAAGCTGATTATGGTTTTGGTGGTATGTTGTGTGATAAGGCACGGTGGGAAGAACTATTAGGAAGTCTAGGAATTGACAATGATACCAGAGTGATTATCTATGATGACAATGGAGTATATGACAGTGGACGGGTATGGTGGGCATTCTTTGGTTACGGGCATGAAAATGTTCAAATTCTAAATGGTGGATGGGATGCATGGGTAGCTACAGGAGGTGAAAAATCACTTAAAAATCCTAGTATTACACCTACTACCTATACTGCCAAGGATTTTAATATGGACATATATGCGACTTTAGATGAGGTTAAAGCTGCTGTTGATGATGATAAAGTTGTTATAATTGATACCCGTGCAAAATCTGAATATGATGGAGAAGAATTAAAAAGTGGAGCATTCAGGAAGGGTAGAATACCTGGCTCAATCTGGATTGAATGGAATCAAAACTTAAATGAAGATAAAACAGTAAAGAGTGCAGAAGAACTTAGGGAAATGTATAAAGAATTTGGCATAGACAAGGATACTAAAATTATTGTCTACTGTCAATCTGGTGTTAGATCTGCAGCCTCCTGGTTTAACTTGAGACTCATTGGCTATGACAATGTTCAGAATTACGATGGGTCTTGGATAGAGTGGAGTTTTCATGGAGATCTGCCAATAGAATAAATGTGTACGTATAAAGAAGGGGTAAAGCTTACCCCTTCTTTATACCCACGTTTAAAACTGGGGTTAGAAAGAGGGGAACTTTATGGAAAAGGAAAAAAAACCTACAAATAAAAAGCAGGACA
The DNA here is from genome assembly GCF_000620305.1 of Desulfitibacter alkalitolerans DSM 16504. Taxonomy (NCBI): domain Bacteria; kingdom Bacillati; phylum Bacillota; class Clostridia; order Neomoorellales; family Desulfitibacteraceae; genus Desulfitibacter; species Desulfitibacter alkalitolerans. The sequence continues at coordinate 640,186 of NZ_KK211100.1, read as the reverse complement.
AGGTAAAATTATTTGTAATTGCAGGTATAATTGCAGTAGTTGTTATTTTAATGAAAGTTTTTGGAGTTTTTGAATATATCAGCATAGAGAATATAACAAAGCTTACAGAATGGATAAAGGGTTTTGGTATTATAGGACCTATTGTTTATATTTTATTGTGGATTGCTGCATGTGTATTTTTTCTACCCGGTATACCTGTTGCCCTTTTAGGAGGTTTTGTTTTTGGTCCGTGGTTTGGAGTGATTTATTCTTCCATAGGATCAACCCTTGGAGCAACGGCAGCGTTTTTAGTAGCACGTTATGCAGCACGTTCCATGGTAGAGGGTTGGGTTGCAGGAAATGAGCAGTTTAAAAAAATTGATGAGGGTGTGGAGAACCAGGGATGGCGTATGCTCATGGTAACCCGTCTTGTGCCTGTATTCCCGTTTAATCTTCAAAACTATGCGTATGGCCTAACAAAAATAAAACTTGCAACATATGTACTTGTATCATGGATTTGCATGCTGCCGGGTACCATTGCATTTTCCTTTGCAGGAGGATCTGTGGTAAGTGGTGAGGGTAATCTTGGAAAAACTTTTATGTATCTAGGCGTGGCCGCAGTATTTTTTGTTATTATTTCTCTAATACCAGGTTGGATTCAAAAACGACAAAATGCAGAGGGTGGCAAAAAAGTTGCGTAGACTATTACTAATTTTATTAACCTTGACAATAATGCTTGTTTTTACTGGATGTGGACAAAAAAGTGAGGTTGCAGAAGTAAATCCATTAGAACAGGATTGGGATAGTATAGTGAGCCATTCCCGTGGTACAACAGTTAATTTTTATATGTGGGGTGGAGATGAAAGGATCAATAGTTGGGTGGATAATTATGCAGCCCAAAAGATGAAGGAAAGGTATAACATTACAGTAAATAGAGTTCCCATGGAGGCACCAGAATTTATCAATAAACTCCTAGGAGAAAAGCAGGTAAACAGGCAAAAGGGTTCTATTGATCTGCTTTGGATTAACGGTGAAAATTTTAGAACTGCCAGGCAGGCAGATATGTTGTGGGGGCCATTTGCAGAACATATTCCTAACTTTAATAAGTATGTAGATAAGGATGCTCCAGATATTGCTTTCGATTTTGGTTTTCCAGTGGAAGGCTATGAAGTTCCCTATGGAAAGGCGCAGTTTGTATTTGCCTATGATACTGCTAGAGTAAGCAATCCGCCTAAATCAAGTGGGGAACTGTTTGATTGGGCAAAGGCTAATCCTGGTAGATTCACTTATCCAGAACTGCCTGATTTTACAGGAAGTGTTTTTATAAGGCATTTAATGTATGAATTATGTGGTGGTTATGAGGCCTTCCCCTATGTAGAAGAGGTTAATAAAGAGGAATTAAATCAGCAGTTACAGCCCCTGTGGGATTATCTAAACCAAATTAAACCGTACCTCTGGAGGCAAGGCAGGACATATCCTTCTCAAATAGCACAGCTTGATCAGCTGTTTGCAGATGGAGAAGTAGATTTTAATATGTCTTATCATCCATCAAAATTTTCAGGAATGATAGAACTGGGTGTGCTGCCCAATACTGTGCGAACCTTTGTGTGGGAAAATGGTACAATAGGCAATACTCATTTTCTGGCAATTCCCTTTAATGCACCCAACAAAGGTGGAGCCATGGTTTTAGCTGATTTCCTTTTAAGCCCAGAGGCACAAATCTCAAAATTCGATCCAATTTTATGGGGGGATATGATTGCATTAGATATTGATAAGCTAGAGCCTGGTTATCTGCAGGAGATTGAAGGAATAGATTTGGGTATTGCAACTTTATCAGCTGAGGAATTAGCTAATCACAGATTGCCGGAAATTGCTTCTGCTTATATAGAAGTGATAGAAGATTTATGGAGAGAAAATGTCATCAAGGAGTAAGAAATGAAGTATAAACCGTATCTTTATCTGGCCCCAGCTTTAATAATTCTAAGCATGTTTTTCTTGGGAGGCCTGGCTTTTGCTTTAATGCAGAGCTTTGGATATTTTCCAGTATTAGGCCTTAAGCAGTTTACCCTGGATTATTATGTACAGGTTTTAAGTCAAAAAGAGTTTTTGGCCTCCCTTTCATTTACCTTTTATATAGCCTTTGTATCAACCTTTTTATCAACAATTATAGCTATTTATTTAGCAAACTACATGGTAAATCTAACGCAGAAAAATAGATTGATTGATTTTATGTATAAACTGCCAATAGCTGTTCCACATATTGTAGCAGCATTAATGATAGTATTTTTCATTTCCCAGGGAGGATTTCTAGCTCGCATTTTCATTAACCTTGGTATTATTAGTGAACCCAGCCAGTTTCCCCCTGTTTTTTATTCCAAAAGTGCAGTTGGAATTATAATTATCTACATGTGGAAGGAAATACCTTTTATTACGCTGATGATTTATACTGTTATGAAAAACATTCACGGCAAATTAAATGATGTGGCAGCTACCTTAAAGGCAACTCCAAAGGATATTTTTTATCAGGTTACCCTGCCCCTTAGTATGCCGAGTATAATTTCAGCCTCAGCTATTGTTTTTGCTTTTTCCTTTGGAGCATTTGAAATACCTTATTTGTTAGGAGCTACTTATCCAAAAGCACTACCAGTCTGGGCATATTACAACTACATTTCTCCAGACCTCTATAATAGGCCCATTGCCATGGTAATAACCATTATTTTAACCTCAATATGCATACTGCTGGTAGGAATATACTATCTATTTATGAAAAAATATTTGAGACAGTGGGGTTAATATGGAGGCAAAACAGCTATTTCACAAAACAATGGTACTGATATTTTTCTTCCTTTTAATGTTTCCCTTTCTAATTTTATTGTTATGGGCATTTACCAAACAATGGCCGGCGGGAAATGTTTTACCTTTGGAATGGGGGTTAAGGGGCTGGCAGTATATATTAAGTCCCAATAATAAAATTTTATCAGCCATTGGTACTAGTATTTCTCTCTCGTTAGCAGTAACACTAGCAGCAGTTGTAATAAGTATTCCAGCCGGGAAAGCTTTAGGGCTATATGAATTTCCTGGTAAGGGATTAATTGAAATTCTAGTATTAGCGCCAATAATTATTCCTCCTATAACAATTGGTATGGGAATACATGTTATCTTTATAAAATATGGTCTGGTGGATACCTTTTTGGGTGTACTGTTAATCCATTTGGTTGTAGTTATGCCCTATGGCATAAGAATTTTTGCAAGTGTATATAAAGCAATGGGATTAAAATGGGAAGAGCAGAGCAGGGTCTTGAAGGCTAAAGGATGGCAGAGATTTTTTTATGTAACGCTTCCATTTTTAAGACCAGGACTTATCAGCAGCGGTATTTTAATGTTCAATGTATCCTTTAGTCAATATTTTTTGACCTTCCTAATTGGCGGAGGAAAAATTGTTACCCTGCCCCTTGTCTTATTCCCATATGTCAACAGTGGTGATAGGGTCATAGGTTCGGTTATAAGTCTAATTTTTATACTAATTGCACTTGTTTTCATGCTTGTAATTGAAAAGGTGATCACAGATCCCAAACAACAGTCTCAATTTTATTATTTATAAGGGTGAAATTTAATGGCTAAAGTAGTGCTGAAAAATCTGGTGAAAAGGTTCTCCCAGGAAACTATCATCAAAAATGTTAATCTGGAAATTGAGCACGGAGAATTTGTTGCCCTTGTTGGACCCTCCGGCTGCGGCAAGACAACTACCCTGAAACTGCTCTCTGGACTGCTTATTCCTGAAGAAGGGCAAATTTTATTAGATAAAGAAGAAGTTACTTTTCTGCCTGCAGAAAAAAGGGATGTTGTCATGGTGTTTCAAGACCATCTGCTTTTTCCCCACCTTACAGTTGGTGAAAATGTTGCTTTTGGCCTAAAAATGCTTGGAATATCAAAAAGGGAACGACTTAAAAAGGCCAGGGTCCTGTTGGAATTAGTTCGCCTTCCTGATATAGAACAAAAATATCCTGCCCAGCTGTCGGGGGGCCAACAGCAGCGAGTAGCTTTGGCCAGAGCACTGGCATTAGAGCCAAAGGTATTATTGTTAGATGAGCCGCTGTCTAATCTTGATCCTAATCTTCGTGAGGAAATGAGAGAACTCATATTACAGATTCATAGAAAACTTAACATGACTATTATTTTTGTAACCCATGATCAGAATGAAGCAATGCTTTTAGCTGATAAAATAGCAGTAATGCTGGAAGGTCAAATAATCCAATTTGACACACCATATAATTTATACAACTGTCCCGTAAACAAAAAGATTGCAAGCATGTTTGGTACCTGCAACTTCTTAGATGGAATTATTCAAAATAATCTCTTCCATTTACCTGGCAGAAAAATTCCCATGCCCCATTTCCTTGAAAGTGGAGAAGTAACTGCCTATGTAAGAGCAGAACATATTGAAATTTGCTTGCCACCGCAAAAGGAATATTTTTCAGGAATTATTACAGATAAAAAATTTTCTGCAGGGCAAAGTATCATCAAAATCTCTACTGATATGGGCGAATTAACAGCAGTAGTAAATAATCATATAGATACTGCTTTGAATACAAGAGTTTACTTTAAAATTGAGTGGAACAGAGTTTGGTTTCAAAAAAGAGGTAAAAGTGATGAAGGTGTCTGTCATAATTCCTACTTTGAACGAAGCCAACAATATCTTGTCAGTATTAAAAATGATAAAACAGCTAGTGGGCAGTACTAGGAAACAGCCAAGAGAATAATTTTTCATATAATACATATGCCGTTTTAAAGTCACTAAGAGCTGAGGAGAGGGTAAAATAAGATGCTTGCAGAACAATTATTGTCTAGAGTACGGGAATATGTAAATAAGTCATCCTTAAAACAGCACCTGGGTATTGAGCCTAAGGAAGAAGTAAGGGTGGATTACCTAGCCCAAGGAGAATACAATCTAAACTATATAATAGAAACTGATGCTTCAAGGAAATTTGTTTTTAGAGTGAACACGGGAAGTCAAATGCAGCTGCAGAATCAAATTAAATATGAATTTCAGGCATTAAACCTACTGAAGAATTCTAGTGTAACTCCAAGGCCCTATTATTTGGATGACAGCATGAAAAGCCTTCCCTATGGGATTCTCATTATGGAATTTCTTCCTGGTGAACCACTGGATTATAGGTATGACTTGGATAAAGCGGCTGGGACTTTTGCAGTAATTCACGGATTAGAATTTTCAGAGCTTGATACAAATTTCTTAGTAAAGGAACCAGGGCCTTTCACCGGTATTTATAATGAAGCATCTAGACTGCTTGATATATATTTTAGGTGTACCAAGGCTAGTATTGAAACAGCCGAGTTGTTGGAAAAAATTATATTACAGGCAGAAAAAAGAAAAAGTCAGGAAAAAATGCTTTTAGCTAATTCGTGGCTGAGGGTAATTAACACAGAGGTTAATTCTCATAACTTCATTGTAAATAAAGAAAAGGAGACGTGCCATTTAATTGATTGGGAAAAACCTATCCTGGGAGAACCTGCTCAAGACTTGAGCCATTTTGTAATTGCAACAACTACCCTTTGGAAAAGGGATTATGTTTTATCTGTTGAAGAAGAAAATTATTTTATTAAAACCTATTTAGATAAGCTTCCTGCTTGCCCACAAAAAAATACATTTAAAGAACGCCTTGAAATGTTTAAGTTCTTCAACTATCTAAGGGCGGTGTCCTGGTGCGCCATGGCATGGACAGAATATATTGAGCCGTGTCGCCTTTTAAGTAATAAAGATACTTTTGAGAAAATCCAGGCTTACATAGAACCTCAGTTTTTGAAGAAGATTTTTAGAAACTACTTGTAGTAATATTAAGTATAGAGAATTTCAGCCTAGGTTTAGATTAAGCCATGCTCCGTAGACATCATCGGTGAATTTCTTTAAATCAGCTATGACAGGAAGATTTATTTGACAGGCCCAATCGCTTTGAGTTTTAACAGTCAGATATCCCTTTTCAAGATCATTCAGGTTAGGAGTTATCTCGTAGAGCATGTTTTTAAATAGTGAAGGTTCTGCTAAATAGGCTGCAGCCACAACATCCCAATTATGAAAACCGTCTATATTAAAAATAGACATCATGTTTTCAAACCAATACCAGCATTTCCTGGCAATATACTGTGCGGAAGCACTATCACTGGATAAAAGTCTTTCTTCAAAATCTTTTTTGGTAAAAAAGGCATCAAGACAGTTGTTTCCTGTAATTACTGATAAATTTTTACCATTTGCTAGCACACATTGGGCAGCAGCTGGATCACATGAAAAGTTCAGCTCATTGAGAACTTTGCCATTTATAATTAAATCCTCAGTAATGCCTCCCATAATGACTATCTGAGAAATTTTTTCAAAGACTTTATTGTCCAATAGATAAGCAGCATATAAATTTGTCAGAGAACCCGTGGCTAAAATAGAGATGTTATTTTGATTGGCATTTACAGTATCAACTATAAAATGTGCAGCCTCACTATCTAAGGTATGTTTATCTGGACAACCTTTTAACAAAGGAATATGAGTCATAGAAATGTCCTTAAGTAATTGCTGAGTTGTCATATGTACTGCCTGCAGATTGCTGTTTCCAAAGGTGGTAGTGATTCCGCAGATTTGAACACTTCCCTTCCCCAACAGGTAAAGCAAAGCCAGTCCATCATCCACATCGCATCCTTCAACACCCAAAGTATTATCGCAGTCAAATATTAGTCTTTCCATCTTAACCTCCATTTAGAAAACAATGGTTTGTTCTCGAATGAATTATTTTATCCAATCTCCATGGTATGGACGGTTTTCTTAACAAAGGAAATAAATTTTTTATAAATTTCAGGCAGGTGGTTAAAATTTCGATATACAGCGTTGACTGGCCTTTTAAATGACATGCCCTTGATGTCAACCTCCACTAATGAACCACTCTTAAGTTCCTTGTTTACTGCATATTTAGAAAGTATGGAGCATCCTGAGTTGCCCTCCACAGTAGATTTAATAGTTTCAATACTTCCAAACTCAAGGAAAAACTTATTTTTGCTCAATTCAATTCCAAGTTGCTTAAATTGCTGTTCTATGAAAAGGCAAGTTCCGGAGCCAGGCTCCCTAAGGATAAGCCTGTCAATTAATATATCAACGGGCTCAATCGCTTTGGTTTTTGCCCATGGGTGCTTGTTAGATACAACTAATATCATTTCATCCCAGAAGATTTCTTCTATGGTTAGCTTATCATTAACATAATGGCCTGCAATAAAACCCAGGTGAACCTGATTATTAATAACCTTGTCTACCACATCATTATTATTGCCCACAAGTATAGTTGCATTAATGTATTCATAAATATTTTTAAATTCTTTAACTAAACATGGAAGAATATACTGCCCGACCGTTGGGCTGCCTACAATCTCTAATCTGGAATCAAATATATTACTGTGCAGACGAACCTCTTTAATGGTTTGTTCCCAGAGATCATTAATAAGACGTGCATTTTTATACAGGGTTTCACCAGCTCTAGTAAGGGTAACTCCCTTACGATCACGTTTAAACAACTGTACCCCAATGTATTCCTCCAGGCTCTGGATACGTGCACTAATGGCCGGCTGGGTTATGTGTAAAGCCTCAGCAGCGGCTGAAAAAGAGCCTTTTTCTACTACAGCAATAAATATTGAAAGACGAATGTCATGCATAACTTTAATTATCCCCCTGCACTAACCATAATGGTTTATATATAGGATTATACTATATCTATTTCCATAAAAAAGACTTATATCCTTTTATTTTTAGACAAATTTTTAAAACCTTTATTACCATAGCTTTTAAATACTCAAGAAAGTTTGTAAATATTTTCACATAAGTTTTATTTATGGGCTAATAAAAAACTGTTGTTTTACGTCTTTAATGATAAAATGTATACTGAAATTAACAGGATAGTAATTGTTTATGAATGATATTTAAAAAGCCAATACACAGGAAGGGAGCGAGAAAGTATAAACTGAATATAGTTTATTTTGGCTGGCAGTATTTTTTACATTATTAATGCCCATACCATGGCATTGGGATATAAGTGAAATGAAGAACTATTAGTAAGGAGTGAAACCATGACAGAAAGCCAAGCTGTTATAAAGGAATTAGTAGATAAGGCAAGAGCAGCGCAGCAGCAGGTTGCAAATTACACCCAAGAGCAAATTGATGAGGTCTGCCTATCTGTTAGCTGGCAGATGTACAATGATGAAATTATATCAATACTAGCGAAAAATGCTGTGGAAGAAACTAAGATGGGTGTTTACGAAGACAAGATAAAAAAGCACAAGGGAAAAGTACTTGGGTTAATGAGAGATCTTGTTGGTGCAAAATCAGTTGGGCTTATTGAACGTGATGAGAGAAAGGGAATTTCAAAGTATGCAAAACCTGTTGGTGTAGTAGGCGCATTGACTCCTGTAACCAACCCTACAGCTACCCCAGCCAGCAATGCATTAAGTATCTTAAAGGGCAGGAACGCTGTAATATTTGCTCCACACCCTGCATCTAAAAATAGCTCCAAGCTTGCAGTAGATTATATGAGAGAAGGTCTAAAAAAGGTAGGTGCTCCCGAGGATTTAATTCAAATTATTGAAGAGCCTTCAATTGAATTAACTGGTGAGCTTATGAAACAGGTGGATCTTGTTTTAGCAACTGGCGGTAGTGCCATGGTCAAGGCGGCCTACTCAAGTGGAACTCCAGCATACGGTGTTGGACCAGGAAACTCTGTACAGATTATTGCAGAAGATGCTGATATAGTTGATGCAGCAGCAAAGATTGCCATGAGCAAGCAATTTGACAACGCAACATCTTGTTCATCAGAAAACTCTTTAATAGTCCATGAAGACATTTATGATGGTTTTTTAGAAGAGTTAAAGAAAAACAATGGATATTTATGTGATGGTGCGGAAAAGGAAAAGCTAAAAGCGTGGATGTGGGTACCCAATAAGAAGGGGTATGTAGGATTAAATCCTCAAATAATTGCCAGATCAGCAGTGAAAATTGCCGGTGATGCAGGTTTTCAGGTAGATGAAAATGTCAAAATGCTCATGGTAGAAGGCAAGCTTCCTGTTGAAACTGAACAGTTTTCTCAGGAAAAAATTTCACCGGTCCTAACTATTTTTAAATACTCTACTTTTGAAGAAGCTGTTAAAATTCTTACAGATCTAACTGACATGGTAGGAACCGGACATTCATGTGGTATTCATACATTTAACAAGGAATATATAGAATTTTTGGGTCAGACAATGAAAACTAGTAGAATCTTGGTAAGACAGCCCCAGGCACAAGGAAACGGTGGAAACTTCTTTAATGGAATGCCATCAACTGTTACCCTTGGTTGTGGAACCTGGGGAGGAAATATAACTACTGAAAACATTAATTACCGTCATTTTATTAATGTAACCTGGGTATCAGAGCCCCTACCACCTACCAAGCCTACAGATGAGGAAATGTGGGGAAATTTTTGGGCAAAGTACGGTAAGTAACTGCTGACAAATGACTAGCTTTAGTATTTAATTAAAGCAGTCAAATTTAAAACGATATTTTTAGAGCAGCGGTATGATGTCAAGTAGGTAATTGGAAATTTTTCAAAGAATTCGCTGCACAAAAGGGGGTGCTTGCCTAAAAAAGGCAACACTAAACAAGCCCACCCTATGACAAGTATATTTATTACAAATATAACAATAAATAGGTGGAAGGAATCCTGAGCTTTGGTCTATTCTAATTTAATTGTCGGTTTCCCCCTTTCGGTTGGTAGAGTTGGTTAGACTTCAGCAGAAAAAAGACTAACCGTACCAGTTTACGGGCAGTAAGAGCAAGGGCGCGTTTATGAGCATACTGCTTAGGCTCCGCTTTTTTCATGGCATAATACTCGGCAAAAACAGGGTCGTGCACCCGAACACTGCTTGCCGCCTCAATAAGGTAATACCTTAAAATGCGGTTGCCAGAGCGAATAAGCCTTGTACTACTAGCAGTAAAATCACCAGACTGATTTTGGGTCCAGGCAAGACCAGCTAACTTAGCTACCTGTTTATGGCTGTCAAACTGATGGATATCACCAATTTCAGCAATAATACCAGAAGCAAAAATAGGACCGATACCCGGAACAGAATCTAGAGTTTGAGGAATAGTCTTTAAATGGTCCTCAATAGCCTTTTTCAAAGACTGCAGCTGTTCCTGGATTGTTCTAATAACCCTAATACTAGAGGCCATGGCCAAGTTAACAGAATCAGACATGGCCTTGGGCAACCTGTAAGAAGAACGAGCAGCCTTTTGCAACTGTTTAGCAACAGCCTGAGGATCATCAAAGCGGTTTTTACCATGCTGAATTAAAAACTCCATCAGATCATCCAAAGAAGCATCTGCTAGAGCCTCAGCGGACTCAAACTCTTCCAAAACAGCCAGAGAAGTAGCAGATAACTTGTTAGAAAAGACTAAAGAGTAATCACTACACTTCAGGTACAGGTTAGACATAAGAAAATTAGCTTCACGTACTAGAGCCTGCATGAGGTGGTACCTGGCCCGAGTAAGCCTTTGAAGAGCCATCAAAGGTTCACTCCAAGTAAAAGGATGAGGCAGATAGCCACTTTTAAGCCTAGCAGCAATATACCAGGCATCGAACCTATCATTTTTAGGAGCATCCAAGAAATGAGCCTTTTTAAACTCCTTAATCAGACTAGGGTTAAACATGTAGACCTTAACATCAGGGCAGGCAAAGTCCAAATGGCGATGCAAGTAGATGGCAGCATGGGTAGAGTAGCAACCGGTGTGCTCTAAACCAAAAAGTATTCTATCAAAATCATGTTTACTAACCAACTGGTTGATACGATCCTTAAGCTCAAAAATACCAGGTCTATTATTAAAAACACTAAACCGGCTTATAGGACGCTTTTCATCATCATTAGACAAACAACAAACAACATTGTCCTTGCTGCTTATATCGATACCGACAAACAAAGGGTTAGACATCTTAATCACCTCCTTCACTTTAAAATATATAGATGTCTACAGTCTTGGGATGTCCCTGGGAAACCCATGAACGACAGCCTTGCGAGCTATAGGAATACACCGGATCCCCTCGGTGCACTGGCCTCCGTCTGCTAACAGAGGGAGAGGCAAACCGGGAAACAGTCAGCGTGTAGGTCTATAACATGGGGCCAGGGGAACACTCTAAAAATGGAAGACACCCTATAACGGGGCAACTGGAGGAAATGGAACATTCCCTTGGTAGACACCTTTGGCTATATTTTCCCAAAGACATCCCAGGACTGTAAACCCTTTTTAAAAAAGATAGCATATTAGTTATTGGCTTGTGGATATGCCGCTCATGTGGACTTGTGGACAGCTGCTGCGCACCTGCCCACAGGGTCCACAATCGCTTGGACAATGCTAAAGCATTGCCCACATACCCACAAGCCCTGCTACGATGAATAACTTGTTGTTGTAGTTGTTAAAGATCTACATTAAAAAATGAGCAATGTCCCAACTGGAAATTAACGTCCAAATCGGGGGCTGCTCATAGTATACAAGGAGGAATAAAAAATGGCAAAAGTTAAAATGACACCTAGCGAAGCTATAGTAGAACAATTGTTAGCTGAAGGAGTAGAGTATTGTGTTGGTATAGTAGGATCAGCCTTCATGGACATGCTGGACCTATTTCCAGCGGCAGGGATTAAATTCATTCCAGTAAGAGATGAGCATACAGCAGGACATATGATGGATGCTTACGGAAGAATATCAGGTAAGGTTGGAGTATGTATAGGACAAAATGGTCCTGGAGTTACAAACCTTGTTACTAGTGTGGCAACAGCAAACCTTGCCCATACACCTATGCTAGTACTTGGCCCATCAGCTGGCACACCAACAATTGGTTGGGATGGTTTTCAGGAATGTGATCAGGTGCCAATCTTTAAGCCAATTACAAAAGCATCCTTTGGCATTCCACATCCAAGCAGAGCAGCAGACTGTGTAAGAACAGCATTTAGAATAATGCATGCAGATAGAGGACCAGTGTACTTAGACATACCAAGAAACTACTTTTATGGTGAATTAGAAGATGAAATATTACCACCAGAAAAGTATCGTCCCACAACTAAGCTTATACCTGATGTAGAAATCTTAAAGCAGGCAGCAAAAGTATTATCAGAAGCTAAGAATCCAGTAATCCTATCAGGAAGAGGCGCAGTAGACGCGGGAGCCTTAGATGTAGTAGCAGAACTAGCAAAATACCTAACAGCACCAGTAGCAGTATCATATCTGCACAATGATGCATTCCCAGCAGATAATCCATACTGGGTAGGCCCAATAGGCTACATGGGTTCAAAAGCAGCAATGCATTCAATCAAAGAAGCAGATGTAATCCTGGCAGTAGGAACAAGATTGTCAGTGTTTGGCACACTGCCACAATATGATATCACCTACTTCACAGGGGAACAAAAGATAATTCAAATAGACATTAATCCAAAACAAATTGGAAGAAGACACCCAGTAGAAGTAGGAATAGTAGGGGACGCAAAAATCGCAGCACAAGAAATATTAAACATCTTAAAGAGCCAGGAAGACAGACCAGTAGATGAAGCAAGAATGGCTAAAATCAAAGAGAAGCAAGAAGCATGGGACAAAGAAATCTATGAATTAGCAATGAAAGATGGCAACCCAATTAACCCAAGAAGAGCGCTTTATGAAATAGCAAAGTTTAAGCCAGCAGACACAATCGTAACAACAGATATTGGAAACGTATCCTCAACAGCAAACAGCTACATGAGATTTACAAAGCCAAAAACCCATGTGGCATGCTTGACCTTTGGAAATACAGGTTTTGCTTTACAAGCTGCATTAGGAGCAAAATTAGCAAAGCCAGAAAGTCCAGTATTAGCAATAGTTGGAGATGGAGCTTGGGGAATGAGCTTCTACGAAATCATGACAGCTGTAGAGCAAGACCTGCCAGTAATTGCTTGCGTATTCAACAATAGAGCATGGGCAGCAGAGAAGAAGAACCAGGTAGACTTCTACAATAACAGATTTGTAGGTGCTGACATCAAAGCTCCAAGCTGGGCAAAGCTAGGCGAAGTAATGGGAGCAAAAGGCATCAAAATTGAAAAGCCAGAAGAAATTCAGGGAGCATTAGAAGAAGCATTCACTGCAGCTGCAAAAGTTCCAGTAGTATTAGAATTCATGGTTGATGGAACACAGCTTGCACCTCCCTTTAGAAAAGATGCTCTAGCTTTACCAACACGTTTCCTTCCAAAATACGCACACACTGACCATAGAAATTGGTAAGACCTTTAAAAAATGTATACTACCTTCTTCTGCTCGGAAGAAGGTAGTATATTTAAACAATTGGTACTGTTAAATTTACAAAACGGGGGAGAAAAGAATCCATGAAACTTTATGAGTTTGAGGGTAAGAAGCTTTTTGCTGAAGAAGGCATTCCAACTCCACAGGGTTTTGTTGCCTATTCACCCGAAGAAGTGGAAAGCAATGCAGCCAAAATTGGCAGTTCTGTAGTTATAAAATCTCAGATTCTCCAGGGAGGAAGAGGCAAGGCCGGTGGAATTAAATTTGCAGATACTCCTGGGGAAGCTAAAGAGTTAAGCAAAGAAATATTTGGTATGAAATTACGTGATTATACAGTTGACAAAGTATTGGTAGAAGAAAAGTTAAATATTGCAAAGGAATACTACCTATCAGTTACCATTGATGCTGAAAAAGGCAGTCCTCTTATAATGGCCAGTACAGCCGGTGGAGTGGATATTGAAGAAGTTGCTAAAGAAACTCCTGAAAAAATAGTAATGGAAACGGTAGATATTTTTAAAGGATTGCTGCCCTACCAGGCACGCAGAATTAGCTATAAAATGGGTTTAACCGGCAAGGAAGCCCTTGAAACAGCTGAGGTAATGCTTAAGGTTTATAGTTTATTTAGAAAATATGATGCCGATTTAGTAGAAATAAACCCATTAATTGTAACTGGTGAAGGTAATATAATAGCAGCAGATTCAAAGGTTAATATTTATGATAATGCTTTATATCGTCAGCCTAAATTTACAAAAACAAAAGATCAATATGATAGTGAAATCGAGTACGAAGCATCACAGGTAGGTCTTGGTTATATTAAGCTTGATGGCTATATTGGGCTTTGCTGTGCAGGTGCAGGGTTAACGATGATGACTTTGGATCTTGTCAACCATTATGGTGGTAAAGCATCCAACTTTTTAGAATTTGGTGGCGCCCAATACAGAAACGCATATAATGCTTTGGATTTAGTTTTAAGAGATCCTGAGGTGAAAGTTGTTTTAGTAAATGTTTTTGGACTTATTGCTAGAGCTGATGTTATTGCACAAGGGCTTGCAGAAGCTATAAAGGCATTGCAGCCGAGAGTTCCAGTTGTGGTTTCATTAAGAGGAACAGGCGAAGAAGAAGGTCACAGAATCCTTAAGGAAGAAATAGGGCTTACAGCTTTTTGGAGTGCAGAAGAAGCTGTTAAGGAAGCAATTAGGTTAGGGGGAAGTAACTAATGGCTATTCTATTACACTCAGATACTAAGGTAATTGTTCAGGGTATAACTGGTAAGGAAGGTATGTTTTGGGCTGAACGTATGTTGGAAAATAATACAAATGTAGTAGCTGGTGTTACTCCTGGAAAAGAAGGACAGACGGCACTTGGTTTACCCGTGTATAATACAGTGTCTGCTGCAGCCCATAAGCATGGAGCAGAAGCCTCAGTGGTATTTGTGCCCCCACGATTAACCAAGGATGCTGCTTTTGAAGCTCTCGATGCAGGTCTAAAGCTGGTGGTTTTATTGGCAGATGGTGTGCCTGTTCAGGATTGTATGGAAATAAGAACCTTTGCAAAGGAAAAAAATGCAGTAGTATTAGGACCTAATACTGCAGGTATGGCAACTCCAGGTCAAGGCATGCTTGGTTTTGTACCAGTATGGTTGGAAGATGTGTATAAGCCGGGTAAAATTGGATTTATCACTAAAAGTGGGAGCTTAACAAATGAAGTTGCATCCCATGTTGTAGCCGCAGGTTTTGGTATATCCAGTTCTGTAGGTCTAGGTGGAGACCCTGTTCCTTGCACAAGAACTGTTGAAGTGTTGAGAATGTTTGAAGCAGATCCAGACACTGAAGGTGTTGTTATAGTAGGCGAGATTGGCGGCAGTATGGAGGAAGAGGCTGCTGAGCTGATGCAAAGCGGAGGCTTTACTAAACCTTTAGTTGCCTATATTGCTGGTTGTTCAGCGCCTCCTGGAAAAAGCATGGGTCATGCAGGCGCAATAGTAACAATGGGCAAAGGCACTTATGAAGGAAAAGCAAAGGCCATAACTGAGGCCGGAGGTCTTGTAGCTAAAAGGCCATCAGAAGCAGGAGAATTGCTCAAGAAAAAATTCTTTGAACATTATGGTAGAGAAAACTAATTTTATTTTCACACCTCAAGACAACATTATTAGATGAAATTCCTGTGCGCACAGGTTATATCACAAAGATTTAATTCAAATATTTAAAGTGAGGTGAAATTTTTAATGCTAGAACATTTGTTATATGGATTTAGTCATTTGGCAGATTTATCGCTAATCCTGCTCATACTAGTATCCATTGCAGGCGGTATAGTAATTGGGGCCTTACCGGGCTTTAGCCCGACAATGGGTGTTGCCCTACTAGTTCCCTTTACCTTTACAATGACTCCTGTTGAAGGACTTACAGTGTTAGCCGGCGTATATACTGGAGCAGTTTATGGTGGGTCAATATCGGCTATTCTTTTAAATATTCCCGGTGCCCCTGCCAATATAGCCACTTTATTTGATGGCTATCCAATGGCTCAAAAGGGTGAAGGCAGAAGGGCGCTTTTAGCATCTGCCATGGCTTCAGCCCATGGTGGTGTAATAAGTGCAATAGCCTTGTTGATATTTGCTCCCTTATTAGCGGTTTTTGCGCTAAAATTCGGGGCTGCTGAAAAGTTCTGGGTGGCAGTTTTTGGCTTAGTAATAATCGCAAGTTTGGGAACCGGTAAAGAACTTATTAAAGGTTTGATAAGCGGTGGTTTTGGTGTATGGCTTGGAATAATTGGTATATCACCAACCACAGGTGAGCCAAGGTTTACCTTTGGAATAATGGATTTATGGGGTGGTATAAACCTAATTCCCGCACTAGTAGGCTTTTTCGCATTTTCACAAGTACTGATTTACTTTGAAAATGTTATGAGAGAAGGGGAAAAACAGATAATACAGGCTCCAAAGCATAAAGGGGATATATTCTCTTTGTACAAGGAGATGTGGACTAAATTTAAAGGAATACAACTGTTTGCAGGTGTGCTGGGTACAATACTTGGTATTGTACCAGGAGCAGGGGGACAGGTAGGGGGTATCGTTGCCTATGACCAGGTGAAAAGATACTCAAAGAACCCTGAAGAATATGGTAAGGGTAAAGTGGAAGGAGTTATTGCACCAGAAGCAGCAAATAACGCTACAGTGGGTGGATCCTTAATACCTTTATTTACCCTGGGTATTCCTGGCAGCCCAACAGCAGCTGTACTATTAGGAGGTCTTTTGATCCATGGCTTATGGCCAGGCCCTCTATTGTTTTCAATCAATGCTGAAATAACCTATACCTTTATGGCAGCATTTCTATTGGCACAGGTTGCCCTGCTAGTTGTTGCA
This sequence comes from Desulfitibacter alkalitolerans DSM 16504, assembly GCF_000620305.1. Lineage (NCBI taxonomy): Bacteria > Bacillati > Bacillota > Clostridia > Neomoorellales > Desulfitibacteraceae > Desulfitibacter > Desulfitibacter alkalitolerans. The sequence continues at coordinate 623,519 of NZ_KK211100.1, read as the reverse complement.
GTAGCTATATTAAATTATGCTTCCCATCTTCTAAAGGTAAAGGAGTTTTATCTGGGACCAACAGTTATTGCCTTATGTCTTTTTGGTTCCTTTGCAGTAAACAGCAACTTTTTTGATGTTTATGTTATGGTGGCTTTAGGAATAGTAGGATATTTCTTATTAAAACTGGGCATATCGCCTGCTCCTGCAGTATTAGGCTTGATACTTGGTCCAATTGCAGAAGAAAATTTCCTTTTGGGTTACAGGATTGCCATGGCTAGAGATGGTATCTTCGACTATTTCTTTACACGACCAATTTCAATTGGTGTAATTCTTGTTATTGTTGCAGTGATTGCTAGTACAATTTGGCTTGAGAGAAAAAGAATGATCAAGGAAGCTGCAGAAAAAAAGAAAAACCCTCAGGCTGCGGAAGACTTAAAGTACAAGGGTATTTTCTCTACTGATGCTATATTGGGTATGGTGATAATTGCATTATGCATTATAGTCTGGAGGGTATATCTAGATCCTCTGTCTCATGAAGCTTCAATGTTCCCAACAGTAGTATTTCTTATAATTGCATTAGTAGGTGCTTTCCAGGTGTTTTATGCAACCATGTTCCATAGCGACAGGGTTAAATGGATACCCTGGCGAATTGTTGCAGAAATTTCCATTGCTACTAGTTTGGCTGTAGTTTTGGCAAAAACAATAGGTTTTTATACTGCAACCTTCATATTAATGATGTTTGTTGGTGCAAGAATGATAGCAGTAAGTGGAAATAATCCCATTAAATATCTGCCCAAGCTAATTATTTTTGGTATTGGTGCTATTGCAGTATTGTATCTTGCATTTGGCGTATTCTTATATCTGCCAACACCAAGGGGAATGCTATTCTAATTTGTTATCTTAGCAATAGAGCTTGTATAAGGGACACTAGGCTAAGTATGCCTAGAACTATAAGAAAAACTTATGGCAGCCATAACAAACCAATATTTCTGCAAAAAACCAGTTAACAATACCCTTAAATTTTGTTAAGATATTCACAAGCTCTATTGTCCTTATATTTTAAAAGAAAGGGTGTGGGCTGAGAAATACAGAGGACTGTTTAATGGAGGAGCTTGAATTAAAGTTTTGAAGAAAATGGAATTTCACGCCAGATAAACACAAAACATTGAGGAGGTTTGGTTTATGTTAAAAAGCAAGTCATCAAAAATTTTGATTGGTATCCTTGTTTTACTGTTAAGCATTGCATTAATAGCTGGTTGTGGAGGCAGCAAACCTGATAGTGGCGGCGGTTCAGCTGAACAGCCAAAAAGAGAAGGTTTCCCAGAAAAACCAGTACAAATGATAGTATCCTACAGTGCAGGAGCTGCAACTGATGCCCAGGCTCGTCCCTTGTTAAAATACTTCCAGCAGGAATTTGGCCAGCCGCTAGTTATTGTTAACATTGCAGGTGCTGGTGGAACAACTGGTTGGAATCAGTTTGTACAGCAGGTTCCAGATGGATATCAAATGACTGTTTATAACTTACCTCACATTATAGCTAAATCAATGCTTGAAGACACATTATATTCATGGGAAGACTTCATTCCAGTTGCACATTGGGGATTTGACCCAGTTGCCATTGGTGTACTTCCAAACAGTCCGTTTAACTCAATTCAAGACGTGGTTGATTATGCAAAAGCAAATCCTAAAGCTTTAACAGCTGGAACAGCCGGATTATTTGTTGGACAGCATTTAGCAATTCTTCAGCTGGAAAAAGAGGCAGGTATTGAGTTAACAACTCTTCCCTTCCCAGGAGCAGCTGATGCACAAGCAGCAATAATGGGTGGACAGATAGACTTAAACTTTGGCAACCTCTCAGACATGTACAGATTAGGGGATCAAATCAAGATATTAGGTGTGACCTCAGCAGAACGTCACGAATACATTCCTGATGTTCCTACCCTTATAGAGCAAGGTTATGATGTAATAATGAGTACTGACAGGGGAATTGCAGTACAAAAAGACACTCCACAAGAAGTTATTGACATTTTAGAAGCAGGCTTCATGAAAATTATGAGCAATCCTGAGTATTTAGCAGACATGGAAAAATTAGGAGCACCTATGGGTGTAATGAATAGTAAAGAAGCAAAAGAACATATTGCTAACTATGCAAAAACTGTGGAAGAGATTTTAAGAGCTGTTGGTGAAATTCAATAATTTATAAAGCCAACTTAACTACAAGATACTGCCAGTAACCAAATGGTTTGCTGGCAGTATTTTTTAATATTATAATATAGTAATAATAGGTGAAGACCTGGGATATTAGTAATATAAGGGGATATTCGTTCCGGAGTTGTTCCTGCAATTTTGGGCTTCATTGAAGCGTAAAAGATGGACTAAGATATAAGACACTAACATATATGATATCATATTCACAGTTAGAAGGTGTGTGTGTTGGATATAACTACATGGATACTAAGTGCTTGTGTGGTAGTTCTCGCATCTGCTACACAAGCATTGACAGGATTTGGGTTTCCTCTAGTTGCTGTACCCTTTTTTATATTAATGTTTGATCCAAAATGGGCAGTGGCTTTAAGTATGGTATTGTCATTACTTTCTTTAGGGACACTATTATATACAATTCGGCAGGATACAGATTGGCAAATGGTAAAGCAGATGTTATTTGGAGCTTTATTTGGAGTACCTGTTGGTGTTTATGTTTTTTCAATAATTAATGTAATCCTTTTAAAAATATTTGTCAGTATAGTAGTGGTGTTCATGTGTATGATAACCTTGAAAAACTATACGTTACCTATCACAGATGACAACAGGGTGCGGTGGTTTAAGGTAAGTGGAAGCCTTTCGGGATTCTTAACGGCTACCATTGGTATGCCTGGTCCTCCAATTATTTTGGTATTGACCAACTTTGATATTGATAAAAATGCTTATCGGGCTACAGGAGTGGCATATTTTTTCTTAATTTACTGTTTTACATTTCCAATAATGTTTTTGTCCGGCGTTATTTCTATGGAAATATTTAAGATTATTTTATATCTTGTACCTTTTCCTATTATAGGAATGTTTTTGGGGAAATTTTTATTTAAGCTGGTTCCTAACGAGCTGTTTAAAAAAGTTGTCATTATCCTTTTATTAATAGTTGCTGGTTATTCAATAGCAACAAGCCTACTCTAAGCTTTTCACACAGCTGCTATTAATTGATATGAAAAAGGATTTATATAAAAAATGCAGAATAACTATATGATTATCAAGTATTAGTAATCAAATATTGGAGGACGGATATGGAGCGAAAAGGTCTTAATGCCAGAGATATAGCAAAGATGATAGATCATCCTATATTAAAGCCTGAAATGACAGATTGGGATGTTATTGAGCAATGCAGAGTTGCTAGAAAGTACAATGTGGCAACAGTCTGTGTAAGGCCCTATGACGTTGCTGTTTGTAATAAACTACTGGAGAACTCAGAGGTTCTTGTTAGTGCTGTCATAGGCTTTCCCCATGGAAACAGCACTACTGATGTAAAGGTTTTTGAAGCCATTAAGGCAATAGAAGATGGGGCAGTTGAACTTGATCTTGTTATGCCCATTGGCAGGGTTCGTTCAGGGGACTGGGATTATGTAAAAGAAGATGTTCGGGCAGTAACTGAGGCTTGTCATGAAAGGAAGGTTCTAATTAAAGTAATTTTTGAAAATGCTTTTCTTGCACATGAGGAAATCATCAAATGCTGCCAGATATGCGAGGAATTAAATGTGGATTTTGTTAAGACCTCAACGGGCTTTGCAAATATAGGTGCAACCCTTGAACATGTTAAATTAATGAGAGCAAACTGTGGACCGCAGGTAGCAATTAAAGCATCAGGTGGAATTCGCAATCTAGATCAACTCCTTGAGTTATATAAGGCTGGGGCTGCCAGATTTGGTACAAGCTCAACACAAAATATTATGGAAGAAATCATTAAGGAATCTAACTAAATCTAGTCAATTTGCTTGAAATATTGCAATTTTGCTAGTACACAAAAAACATTAATGATGGTAAAATGGGTTTGGTTGTTTTGAAAAAAACATTGAGGAGGATGGAGTAATGTTTAAAAAAGGAGTTGGGTTGTTTGTAGTTTTATTATTCATGTTAGCAGCTGCTGTTGGTTGTGGAGGCACAACTGATAAACCTGCTGACAAGCCTGCTGATGAAGCCAAGGGTTTTAAAGTTGGTATGGTTACAGATGCTGGTACAATTGATGACAAATCCTTTAATCAGGGGACCTGGGAAGGCGTACTAAAAGCAGCAGCAGACTTTGGTGTGGAGACAAGATATTTAAGGCCTGCCGGTGAAACTGAAGCACATTATATTACAGAGATCGGAAACCTGTATGATGCTGGATTTAGATTTATTGTGACTCCTGGGTTTAAATTTGAAACAGCAATATTTGCAGCACAAGAAAGGTATCCAGAAGCAAAATTTGTATTATTAGATGGATATCCCCATTCAGGTGACTGGGCACCGGTTGTTGGAGACAATACAGTCTCAATTTTCTTTGCAGAGCACGAATCAGGCTTTTTAGCAGGTGTTGCAACTGCCCTGCAGTTACAAGAAGGTGAAGCTGGTTTTATTGGTGGTATGGAGATACCTCCAGTTCAGAAGTTTAACTGGGGCTTCCAGCAGGGAATCCAGTACGCAAATGATAACTTTGGCACTAATATGGTTATAAAACCAGAAAACGTGATTTACCAGGGAACCTTTGACAACGTTGCTGCAGGTCAGCAATTAGCAGCACAGATGTACGATAAGGGAATAGACGTTATCTTTGCTGCTGCCGGTGGCGTGGGTGTTGGTGCTATCAACGAGGCTAAAACCAGGGCAAGAGCCGGTGCTGAAGTCTGGATTGTTGGAGTTGACGTTGACCAGTATGCTGAAGGTATTTATGAGGGAGATAAATCAATTATCCTAACATCAGCCATGAAGCGTATTGACCAGGCTGCTTATGACATGATCAAGGCAGAAAAGGAAGGCAGCTTCCCTGGTGGAGAGATACTCACATTTAGTGCACAAAATGATGGTGTTGGTATTCCTGCCAAAAATCCAAACCTAAGTGCCGAGGTTGAAAGTAAAGTTGCTGAGGTATTTGCTCAGCTAAAGGCAGGAAGTCTTGTAGTATCAGATGAACAAGGTGACTTGATCAAGTAAAAGTAACCAATGGATTAATTATAAAAGAAAGGGACGGTTAATCCGCCCCTTTCTTTTTGAACAATTTTCATTAATATGGCAAATAAAAGCAGGGTGACAAGGGGAGGGGTAGCTATGGAGTATGTTGTTGAAATGCAAAAAATTCGCAAGGAATTTCCTGGTGTAGTTGCCTGTGATGATATTACCCTCCAGTTAAAAAAGGGAGAAATTCATGCGCTGTTGGGGGAAAATGGTGCAGGAAAGTCTACTTTGATGAGTATTCTTTTTGGCCTTTATCAGCCTGATAGTGGAAGTATTAAGGTCCGGGGCAATAAGGTTAATATTCTCAATCCCAATGTAGCTAATGATCTTGGTATTGGAATGGTTCATCAGCATTTTAAGCTGGTTCACAATTTTACTGTAACAGAAAACATTATTTTGGGAATAGAACCAAGAAGGGGATTGGTTGTTGATAAAGCTTCAGCAGCAAAAAAGATAAAAGAGCTTTCTGAGCAGTATAAGCTTAATGTAAATCCCTATGCAAAGGTTTTTGATATTTCTGTTGGCATGCAGCAGCGAGTAGAGATACTTAAGATGCTTTATCGCAAGGCGGATATTCTCATATTTGATGAACCAACAGCTGTATTAACCCCTCAGGAAGTACAAGAATTAATGAAAATCATGGGCGGCCTTATTGGGGAAGGAAAGTCTATTATTCTTATAACCCATAAACTAAAAGAAATCAAGGCTATTGCTGACCGCTGTACAGTTATCCGCCGGGGTAAGTATGTGGGCACAGTAAATGTAGCATCAACTTCCCAGGAGCAGCTGGCAGAAATGATGGTTGGTAGAAAGGTTTCCTTTAAGGTAGATAAGGAAAAAAGAGAGCCTGGTGAAGCTATTTTGAGGTTGGAAAACCTGTCAGTTAGAAATAGCCAAGGGGTTCTTGGTTTAAAGGATTTTTCATTAGAGGTACGCCGCGGAGAAATACTTGGCATTGCTGGTGTTGATGGCAACGGCCAATCAGAAATAGTACAAGCCTTAATAGGCCTTAAAAGAGTTGAAAAAGGCAAAATATTTTTTAAAGACAGGGACATTACCAATCTGCCTATTCGGGAAAGGATTAATATGGGCTTTTCCCATATTCCAGAGGATAGGCATAAGCACGGACTTATTCTTGACTATACCCTGGAAGAAAATATGATTTTAATGCTGTATTATCAACAGCCCTTTGCCAAAAATGGCCTTATAAACTGGGACAAGGTCCACCAATATGGAGAAAAAATTGCTGCCGAATTTGATGTACGTGCTGGACAGGGAGGTTCCTCTTTGGTCCGTTCGCTTTCTGGTGGAAATCAACAAAAGGCTATTGTTGGTCGTGAAATTGACAGGGATCCGGACCTTTTAATTGCTGTTCAGCCCACCAGAGGACTGGATGTTGGTGCTATAGAATATATTCACAAGCGCCTGGTAGAGCAGAGAAACAGGGGCAAGGCCGTTCTTTTAATATCCCTGGAGCTTGACGAAATTCTGGATATTTCAGATAGAATCGCCTGCATCAATAATGGGGAGTTAGTTGACATTGTCAATGCTGATGAAACCAACGAATATGAGATTGGTCTCATGATGGCAGGAGTGAAAAGAGGTGCTACAGCTTGAAATTAAAGGTTAACAATGAATATATACTGTCTTTGGTTGCTGTAGTACTGGGGCTTATAGCTGGCGGTATTCTCATGCTGGTTGCTAAGAATAACCCCATTGAAGGGTATATATACCTATTTCGTGGTGGGCTGATGAATATCGAAAGAATAGGCAACACTTTGGCAACTGCTACTCCTCTGATTTTTACCGGTCTTTCAGTAGCCTTTGCTTTTAAAACTGGATTATTCAATATTGGTGCAGCGGGACAAATGCTTATAGGTGGCCTTTGTGCTATAGCCATTGGTCTAACCTTTGCCTGGCCAAAGCCTATTCTTCTTACAGTAATGCTCTTTGCCGCCATGCTGGGTGGAGGTCTGTGGGCTGCACTGCCTGGTTGGCTTAAGGCAAGGTTTAATGTTCACGAGGTTGTTTCCACCATTATGATGAACTGGATTGCTTACTGGACTGTTTACTATACAATTCCAGCCTATTTTAAAGGGCAGTTCCTGGAAACCGAGTCTAGAAGAATTCCCTATGAAGCATCACTAAAGGTGCCATGGCTTACTGATTTGTTTAATGGATCTTATATAAATCTAGGCTTATTTGTTGCTGTTATCTTTGTAATTATCATTGCTTTCATTCTTAACAAGACAACCTTGGGCTATGAGCTAAAGGCTGTGGGCTATAATAGACATGCGGCTGAAACTGCAGGAATAAATGTTAATCGTAGTGTCATTCTTTCCATGGTTATAGCAGGTGCCCTGGCCGGCCTTGGCGGTGCAACGTTTTATGTGGGATATGCATCAAATATGCAGATTGGAGTTCTGCCATCACAGGGCTTTGATGGTATTGCAGTAGCACTTTTAGGAGCAAATTCGCCAGCAGGTGTTTTGGGCGCGGCTCTATTTTTTGGTCTGCTTCATACTGGTAAGGGCTTTATGAATGCCATGACAGCCATACCTCCTGAAATAGCCAACACAATAATTGCCGTTATTATTTATTTCGCAGCTACCAGCATCCTGATACAAAGGTACTGGGAAAAGCTCAGGAAAAAGCTGGGGGGTGCCAAGTAATATGTTAGAAACAATAGTGTTAATTTTTCCCTATGCTATTGCCTTTACTATCCCCTTGTTGATTACTTCCCTTGGGGGATTATACAGCGAAAGAAGTGGTGTAGTTAACATTGGTCTTGAGGGACTTATGGTAATGGGCATGTTTACTGGAGCTATAGTTATTTCACGTTTGGAATTTATATATCCCGGTACTGCTATTTGGATTGGTCTTTTGGCAGCTTGCATTGCCGGCGCCCTGTTTGCCCTGCTCCATGCCTTTGCCTGCATTACCTTGAATGCAAATCAGGTTATTAGTGGTATTGCAATTAATATGATTGCCGGAGCTCTTACAACCTTTCTGGCCAGAAACATTACCGGCAGCGGCAACATCCAGATTGTATATGGAATGGCAAGAAAAAACATTAATGTTCTTTCTGATATTCCCATAATAGGCAAGCTTTTTTTCACCATGAGCTATCCTACAACATGGCTGGTATTAGCAATATTACTGGTATCATGGTTTGTACTTTATAAAACGGCTTTTGGATTAAGATTAAGGGCATGTGGAGAGCACCCTCATGCTGCCGATTCTGCTGGTATCAATGTGTATGTAATGCGCTATATTGCTGTTATGATATCTGGCGCCCTTGCAGGTCTTGGTGGAGCAATTGTTATTGTTACCTATTCAGGTGAGTTTAATGGGACAGCTGCAGGTCTAGGGTTTCTTGCCCTTGCAGCGTTGATTTTTGGTCAATGGAAGCCTCTTGGCATACTAGGTGCTACATTGTTTTTTGGTTTCGCCAGCACCATAGCCAATGTATCCCAGGTAATCCCGGCCTTTGCCGTTATTCCAGGGATAGTCTTAAAAACCTTTCCCTATATCTTTACCCTTATAGCTCTGGTGATTTTTTCAAAATCATCCCAGGCTCCAAAAGCCCTTGGGGAACCATATGACAAGGGTAAACGTTAGAAAGCTTAAAGCCCAGACTTTTTAGTGTTATGGGCTTTTCTTTTCCCATGGTGTTTGCAGGAATTTCGAAAATTAACTAGAAATGTTTATGTTAAAACTGTTATTTAATTCACATAATAGCTCCCCGGGAGGCATTAATGATGACTTTGGTAAGGGACTTCATGGAAAGGAATTTTCAGACACTAGCCCCAAAGAATACACTGCTTTGGGCTTTAAAGCTGCTTAGAACTAATCGTATTAGATACATTCCAGTTGTAGAGAATGATATTTTTGTTGGTCTTATTTCTGAAAGAGACTTGAGAGATATACTTCCTTCAATTGTTGAAGAGTGTGACATGGAACTGTTGAATTTAACCTGTGTTCAATCAGTGATGCTTGATCAGGTTATTTCAGTAACAGAAGACACAAAAGTATTAGAAGCAGCCCAGCTTATGATAAACAAAAAGATTGGTTGCCTTCCAGTAACCATGGATAATAGAATAATAGGTTTATTTACTGAAAGAAATGCCATTAAGGGGCTTATTTCCCTGACTGGTTCAAATGAAATATAAAAAATTAATAATTATCCTCCTTTTCTAACATAATATAAATAACTTTTTGGTCATTAGGAGGAGTTTATGAATGGTATATTCACAGCCTGAAAATGCCAGTTCTAGCTTTAAATGTGCTAACTGTGGAACCATGTTTTCCCTGACAGAGAATAAATCAGGGGAGTGTCCTATTTGTGGCTATCATTGCAGCGAGGACAATTGTAGTATGGTGGATGCTTCAGATGAGGATTACTAAATGGTAATCCTCATTTTTTTTTAGTAATAACTTAAACCATTAGAAGGATTAACTACTTGTATAGAGAATTAAGAATTGTATAAATTAGAATGAAAATTTGAACAATTGTCCATGGGAGAGTGACTGTAATGATTTTTAATACATTAGAAAAGCCTCTTTTTTATGACGTTGAAGTTCTTATGAAAAGAAAGGAAACTGATAATTCCTTTACTTTTCAATTTGCTTTTATAAAAAAGCAAATAGTAACAAAACTAGAATTTGTGCCTGGGCAGTTTAATCTATTAGAAATACCTGGTTTGGGGTTATATAAAAGTACCATTACATCCAACCCTAATAAAACAGATTTTTTTGAGCATACAATTCATTATGCAGTAAAAAATAGCATTGAATATAAAATTATTGAATCACTCATGGAGGGAACAGTAATCAAGGCTGCAGGGCCCTTTGGAAACGGCTGGGCAAAATCTAGTCTTCAAGGAAAAGATCTACTTGTTATTGCAGGTGGATTGGGCTTTAGGAGCATTCGACCAATGCTGGATTATATTGAGCATCGAAGAGTTTTATTTAATGAAGTAGAGGTTTTATATGCAGTGAAAACCCCTAAAGATTTTCTTTACTCTTATGAGTATGAAAGATGGAAAAATGCAAAAATTGACATGGAATTTATTGTGGAAAATGCTCCATATAATTCAAATACTCAATATAAGAAGGGGCTTATTGTGAGTCTTTTAAAAGATATGAGAATTTCAAATGAAGAGACAATGGTGCTGATTTCTGGGTCTGAGATGATGATCAAATTTACAATAAACTTTTTATTTAAAAAGCAGTTTTCAGAAAAGCAGATTTATATCAGTCTAGATTATTTATTAAATAAACCGGATAGTAATTGGGTAGGTCTAAATGGCCCGGTTTTTTCTCTGGAGCAAATAAAAAGTTGGCTGCTGCAGTAATAAAATTACTTGCTTTGCAGAACAATATAGGAAAGTGAAACTTGCCATAAGAAAAAAATGCAAGATGTGGTGCAAAGAAATGAACATGATATGTCCCTTGTGTAATGGATTAAGAAATCTACAGGAGTACACGTGTCCCGGCTGTGGGCATAATATGCAAGATCAAGGCAGGGTTAACGGATTTTTTGGTCCATACAGCCCCTATGAAGAGCTGGAAGCTGCAAACAGCCCTGATGAAAAATGCGTGCACTTGATTAGCTGTCCAAGGTGTGGTAATGATTTTAGAGTGAATATAGATTTAGTAGAGATGTAGTTGTACCTTATCCTTCTCCCTTTGTATGGAGTCCCATCTTACTAAATCTCTTATTAAGCTGTTTTTAATTAATTTAGACCATGCTTTTTGCAATCCTTCTACATATTTATTGTTGAGGGATGATTTTTTTTCTATCAAAGGACATTGGTAAGGCAGTTCAAGGGTTTCCCAGATTATTTGTAAGTTGCCATCCATCGTAAGATTAGGTGCCAGGGGAAAGGTTCTGCACTGGATAGGGCGTTTTTCCCTTGGACAAGGCTTTAAGCACCTTGCATAGTAAACAGGCTGAACCCAGCTATAAGGAAAATCATAGTCCTGGGGGTTGTGTATCTCCCAGGATAACCAGTCCCTATCTGCAGACGTAAAAACTTTTTCTTCACCTGGCAGCAAATACATACCCATGTTCTGGTTGTGGGTTTGGCAGCAGGCAGCTTTACAAAGGCTTCCACAGTCAATGGCAGCTAGAGGTCCCGGATCCAACAGGGCATATATTTCAAGATAATCTTCTAATGTGAGTTCCAATTTAATATCTCCTTATCCTATTAATGCTTATATTTGATGCTATTTACAGTGTTCTGGAGTGGGAAAATGTCGTCACTTATAGATTCTATACTATATTACATAATTTTAATAGGTTATCCAGGGATTTTTTTCGCAATGTTTCTTGAGGGTCTGTCAATACCTTTTCCTGGCACTTACCTTATTATATTTGCAGGGTTTTTAGTAGCTGGAGGCCTGTTGTCGTTTTGGCCCACCTTGCTGTCTGGGGTTTTAGGTTTTACCCTGGGTTCCATGGGTCCCTTTTTCATGTCCTTTATCTGGGGTAAGAAACTGCTAATTAGAATTAAAAAAACAAGCAGCAGCTATTATAGAAAAATCCTATCAGGTCAGGAATGGCTTGAAAAATACGGCCCAATGGTGGTTGTGTTCAGCAGGCCTTTATTCTGCGGCAAATATGTGTCCTATTTTGCGGGAATGGCAAAGATGTATCCTTCCAGATATTTCTGCTATACCCTCATGGGAGCTTACCTGTGGTGCGGTGGACTATTAGTCCTGGGTGTGTTATTTAAAAACAACTGGCAGCTGCTTGTAACCTATTCATCTATGGCTTTCCCAGGTGTAATAACTCTAGGCATAGTGTATTATATAATTATTCGTATTTATTATAGATTAAGGGTGTAGGCTAATGAAGCTGAAGGAAAAGCTGGTGGAGTTTTGTAAAAATCTAGGATTTGATTTGGTTGGCATAATAGAGCCGGAACCACTAAAGGAAAGATTAGAAGTCCTTCTAGACAGGCACAAAAAAGGCTATAATTCTAATTTTGAAAACAAGGATATTAACCTGCGTATTTCACCCCATTTGCTATTACCTGGAACCAAGTCAATTCTTGTTCTTGGACTGGGGTATTGCTCAGAAGTCCATTTTAAGGATCCTTTAAAGGGACAGGTTGCTAGATACGCAAGGGGTAAGGACTACCATGTAGTCATGAGGAAGAAAATGACCCGGGTTGTTGAATTTTTAAAAGCCCTACAAGGGGATTTTCAATATAAAATTTTGGTTGACAGCAGTCCCTTAATTGAGAGGCTTCTTGCAGAAAAAACAGGCTTGGGCTGGATTGGCCAGAATACTTGCTTTTATACTAAACCCACAGGCTCATGGATATTCATTGGCGAGATCTTGTTGACAATTGACCTTGGAATTCACAAGGCCGATGGTATACGCGGTGGTTGTCAGAACTGTCGTATCTGTATCAAGGCATGTCCTACAGGGGCCTTGGAAGGTGAATATATCCTAAATCCTCATAAATGCCTGGCATATGTTTCCCAGGCCAGGGGGGTTATTCCTAAGGAACTAAGGGAACTGATGAGGCATAACCTTGTGGGTTGCGACATCTGCCAGGAGGTATGCCCAAATAACAGGGGAGTTTTGCCTGGTGGAAACGAGGATTTTAAATCCATGGATTTTCATAATATAGACATCAAGGACATATTAGGTATTTCCAATACAGATTATAAAAGGCTATACACTGGGTCTGCATTTGGCTGGTGTGGAAAAAAAGTTTTGCAAAGAAATGCTATTGTTCTTCTTGGGAACCAGAAGCAGCCTGAAGCAATTTCCTTAATAAAGCCCTTTTTAAATCATCATGACTATAAAATGAGGATACATGCTGCCTGGGCTTTAGGCCAGATTGGCGGCAGTGAAAGTAAATTACTACTTGAAAAAAGAATGGTAGAGGAAACCAATCTAGAAGTTGTTAACGAAATTAAAGAAGCCCTGGATAAAATACAGCAGAAAGCATCACACTATACTTAACAGGAAGACGCAGGGACTTCCATCATCTTATTCAAATAAATGAGCTATTTCTCAGTGTAATAATGTGAAATAGGTACAATTAGGTGATGCTCAAAATGATTCAAAGGAGAAAGCACAGTGAAACTTCGCATGGTATTTATAGGTTTATTATGCCTTATTATTTTTTCTGCCTGTAATCAAGGTCCCCAGCAAAAGCCCAGCCTTCCAGAGGGAAAGATTGGGGTTATTTTTACCTTAATGGAAGAGGATATTGCTCAGATAATGAAAAAAACCATGGAGGAGGAAGCACGTAAACAAAATGTGGTTTTAGCCGTGGTGGAAATGGCTCCTACCCAAGAAGAATTAAGGCAAAAGGTTGATGAAATGCTTCAGGAGGACATAGATGCTGCAATTATTCAGTTTGGTCCGGGAAAAGGCAGCAGGGAGATTGCAACAAAAATAATGGAAGAGGGTATTAAGCTAATTTCCATGGGCACAATGCCTGAACAGGTTCCCCTGGATGGACATGTGACTCCTGACTTTGTCAGGATTGGACAGCTGCAAGGTAGTTTTATAAGTACAAGCCTTAAACAAACCCAGGGTGAGGTTGTAATATATACCTTTGATACTGACGCAGTTGCTTTTGCAGAAATGGTTGACGGGGCAGCAGCAGAACTTGAGGAAGCCCAAATTAAGTATACTGTTAAATATCTGTCTCCTGATGATATAGAAGGGGCCGCAGATGCTATAGCACGGGACTTAAGTCAAAATTTTAATATTATTGGTGCCATCTTTCCGTCTAGCCTACTAGCCCTAAAGGGTGTGGAAGCTTTAGATGCTGTGGGCAGAGACCCCCAAGTAATTACATTAGGTCTAGGTGCCAACAAAGATGCTGCAGAAGCTATAAAGCAGGGTTTACATGATGGGGAAGTGGATTATATGCCCCAAATGCTTGCTAGAAATGCTGTTATAGCAGCTGCCCAGCTTATCAAGAATGATCAATGGGATAGTGATGAGACCCTTAAAAATGGAAATTTTGATGTACCTGCTGCAATCATTCCTGTGAGGCTGATAACTCAAGAAAATACATACCTTTTAGATGAGCGTCTGAAACTGATTGAGGGCCAGGAAAACAGCAGCTCAAATCAAAATAACCAGGGAAACCCACAATCATCAGGCAGCGGCCCTATGAGTTTAACAATTGAGACTAAAGAAGGAAGACAAGTACAGGTTCAAATTCCCAAGCCCATTGCTAATTTGGAGGTTGGACCCAAAGAAGATGGGGAGCAGACTCCTCTAATGTTAACTATAGAAACAGTTGAAGGTCAGACTATTGAGATGGAGATACCCGGGGAGATTGTAACCCTGCAGCTGCAGCAGGCTGAGAAGGAATGAATATGAAAAGGTCGAGAAACATCTCGACCTGGTCTAACTTGATAACATAGCAAAACATTGAGGATTATCTATAAATGCTTTATAAATAGGTTTATCATTTACCTCACATAAAGGCTGTTCTATGTTTGGAGCGGCTTTTATTTTTAAGCCCACTGAGTTTTTATACGCAGGATTTTTAATCCAATCACCCTTGCCATTTTCAGTTTCTACATAGAAATAGGCGGCTCCCAATTTTTCTAAAAATGGTTCCGGACTAGAGTCTACACTTGTTGCAATTAAATTAGCAACAACCAGAAAACTGTCTCCCGGATTAATAGTGACATGGCCGTAATTTGATGGTATGTATACCTTATCCCCTGTTTTGGCTTCAATGGCAATAACCTCTTCAACCTCATTATTACGACCATTTTTTTGCAATAAAAATATAGCCTCGCCAGATAGAACTTCGCAGTATTCTGAATATGTTTCCTTGCCTGTGTTTTTTAATGGATGGAAATGACCGGCAGTTTTAATAAACTCTTTACCTATTTTACCTGATAAAAGGACAGTAATATCGTACCGTATACTATATTCTCTAAAAACTCCCTCATCCTGTTGGAAACATATATTTTCGTATCTATAGTACAAGGGGTCCTCACTAGGTTTTGTCTTATAATAATAGACTTGCAGTGCGTCTTTTAGTCTGCGAATTTCTGGATCGACAGGATGAATTATTCCTTCGGTAAAAACTAAAACACCTCTATCCGTCAGAATAATATCTGTACCAAATATCATTAATAAAGGCCTCCTTGGCAACTTCTTTTTAGATAATTATATTATAATTTAAAAAATAATACAAAAGAAAAACAGGAAAATATAAAACTATAAAATATTAAAAAATAACCAGCTCACATCATCCGGCTGGTTATTTTAGCTTTACATCTTGACCATATTATTACCACAACATTCCTGTTCTACACTAGATGTGCTGCTGCATGTTTTACATTGGTAAGCGCCCTGCCTAACAGTTGATCTGCCACAGCAAAAGTCTGGTAATCTTGAGGTTTTCCCACATTGACTGCATACGTAAGCCAAAGTATTCACCTCCACCCATTTTATTATTTAATTCTATCTATAAAATACCCATTATTTAGTAATATTACTCATACCATATAAAAACCTGCAATATATTTTTTAAGAGAGAAGTATAATGTACTTAGTACCTGAATGAGGGGGAAAAGAATGGGATTCTTAAATGAGCTGCAAAAAACACAAGAAGGTTTACAAAAAATCAAATGGGAAGGAACTTTTACAGATTATCTGCTAAAAGTTAGAGAAAATAAAAACATTGCAAGGTTGGCTCACAGCAGAATTTACCACATGATTGCATCCCGCGGTATAACTAAAACATGGGGGCTGCAGCAGTATAACTTTTTTGCTTCGGATCTTTTTGGGTTAGATAAGACCCTTGAGAAAATAGTTGAAGATTATCTTCACCCTGCAGCAAGAAGATTAGATACTCGAAAAAGAATTTTGGTTCTGGTAGGCCCAGTAGGAGGCGGGAAGTCAACCATAGTTAACATGTTAAAAAAAAACCTGGAGAAATATTCCAGGACAGAGGAAGGGGCTCTTTATGGAATAAAGGGCTGTCCCATGCATGAAGAACCCCTGCACCTGATTCCAGAGGAAATGCGAGAGCTGTTTTACCATAAATATGGTATATATATAGAAGGAAATTTATGCCCCACATGCAAAACTAATCTTAAGGACAAGTATAATGGAAACATTGAAGATGTAAAGGTAGAAAGGGTTATCATTTCCGAAGAAGAAAGGAGAGGCATAGGAACCCTTAGTCCTTCAGACCCAAAGTCCCAGGATATCTCTGAACTTACTGGGAGCATTGATTTTTCAACAATCTGCCAATATGGCTCAGAATCAGACCCAAGGGCATATAGATTTGATGGGGAATTAAATAAAGCAAATAGAGGTATAATGGAGTTTCAAGAAATCTTTAAATTTGATGAGAAATTTTTGTACAATTTATTAAACCTCTCCCAGGAGGGTAATTTTAAAGTGGGCAGATATGCTTTAATTTCAGCAGATGAAATGATAATTGCCCACAGCAACGAAACAGAATATAGAAGCTTTATAAATTGCCAAAAAAATGAGGCCTTGCGCTCTAGGATGATGTTTATACAAGTTCCCTATAATCTAGAGGTAGGTAATGAACTAAAAATCTACGAAAAAATTATTAAAACAAGTGATATAAGTGTTCATATAGAACCCCATGCCCTGTGGACTACTGCAGCCTTTTTGATTCTAACAAGGCTCATGCCTTCAAAAAATCAAGGCTTGACCTTGATTAATAAAATGAAGCTTTATAATGGAGAACAGGTAGAAGGCTTTTACAAAAAGGATGCAGATGATTTTAGGCGAGAGTTTTCTAGAGAAGGAATGGAGGGTCTTGATCCCAGATTTATTATAAATGTAATTTGTTCAGTACTTGGTAAAAGACACAATAAATGTGCAGGTTCACAAGATTTCTTAAAGGCTTTAAAAGTCGCGTTAAGGGAAAATGATATGCTCATAAATGAAGTACGGGAAAAATATCTTGGGTTTTTAGAACAAGTGCGACAGGAATATTTTAGCAAAGTCAAAAAAGACCTATTTGCTGCCAGCAGATTTTCTTTTGCAGCAGAAGCAAGGGTGGTTTTTAAAGAATATCTTGAGATGATTTGTGCTTTTGTAAAGGGTAAGGCTTATGATGAAAGCTTTATGAGAGCATTAGAGGAGCATATGAATGTTAGTGAAAATGCCAAAAAAGGCTTTAGAGAAGAGATATATGTAAGATACAGCGGTAACACCACAGTATACTTAGAACATGAACTAGATGAACATAAATTATTGAAGAATGCCATTTTTGAAAAGCTTTTCTTTGATTTAAGAGAATTGCTTAGGTTAAAGCTGGCTAGTTATTCTAAAGATGATAAGAAACTACAAGAAATTATCCAATTTCTTATTGTTGAATATGGGTACTGTGAGGAATGTGCATTAAAACTGCTGCAAACTATTAATAGTTTAACATACAGATAAAACAAATCCACAAACAAACAAATAGATAAAAATACTTTTAAGCAGCATTCTAGTATGCTATAATATAATGTAGAAAAATATTGTTTTGGGCAATGGCGTCCTTAATAAACCTGCCAGACAGCAGGTTTATTAAGGACGCCATTTTTATGGTATGCCGTTTTGTATACCAATTTGATATAAAAGGGGTAAAAACCATGCCAACTAATTGTGCTACCACAGGCTTGATAGAACTGGACAAAATAATTGACAAGTTGAGAATAGGGGACAATGTGGTCTGGCAGGTAGAGGATATTAATGATTATCATCACTTTGTAACCCCCTATGTAAACAAGGCCCTGGCTGACGGTAAAAAAGTGGTTTACATGAGGTTTGCCCGCCATAAGCCATTGGTTGGGGATGGAGAAGGAGCTATCATATATAACCTGGATGCCCACAGGGGTTTTGAGCATTTTTCCTCACAGGTTCATAATATTGTGACCCAAGAGGGGGAAGATGTGTATTTTGTATTTGATTGTCTAAGTGATCTACAGGCAATATGGGCAACAGACACCATGGTTGGCAATTTTTTCATGATAACCTGTCCCTATTTATTTGAGTCAAGAACAATAGCTTACTTTGCTATTTATAGAAATAATCATTCATTTAAAACTATAGCTTGTATAAGAAAGACTACCCAGCTGCTGATAGACGTGTACAACTATGATGGAGCCCTTTATGTTCATCCGCTAAAGGCCTGGAAAAGATACTCTCCAACCATGTTTTTACCCCATAAAAAGGTTGGTGAGAGTTTTATTCCAATAACAAATAGCCATGATACTACCATTCTCCTCTCCTACATGGCGGCAAAAAGAAATGAAACTTCTAAAAGACATCTGGATTACTGGGATCAATTATTTTTAAAAGCTGCTAATATCTTGGAAAGGCCTTCTACAGAAGGTGAAAAACAGGAAATGGTTGAGCAGCTTTGCAGGATCATGATTGGCAGAGAAAAGAGAATACTGGGTCTTGCCATTGACAACTTTACACTAGAAGACCTTTTAAGCATCAAAGCCAGACTTATTGGAACCGGATTTATAGGTGGAAAGGCAGCAGGAATGCTTATTGCCAGAAATATTCTTTTAAGAGATAAAACCTTTGATTGGCAAAGCCATTTTGAACCTCATGACTCCTTTTATATTGGTTCGGATGTTTTTTATACCTACCTGGTTCAAAATGGTTGGTGGAAACTGCGCATGAAGCAAAAGGCTAAAAAAGGATATTTTACTGAGGCTCAAAATTTAAAAGAGAAAATGTTAACAGGAGAATTTCCTGAAGAGATTAAAGAACAATTTTTGCAGATGATAGAATATTTTGGTCAGTCTCCCTTTATTGTTCGTTCCAGCAGCCTGCTGGAGGATGGTTTTGGAAATGCTTTTGCCGGAAAATATGAGAGTATTTTTTGCGTGAATCAGGGTTCGCCAGAGGAAAGGTACAAACAATTCAAAGAGGCAGTTCGCAGAATTTATGCTAGTGTTATGAATGAAGATGCCCTAGCATACAGGCTGCAGAGGGGTCTGGATCAGCATGACGAACAGATGGCACTTCTGGTTCAAAGAGTATCCGGCGCCTACTATAATAATTACTTTTTCCCTTATCTGGCTGGAGTTGGCATATCACACAATACCTTTGTTTGGAACAAGGACCTGGACCCTGAAGCTGGAATGCTGAGGCTAGTTTTCGGTCTAGGGACCAGGGCAGTCAATAGGGTTGAAAATGATTATCCCAGACTAGTTGCCCTGGATGCCCCATTATTGAGGCCCCATGCAGGCCTGGCAGATATAAGAAGATTTTCGCAGCATTATGTAGATGTACTAAATGTACGCGACAATAAACTTGAAACAGTTCCCCTAAAAAAATTAACCAATGATAAATTAGACTTAAACCTTGATTTAATTGGTGTTCGAGACCACGAATCCATTAGAAAGCTCAAGGACATCTGTGATATAGACGAGGACTTATGGATACTCAATTTCGATAACCTGTTCACTAAAACATCCTTTAATACAGTTATGAAAAAAATGCTTAAAAAACTGGAAGCAATTTATGCCTATCCAGTTGATACTGAGTTTACAGTTAACTTTACCAGGGATGGTTCATTTAAGATAAACCTTTTGCAGTGCCGTCCTTTACAGACCCAAGGAAGTGACGAAAAGGTTACAATCCCAGAAAACCTGGATGATAAAACAGTAATTTTTAAACTTGAAAGCAGTTTTATGGGTGGCAGCATTGCTAAAGAAATCCAAAGGGTTATATATGTTGAC
Organism: Desulfitibacter alkalitolerans DSM 16504; assembly: GCF_000620305.1. Classification (NCBI taxonomy): domain Bacteria; kingdom Bacillati; phylum Bacillota; class Clostridia; order Neomoorellales; family Desulfitibacteraceae; genus Desulfitibacter; species Desulfitibacter alkalitolerans. The sequence continues at coordinate 603,608 of NZ_KK211100.1, read as the reverse complement.
CCCAAGAGCTATAGTGAGCTCTCAAATTTCCAGAGACATGAGGTTGCCCGCACTGTAGGTAAATTAAACAAGAAAATCCAGGATAAGGACAAAACACCTACTTTACTGTTAGGGCCAGGAAGATGGGGAACAACTACACCTTCATTAGGTATACCGGTAAGCTTTTCGGAAATAAATAATATAACGGTAATTGGTGAAATTGCCTATAAAAGCGGCAGCCTTACACCAGAATTGTCCTATGGAAGTCATTTCTTCCAGGATCTGGTGGAAACTAATATATTCTATATAGCAATTTTTCCTAGTGACCAGAATGTGGTTTTTAATTGGGAGTGGTTTAACTGCCTTCCAAATGAACTGTTAGATTTCTTGCCGGAAAAAGCAGATTACAGCCATGTGGTCAAAATCTGCAATTTAAAAAATAATAAGGCAATGATTCTAGCAGATATAGTTTCACAAAAGGTAATTTGTTTCACAACATAATTAAAAATAACAAAATAATTGGGGGTCGTAAGAATGTTAATTACACAAGAAATCATGGATCAAGTTATCAAGAGAAATCAAAATGAGCCAGAATTTCATCAAGCTGTACATGAGGTGCTTGAATCTCTTGAGCCTGTTCTGGAAAAATACCCAGAGTACAAGGATCTTGGTATTATTGACAGGATAGTTGAACCTGAAAGGCAAATTGTTTTTAGTGTTCCCTGGGTGGATGACAATGGGAAGGTGCAGGTAAATAGAGGTTTTAGGGTTCAGTTTAACTCAGCCATTGGTCCATATAAGGGTGGCTTGCGTTTTCACCCATCTGTTAACCTGGGCATTATTAAATTTTTAGGTTTTGAGCAAATCTTTAAAAACTCTCTAACTGGTTTACCAATTGGTGGAGGCAAGGGTGGTTCTGACTTTGATCCAAAGGGCAAGTCAGAGGGTGAAGTTATGAGATTCTGCCAGAGCTTTATGAATGAACTCTTCAGGCATATAAGTGCAGATAATGATGTGCCTGCGGGAGATATTGGAGTGGGTGCAAGGGAAATAGGATACATGTATGGACAATATAAGAAAATAACTAACTTGTATGAGGGTGTATTCACTGGAAAAGGCATTCCCTATGGCGGTTCCCTGGGCAGAAAAGAAGCTACAGGCTACGGACTTGTTTACTTTGTTGAAGAGATGCTAAAGGCCAAGGGGGATTCCTTTAAAGGCAAAACTGTGGTAATTTCAGGTTCTGGAAACGTGGCAATTTATGCAGCAGAAAAGGCCCAGGAACTGGGTGCCAAAGTTGTGGCAGTATCTGATTCTAATGCATACATTTGTGATGAGGATGGCATCAAGTGCAATCTAGTCAAAAGGCTTAAGGAAGTGGAGAGAAAGCGTATTAAAGATTATCTCTATGATGTGCCAGGAGCCACATGTGTTGAGGACTGCTCTAGCATCTGGTCAATCAAGTGCGATATAGCCCTTCCCTGTGCTACAGAAAATGAACTGGACGGTATGGCTGCCAAGAAGCTTATAGAAAATGGTGTAATTGCTGTGGCTGAAGGTGCTAATATGCCATGTACCCCTGAGGCTGTTAAGCTTTTCCAGGACAATGGTGTTTTATTTGGCCCTGCCAAGGCAGCTAATGCCGGTGGAGTTGCCTGCTCGGCCCTGGAAATGACACAAAACAGCATGAGATTGCAGTGGACATTTGAAGAGGTTGATGCAAAGCTGAAGCAGATTATGAGAGACATCTATCTCAAGTGTGATAAGGCAGCAAAAGAATTTGATTTAGAGGGAGATTTCGTGGCTGGTGCTAACATTGCCGGCTTCCTGAAGGTAGCAGATGCCATGAAAGCCCAGGGAGTTGTGTAAGATAACAAAAACCTAAAGTTCAAAGGACAAAGTTTAAAGGACTATGTACACATAACACATGGTCCTTTATGATTCACCAGCAAGTCAGGCGGGTCTTAAAATATTTAAGAATTTTTTTTATTTTAATGGAACTTTTTGCTTTGGTTAATTGACTTATTAGTAGAAGCATAAATAAAGGGGGATCTTATGAGATTAAGCATTAAATTTTTATTTTGGATTTTCCTGGTGGTTTTACTTTCTATCCCTGTAGCCGGAGAAGAAAAGCAATCAGATTTGTCTGAGGCATCAGTGTATTATGAGAGATCTAAACATGGACCCATTGATGGATTTGATGTAAAAACAAGTAATTATCTAATAGAGGAGGGCTTTGGGAGAATAACTGATCGTGGAGATGGAACGGTAAGTTTATATGGCTATACTAGAGCAAATAAGATCTGCAATGAAATTAGCATACAGATCATCCTGCAGCGAAAAGATGGCTCATCTTGGACCAATATTCATTCCCATACATACCTTGCAAGATATGATGATTATGCTTGGGGATCTAGAGTTGTAGCAGTAGAAAGGGGGAAAGAGTATAGATTAAGAACAGTTCATAAAGCTAGTGACCATTCTGTAAATGATGAAATTTCACAGGTAACTGGATCAATTATTATTAAATAAGACAAGAGTCTATTTTAGGAGAACTAAAATATTTATGACTTCGTCTTATAAAAAAATTTTACTAAGGATTAAAAATATTAGCGAGGTGATGCCTATGATATCATTTGATATATCTAGTATAATAAAATAAATGAAAGGATGGGATGCAAGTGAAAAATTGCAAATATGTTTTTTTGTTTATCATAATCTTAATTGCTTTGTTTGCTGTATCGAATGTTGGAGCTTTAGATGTTGCTCTGGATAAAATATTTGATAATAGACTGCAAGGTTTTGAACACGGAGTACTTATTGAGTATGATGGCAGATTTGTTTCTGATGGATATGTGTTAAAAGATGGCAATATAGAAAAACTTAAAACCCAAACGAAATCAATAACAATTGAGAATGGTTACGGTGACAGATATACATTTGACTTTATGAAATTTTCAATGGAAGACAAGGTAGTATCTGTTAAACCTACAGTTGAAGGCGGCTCACATAACTTAATTGTTGGAGAAAATATTATTGTATTTACAGATCAAGCAGAAACTGGTTTATGGGTTGCTGACATAAATACATTGGATGCAAAAAACATTCAGCCTGATAAGGTTAATAATTTGTCTTTAACTGATCTGCTTAATAAAAAAATAGAACTTGAAGAAAAAGGAGAAGTGCCTATCGGAACATTTAGTTGGATATATAACCCTGTCCTTTCTCCCAATGAAGATACAATTGCTTTTATATCCAACAGAAATGGATTTCCAGACAATCTTCATCTTACTTTATGGATAACCGATATTAATGGAAACACAAAAGAAGTTGTTGATGAAAGTGACAATAATTCTGTTGCCCCTATTATGTGGGTTAATAATGATGAGTTAGTATACCTTGCTTACAATCCAATTGATGAATTAAAAATCGTAAATATCAGAACCGGGGAAAAAAAGCATTTGATGATGCTAGGTACTGAATTTTCTTTCAATAGTGCTCCGGCTAAAGGGCAGTATCTTCTATACAGCCCCATTAAAGGAGCAAGTCTAGTTCATGAAAATTATATATATAATGTAGTTACCCAAAAATCTTTCTCTCTGTTAATGCCAGAGGGCTATAAAAATGAAGGCTTGCATGTATGGAATGAAGCTGGAAATAAAATTGCTTACTATATTCGCAGCTCAGAAGGAAGCAGAAAGTTACTTGTAGCAGATTGTGCAACAGCTAAAACTGTAATTTACGAGCCCCCTACGGGAACAGAGTTTGAGCATATACCAAGTTGGTCTAACGATACGGTAGTTTTTTCTGCTAATGGCAAGTTATATAGCACGAAATAATGTTAGGAGGTATATTGAATTGAAAAAAGGAATTGGATTGTTTTTAATCTGTATCTTAACCCCCACTCTCCTTCTTTTCCCAATTAAAGACGTGAGAGCTGATGATTATATGGAAAAATTTAAATATACCGGACCCTATTATGGAAGTTATACTCTATATGCTCCTTTTAGAACATCAGGGGGCGCTAACGATTATAATACAATTACCAGCAAGTATAATAATCCCAGGCGAGCTACTTCATCTCATGGCGGGGTTGATTTTCAAGCACAATTAGCTAGAGATGTTTATTCCATCGCTAGAGGTATTGTTAGATCTGTGAACGATATAATTGATTCTAAACCATTTGGTTATTACGTAGTAGTTCAGTTAGACATTAACGGAAATGGTAGTTATGATAATGTTTATGCAAGATATGTTCATTTGAGCCGTATTGATGTAAATGTGGGAGATATTGTTTGGACCACTACAAGACTAGGGCGATCTGGTAATACAGGAGCTGATAGTTATAACCAGAGTCCTTCTTCATCTGCTCTTCGTAGCCTACCGTGGGAAAAGTACTATTCTAATATTGCTGCATGGAAGTATGGACAAGAACTAGATTTTATAAGCGACTATTATAATAGTGGACGTACCTTTTATGTAGCTTGTTATGGAAAAAGCGGTTCTACCAAAATCGCAGCACAGGAAGTAGTTATGTATGTTAGACTCCATAACTCTAGTAACGATTTCACTATGTATAATATGGTACACCTTGGATCAGATAAATATAGTGTAACAATACCTACTGGAGATTTCCCAAATGGAACGAGGGTAGAATTTTTCTTTAGAGGTCGCCCAAACACTACAACTACCTATCATCATGGTTTTTATCCAGCGAAATTTGCTTCTCCTCCAATACCTCCGGATAAAACAAAAGCTTGGCATATGTATAATAAAATTTTATAACCTTACTGCAAAAAAACCCAGAAGACAAAATATTCTCTGGGTTGTTTTTTATTACTATATAAACATTTCCTCCAGATCATCAATTGCTTATTGGGAATAATGAGACATTTCTCTATCTTTTTCCTCTTTAAGAACGGCAAGTTATACTAAAAAATTTTATAATAGTCTTTCCCCTGGCCCCAGGTCATAAAAATGTTCTGTTCATAAAGCAAATTACCCAGGTTTGCTCAGGAAAATATTATTATGGTTCTAGTAGTCCATATTCTGTATTTAGTTACAACTTACAAAACAGAAAGTACTTTTCGGGTGATGATTTAAAGGATTGGGGACCTAAGAGTCAATCGTCAAAAACGACATTCACTGTAAGCCTTTGGCCACCTAATGTTTCATGGACGTTTGATATAGGTGGCTCCACAAATATAAATGTAAATACTGACGCAAATATTTCAACAGATATAGTAGATTACTATTTTAACCGTGGAGGTAATATGCTTCCCAGCAAAATAATAGTTACTCCTGGCACATCATGGTTTACTACTAGACAGGAAGGTGCTCAAAGGATTAATAATACAGTAAGAATTCATGAATATAATGAAGCTGGCGGTGTATGGCATGATTTGCCACTAAACTATACCCCTCGTAAAACTTTCTAACATTAAAAAGAAAACCTTATTATGAACTTAAACATGATAATAGATAGACTGCATGGTATATTATCCCGCTTCTATCTATTATTTGTTTAATTTTACGGGAATGTTATTGTATATAACACCTCGTCATATATGGAGTAAGCTTTAATTTCCTCAATGTCTAAAATATCTTCGAGTATAATAATACTAAACCAAAAGCTATTCCAATTTTCAGGTTCGAATAAAGTAGCTTCGATTTCATTTCCCCCAATTAAAACCCCTACTCTATTAATATTGGGGTCTGTTGCATAACCAAATAACACCTCGATTCTATTCCATTCATCTAAGGTACTTGTTCTAGTCCATTGTGTATTCCATGTAAAAGACGGGGTGTATGTATATAACCATCCTCCTCCAGTAGAAAAACTCCAGTTTCCTGCATTGTCTTGCTCAAAAATCCCTGCAGCTAATCCTTGTTTGTTTTCGCTATCTAAATAATTCTTATAGAAAACAATTCTTTGTTTCCCTAAGTCCTCAACGTGCAAGATATGTTCAGCAATGCCTTTCTGCTGCAATGCATTTTCAAATTCTATAGGTTTGTTGACGTAGAGTTGAATTATAATTAAAATGATGATAAAAGTAACCATTGCTTTTATATACCTCAAGTTTTCCACCTCTTTCTTAACTATGTTAATTAGACTTAAATGGTTTTAGCCAGAACTTCCTCTACAATTTTTTAACAGTGCAGACTTAAGTCCTAATAAAAGAAATATTGCCTACATTGGTAAAGGAAAAGATGATAAATATTCCGTATGGGTCTATAGTATTGATACTAATGAATTCCACTATATTTACACCATAGAACCTGAGGAATGGGGAAATACTTTAAGTCCAATAATAGGTGTAAGCTGGGGTACAGATAATGAACTCTACTTTGATGCACCAGTAAAAGGAAAACCAAACGTTTTTAAATACGATGCTGATGCTGGAGCAGTTGTAAAATTTCGAGAAGATGCTCAACTACCCTTTGGTGATTATAAGGGTGACTATATTGCCTACTTAAAAGGAGATGATTATATATCACCAAGTGAGGATTGGCATACGATAATTGAAAATATTAAAACAGGAGAAACAATTTCATTTCCAGAGTTTAATAAAGTATTATATGGAGATAAAAACATTTCAGTTATAGGAAGATATAGTGCAGTTGTTTTAGAAAGATATAGTTTAAATAAAATAAAAACAATGGAAAGTTACGGGGAAATGGGATTTCCCCAGATGCTAAATGACGCCCTGATATTTAGTGAAATTATATTTGAACAGGGGAAATTATCATCCGCACAAGATAGAATAATAGAACCATAGAAATTGTATTAAACAAAATAGAAGAGTTTAAGGTCCAAATATAGGTTGTTTCTAAATTTCATACTAAGTTTAGTCCTTAAATGTGACGTCAATTTTAATATTCCGACCCGTGCACTCATTGAATTAAACCCTGTACCTTATATAGATTCAGGGTTTTTCTTGTTCTTTTCAAACCTTTCTCGCTCATGTTTTTTCAAATACTTTTTGCGTAATCTTATTGATTTTGGTGTTACCTCAACATATTCATCTGTTTCTATATAAGCAAGGGCCTGCTCTAAGGAAAGGGTGCGCGGAACTTTAAGCTTTACAGTTTCCTCCTTTGTAGAGGAGCGTATATTAGTTAGGGCCTTTTCTTTACATACATTTACAACAAGATCCTGCTCCCTGCTGTTTTCCCCAACCACCATACCTTCATAAACTGCAGTTCCAGGTTCAATGAAAAGAATACCCCTTTCCTCTGCTGCCAGGAGGCCGTAGGTGGTGGCTGTACCTGTTTCAAAGGCTATAAGCACACCCCGGGTTCTGCTGGTAAAATCACCCTGATAGGGCTTATAGGAGTCAAAGCTTCTATTCATGATTCCATAGCCCCGGGTATCAGTCAAAAACTCTGTTCTAAATCCCACAAGTCCCCTGGTAGGTATGGAATATTCTAAACGCACCTGTTCTCTAAGATGGGTCATGTTCAACAAAGTGCCTTTTCGCAGCCCCAGCTTTTCCATGACAGCACCTGTGTATTCTTCAGGTATATCTATAATAAGGTTCTCAAAAGGTTCGTGTGTTATCCCATCTATTTCCTTGGTGATTACCTGGGGCTTGGAAACCTGAAACTCAATACCTTCTCTGCGCATGGTTTCAATTAGAATTGCCAGGTGCAGCTCTCCCCTGCCTGCAACTAGAAATACATCAGGACTTGCTGTTTCCTCAACCCGCAGAGATACGTCAGTTTCAATTTCTCTCATCAGTCTTGCTCCAAGCTTCCGAGAGGTTACAGGCTCACCTTCTTTGCCTGCAAAGGGTGAATTATTTACAATAAAGCTCATTTGTAAGGTAGGCTCATCTATTTTTAACAAGGGCAGGGGGTCACAGTGTTCCACATCACATAAGGTTTCTCCAACATTGATTTGTTCCATGCCTGATAGTGCTACAATGTCGCCAGCACCTGCCTGATCCACATCAACCCTTTTAAGGCCTTCAAAGGTAAAGAGCTTGGTAATTCGATGATTTTCAGTCTTACCATCTTTTTTGACAACTATCACCTGACTGCCCTTTTTCATGGTGCCCCTATTAATTTTGCCAATAGCAATTCTGCCAAGGTAATCGTTATAATCAAGCAGGGTGACCTGCATCTGCAGGGACTCACCTTCTTTAGACCGGGGTGATGGAATATGGTTGATGATGGACTCAAATAGGGGTTCTAGATTTTCCCCAAGGTGATTTTGTTCTAGGCCGGCTTTACCATCTAAGCCTGAGGCATAGACAACAGGAAAATCAAGCTGATCCTCATTTGCCCCCAGGTCAATAAATAGATCTAGAACCTCATCAACTACTTCAGCAGGTCTGGCATTTTCTCTATCCATTTTATTGACTACTACTACTGGTACCAGGTTCTGCTCCAGGGCCTTTTTTAAAACAAACCTTGTTTGCGGCATACATCCCTCAAAGGCATCCACCACAAGGAGTACTCCCTCTACCATTTTCATTATTCTCTCAACCTCGCCGCCGAAATCGGCATGTCCCGGGGTATCTAAAATGTTTATCTTGTACCCTTTATATTTTATTGACGTATTCTTGGCAAGGATTGTAATACCCTTTTCTCTTTCAAGGTCGTTTGAATCCATAACTCTTTCCATGACTTGTTCATTGGCCCTAAAGGCACCTGATTGAGAGAGCATTTTATCTACCAATGTAGTTTTACCATGATCAACATGGGCGATTATTGCTATATTACGTATATTGTCTGCTGACATTGAATTTCCTCCTTGGTTTGCTTTGCTTTTGTTAAAGTTTTTCCTTGGTTCCAATTAACTGCTTTAGTTCCGCAATCTCTTGTCTGAGCATTTTAATCTCTTCTGCTAGTATCTCTCTTTTGCATTCTTCTTGTTCATCTTCTTCCGCGCAATTTGCCTGGTGAACATTGTTTACTATGACACCAACAAAAAGGTTGATGACAACAAAGGTTCCTACTAGAACAAAGCTTACAAAATACGCCCATGCCCAGGGAACCATGGCATTTATTGGTCTCATCACAGCACTGGCCCATGATTCTAGGGTTACTACCTGGAAAAGGGTTAAAAGCGATAAATGCAATGAGCCAAAGTATTCAGGGGAAACCTTAGAAAATAGAATGGTTCCCATAACACCAAAAATATAGAAGATTAGGCCCATTAAAAGTAAAATATTTCCCAGGGATGGTATTGTACTTAATAAAGCATTAACCAAACGCTGAAGTGACGGAATAACAGAAATTGCTCTTAATACCCGCAGAACTCGTAGAATACGAAGGACAGAGATAAAATGAGCTCCTGCAAATATAAGGCTGCTTGCAACAATGATGAAATCAAAATTGTTCCAACTGTTTTTAAAAAAAGTGTACCAGGGTCTGGTAGCAATGATTCTAAGGGCAATCTCTACACTAAAAACCCATAAAAAGATGCGTTCTGTAAAATAGAATAATTCCTTATGCGGTTTATATATTACAGGATAGGTTTCTAATCCAATTACAATTGCGTTAAGAAGAATAATGCCAATGATAAAGTTAGTAAAAAAGGGATGGTTTACTATAGAAAGAGACCATTTATATATATAACTGCTGTTTTCATTTCTTACCCTCAACGGTTCCATTTTATCCATTCCCTCCTTAACTTTTTAACTGTTCAAGCCGTTTTAAGGTAACCTTATTAAGTTTAACAAAAAACCTGTCAGGTGCCAAGTTTTAAAAAGCTTTCAGTTAGAAGTTTTACTACTTTGTTGTGAAATGTCCAGGCCAAATTGCATAAGTTATATAAATGAATTAGGAGAGATTAAATATGGTGAATTTTCGAATTAACAGGGAGGACTGGTCATTATACAGAAAGCCCTTTATAGATGTAGAAAGACATAGACAAAAAATTCTTGAAGCCCTTAAAGAAAACTTGTCTGAGCTAATATGTGACGAAGGCTTTATACTTGAAAAAGGTAAAAAACTCTTTAAAATACCAGTTCAGTTAATGGAAGAATATTGTTTTCAATATAACCCTTATCAAGTTGAATATGTTGGTCAGGGCCTGGGTAACACAAAGGAGGGTGTAGTCTTAAGCACCATAAAAAATGACGGACCGTCGGAAGGAGGTAAGCAGAGGGCAGGAAGCCTTCCCGGAATAGATTATTACGAGGTGGAAATAAAGACTGAAGATGTTGATGATATTTTATTTAAGGAGCTTAAACTGCCTGATCTGAGGGATAAGGGCAGTAAGGTTATAGAAAATGAGAATATAGCGTTGAAAAACATAAGCAAGGTGGGACCCATTAGCAGTCTCAATAAGAAAAAGACAATATTAGAGAATATAAAAAGAAATGCTGCTAAAGGACATGGACTCCTGGGTAATTTTATTCCTGAGGACCTGCGTTTTAACACATGGGAAAAAGTTAAAGAAACTACCCGGGGTGCCGTGGTCATTGCCATGATGGATGTATCAGGTTCCATGGGTACTTATGAAAAGTATTTTGCAAGGAGCTTCTTTTTCTGGATGACAAGATTCTTACGTACTTGCTACAAAAAGGTTGAAATAGTGTTTCTTGCACACCATACCGAGGCCAAAGAGGTTGAAGAAAAAGAGTTTTTTACAAAAGGGGAAAGTGGAGGCACAAAGTGCTCTGCAGTCTATGATCTGGCCCTGGATATAATAAGCACCAGATATAAGCCATCCGAGTATAATATCTATGCCTTTCATTTTTCTGATGGTGATAACCTACCCTCTGACAATCCAAGGTGCCAGGAGCTAATGACAGAACTAATTGGGATATGCAACTTAGTAGGCTATGGAGAAATTACCAATCCATATTATAGGACAGGAACGTTAATGGAGTTGTTCAAACCCCTTGGTAATAATAAAAATTTCATACCAGTAACCATAAGAAATAGAGAGGACGTATATCTTGCTTTAAGAAAATTTTTTCAGGATAGGTGAGTTCTGTGAAAAGCTTGTATAAAAGGATAGAGAAAATAGAAGTATTGGCACGCGAATCAGGTTTAGATTTTTATCCCATACAATTTGAGCTGTGTCCAGCACATGTAATCCATTCTGTTGGGGCCTATGGAATACCCACCCGCTTCAATCATTGGAGCTTTGGAAAGGATTTTTATAAAATTAGGATTGAGCATGAACTGAATCTTCACAAGATATATGAACTGGTTATAAACTCAAATCCCTGTCAAGCCTTCTTGTTGGAGAACATATCTTTAGTGGAGCAAACCATTATTGCAGCTCATGTTTTTGCACATAGTGACTTTTTTAAAAATAATGCCTTTACCCTAAATACTGATAAGGATATTTTAAACACCATGGAGAAACACAAAGACAAGATTTGCAGGTATGAGGAAAGCTTTGGCAGCACCCAGGTGGAAAAGGTGCTGGATGCCGCCATGGCAATCAAAACTCATGGTGGAGCAGGGGAAACGGACATAATCTCTTATATATGTTCACATAGTCATATTCTAGATGATTGGCAAAAAGACATACTGATGATGTTAAAAAGAGAAATGGCATATTTTGTACCATTAAGGGAAACCAGGATAATTAACGAGGGATGGGCCACTTTTTGGCATTCAAAAATTATGCGCATGCTAAACTTGAGTGCAGAAGAGTTTATAGAATTTGCCCAAATACAGGGGAAGCTGCTGCAGACAAACAAGTTTTTTATAAATCCCTATCTCGTTGGGTTTAAAATTTTTTCCCAGCTTGAGAAGGAAATGGGTACTGAAAGCCTTTTTAATATACGCAGGAATGAAAGAGACTTATCCTTCCTGCGAAATTACCTTGATAAGGATTTAATAGAGGATCTGGATCTTTACCTTTATGCAATAAGAGATTATAACTGGGTAGTTATAGAAAGGGATTGGGAAAGGGTCAAGGATGGTTTTATTAATAGCTTAATTAATGGGGGCTGTCCTATTATTAAAATTGCAGATGGAAATTATAATAACTGTGGTGAACTATATCTGCATCACAGCTATGACAGGTGGGAGCTTGATGAGCACCATGCCCGGAAAACCATGAAACTTATCTACTCCCTGTGGGGTAAAAAAATTTACCTTGAGACTGTTCTAAATAATTCCCCAGTAGTACTTACCTATCCTGATTAAGTATAGTATAATTAATTAATATATAAGCAAACATAAGACACGGTAAGGTTCCTCTGTCTTATAAACAAAAAAAATATATATAGGAGTTGTTGCAGGTGAATAAAGCTTTTCCCCAATATCGTGAATGCATAATGGACATTAGGCCGTATGTGCCAGGCAAGCCAATAGAGCTGGTTCAAAAGGAGTTTGGCTTGACAGATGTGATAAAACTGGCCTCCAATGAGAATCCAATAGGTCCATCTCCAAAAGCCATAGAAGCCATGAAGGATAATGCCCACAAAATGTTTCTATATCCTGATGGTTATTGCACTGATTTAAGAAACATGGTGGCTGAATATTTAGGTGTTGAACAAAACCAGCTCATATTTGGAAATGGTTCTGATGAGGTAATTAAACTTCTTGGTGAAGCCTTCATTCATCCAGGAGACGAGGTAATAGTTGCAGACCCCAGCTTCTCTGAATATGATTTTGTATGTCTTTTGATGGGCGGTATTCTCAAGAAGGTGCCTTTAACAAATCATACCCATGACCTGGAAAAAATGGCTGGCCAGATAACTGAAAAGACCAAAATGATTTTCCTATGCAATCCAAACAACCCGACGGGTACTATTGTTGCAAAGGATGAAGTTAACAAATTTCTGGCAAAGGTTCCCGATACAGTAGTGGTTGTTTTTGACGAGGCTTATTATGAATATGTGGAGGACAAGGCTTATCCCCAATCCATGGAATACCTAAACCAGGGCAGGGAAAATATAGTTATTCTAAGAACATTTTCGAAGATACACGGTCTAGCAGGATTAAGAATAGGGTACGGAGCTGCTGCTCCCAAGATGATCCAGCTTTTAGAAAGAACCAGAGAGCCCTTTAATGTTAATCTCATGGCTCAAAAAGCAGCTCTAGCCAGCCTGGCTGATAAGGGGCACGTTCAAAACAGCAGGGATGTTAATAACAAGGGACGAGAGTTTTTGTATAAGGCTTTTGAAGAAATGGGATTAGAGTATATTCCTACCCATGCCAATTTCCTCATGGTAGACCTGCAGAAAAACTCTAAAGAAGTTTTCATTGAGCTGCAGAAAAAGGGCGTTATTATAAGAACAGGTGACATCTTTGGCATGGACACTTTCATCAGAGTTACAATAGGAACTGAGGAAGAAAACAAGAGGTTTATCAAGGCATTAAAAGAAGTCCTTGCAAGTCTCTAACAACCAAAAAAACAAATACATTGTTTCCCAGCTATTAGGGTGGTACCGCGATGAGCAAGGCTTTTCATCCCTGGGGATGAAAGGCTTTTTTATTATAATTTAGGGGGAGCTGTAGCATGGATGTTATAAAAAGACTGGAAAAAATTGTGGGCGAAGATAATGTATTGACTAAATATGAAGATAAATACTGCTATACTTATGATGCCTCAGCTGTTTCAGGGGGTAAAAGTCAGGTTCCCCTGGCAGTTGTCTTTCCGGCAAATGCCCAAGAAGTATCAGAGATACTCAAGCTTGCCAATGAAGAAAGGATACCTGTTATACCCAGGGGTAAGGGGACAAATGTCAGTGGCGGCTCTATTTCAGTGGCTGGCTCAATAATCATGGTCTTAACTAAAATGGATAAGATAATTTCAATAGATAAGAAAAATATGGTAGCTGTCCTTGAGCCTGGTGTAATCACAGGTGAATTTCAAAACCAGGTAGAGCAGATGGGCTTGTTTTATCCACCTGATCCAGCCAGTAAAAACTTTTCTACCATTGGTGGTAATGTGGCTGAATGTGCCGGTGGGCCAAGGGGGGCCAAATACGGTGTTACTAGAGACTATGTGCTGGGTCTTGAAGTGGTTCTGCCCACTGGGGAAATAGTAAAAACAGGAGCACAAACCATGAAAAGTGTGGCAGGATATGATTTAACCAGGCTTTTTGTTGGTTCTGAAGGAACCCTGTGCGTCATTACCAAAATTATTGTCAAGCTGATCCCCCTGCCTGAGGGTAAAAAGACCATGCTGGCCATTTTTGATGACATGTATAAGGCCTCAGAAACAGTGGCTGAAGTCTTTATGGCCGGGGTGGTGCCAACAACCATGGAGCTCCTGGATAATATCTATATAAAGAGCATAGAAGAGTGTATGAAAATAGGGCTGCCCGTTGATGCAGAAGCTGTTTTGCTCATTGAAGTGGATGGTGACAGGGAGGTGTTAGACAAGCATATGAACATAATTTCTGAAATCTGCAAAAAACAGGGGGCAGCCCAGGTGAAAATTGCCGGGGATGACAGGGAAGCCGAGGAGCTATGGGTTGCCCGCCGGGCAGCTTTTGCAGCTGTTTCAAGGGTAAGGCCCACCATTATTGGTGAGGATGCTACAGTTCCCAGGGATAAAATACCTGCAGCTGTCCAGAAAATCAGAGAAATTGCAGATAAGTATAACATTATAATTGCTGTTTTAGGCCATGCAGGTGATGGTAATCTACATGCTACTATTCTAACTGATGAACGTGATGCCGAGGAAATGGAACGGGTTGAGCAGGCTGCAGATGAGATGTTCCCAGCCTTATTGGAAATGGGTGGAACCCTAACAGGAGAGCACGGAATAGGAAGGGTCAAAAGTAAATATCTACCCATGGAAGTTGGTGCCGAAGGCATAGCCCTGATGAAAGCTATAAAAAGAACCCTGGATCCAAACAACATACTAAATCCTTCCCAGATGCTAGGAGAGTGAACAGATGGTTGCAGAATTAGAAAGGGAAGTTATACGATGCATAAAATGTGGAGCCTGTCAATCAGTTTGTCCAATATATAAAGAGCTAAAAACAGAAGCCAGTGTGGCCAGGGGAAAGGTTGGTTTAATAAGGGCAGTCATCAAGGGTGATATGGATATGACTGAAACCCTTTCAGAAAGAATGTACTGGTGCCTTTTATGCAAGGCATGTGTAGAAAGCTGTCCCAGTGGAGTCAAGGTAGATTCTCTGGTAGTAGGGGCAAGGAGTGAGCTTGTCAACAGGAAGGGGCTGCCCCTGGTAAAAAAGGCAATTTTTAAACTAGGCCTAAAAAATCCAAGATTATTCAATCTGGGTTTAAATATGAGCTCCCTGGTGCAGGGTGTATTATTTAAAAGGACCAATAATGGTCAGGGCATGCTGCCAAGGATACCCATGGGACTGGATAAACGCAGGGTTTTAAAGCCTTTAGCTGGTAAATCCTTTAGAGCAGGCAGTCCGGCAAGGTTTGAAAGCCCAGGTGCAAAAGCTACAGCAGCTTTTTTTACTGGCTGCATGATAAACTATGTTTACCCTGAGGTTGGAGAAGCTGTAGTAAAGGTCCTTGAAAAGAACAAAGTAAATATATTGATTCCCACAAAACAACATTGCTGCGGCACGCCAGTCTATACAAGTGGCGATACTGAGACTGCAAAGCTGTTAATGAAGCAGACCATAGATACATTATACAATTTAAAGGTAGATGCTATAATTACTGCCTGCGGCTCTTGCGGCCTTTCACTTAAAAAAGAGTATTTGGAGTATCTAAAGGATAGTCCTGAATACCTGGAAAAGGCCAGGATTGTAAGTCAAAAGGCTGTTGACTTTTCAAAGTTCATGGCAGATATAGGGATGGATATGGATTTAAAGGAGCTAAATAATATTGTCACCTACCATGAATCCTGCCATTTGACAAGGGGGCAGGGGGTTAAAAGTGAGCCCCGTCAGCTCATGGCACGTGTACCTGGTCTCAAGCTTAAAGAGATGAAAAACCCAGGCTACTGCTGTGGAAGTGCAGGAAGCTTCAGCCTGAGCTATTATGATTTATCCATGAAAATAAACACTAGAAAAACAGAGGATATTGCCCATACTGGTGCAGACACCCTTGTTACAGGCTGTCCTGCCTGTATGATGCATATTAATGATGGCTTGACACAAAAAGGTCTAGATATAAAGGTCATGCATACAGCAGAGCTGTTAGCAAAAGCCATTAAATGATGTAAGGAATTTTAAAAAGAAATGAGGTGAAAAGAAAACATGATAAATCTATCAGTACCCTATGGTAAGAGTGAGGAACACTTTAGCCTTCCTGATGAAATGGAAATTAACTATATAACTGCTAATCCATTAACGCCAGTTAAAGACTTTAAAGAGCATATTCTTCATAAGCTGGAGCATCCTACAGGCACCAGGCCTTTTAAAGATATTTTTAATAAAGGAGAAAAGGTGGTTATAGTTGTTAGTGATGTAACACGACTGTGGGTTCGCAGTTATGATTTTCTGCCAGTACTAATAAATGAGCTTAATAAATTGGGAATACCAGATGAAGATATATCCCTTGTCATGTCCACTGGTGACCATAGGGAGCAATCCAGGGAAGAGCACAGGCTTATAGTTGGAGAAGAGGTCCTGGAACGTGTGAAAATCTTTGACCATGACTGCTTTGCCGATGATCTTGTATCTCTTGGTGTGACCAGCAGGGGGACTAATGTCTATCTTAATCGCCAGGTGCATGAAGCAGACAGGGTTATTATTACCGGGGGAATCTGCTACCATCTATTGGCTGGCTTTGGAGGCGGCAGAAAGAGCCTGGCACCTGGTGTAAGTGGCTATACTACCATTCAAGAAAACCATGGTCTGGCCATAAAGGCAGGGCCAGGGCAGATTGGCACAGGAATATTAGACGGCAATCCTGTTGCCCAGGATATGGATGAAGCGGCAGCCATGGTAGATCCAGACTTCCTCCTTAATGTGGTTGTAAATGAGAAAAAGGAATTTATAGGCATTACAGCAGGCCACTGGAGAGCTGCCCACCTAGAAGGCACAAAAATTGTGGAGGAGGCCTTTGGAATTCCAATAGCTAAAAGGGCGGATGTGGTAATAGCAAGCAGCGGCGGATACCCCAAGGATATACAGCTTTATCAATCCATTAAAACCCTGGACAATGCATATTATGCTGCAAGGGATGGAGGCAGCATCATCCTTGTAAGTGAGTGCTTCGATGGTCCGGGACCAGAGGCTTACCTATCCTGGTTCAAGTATGACAGCTATGAAAAAATGGCCAGGGCACTTTATGAAGGCTTTACCATGCCGGGTTTTGTTGCCTTAAGAACTGCAGAGGTGCAGTTGAATAAGACTGTGTACCTGGTAAGCTCTCTGGAACGAGAGGTTGTAGAAAGGGTGGGCATGAGGCCTGTTAGTTCCATTGATGAAGGGTTAAAAATAATTCAGGAAAAGCAGCAGGTCAAATCTGTACACATCATGCCCCATGGCTCAATAACTTATCCTATTGTTAAATAGAAGTGTTATTAATTTAGAACTAAAAAACTAAAAGTCTGCTGGACTAATAGTCTGGCTTTAAATATGAAAATATTTCAGGGAGGGAATTAAATGAGTATACCGTTAATAATTGTGGTGGTGTACATTATAGCTTTATATGCAGTAACATGGTATGCTACCAAATTAAGCAAGGGAGGAATTGTGGGTTATTTACTTGCCGGCAGGGGTTTTCCAGCAGGCATTGTGGCAGTGATGGTGGCTGGATTAGCTATTGGCGGAGCCTCTACCATAGGCGTTGCTGAAAATGCCTATAGAGTTGGCATGGCAGCTGGTTGGTATAATGCTGCCTGGGCGGCAGGAGCCATCTTAGTTGGCTTGACAGTTGCTTCAAGATACCGTCAGTTGGAATGTGCCACTATTCCCGAATTATTTGAAAGGTATTTTGACGTTTCGGGTAGAATAATTGCAGTGTTAGGACAAATTGTTATTCAAATTGTTATCACATCTCTACAATATGTTGCAGGTGGAGCAATACTTGCGGCCCTTTTACCAGAAGTATTTACCTTTGAATCAGGAATGCTTTTTAGTGCAGTTGTATTTGTTGGTATTACCCTTATTGGAGGATACTGGGCAGCTGGCCTTACAAATGTTATTAATGTAATTGTAATTTATTTTGGTATACTTTTGGGAGCAGTCTTAGCTGTTAAAGGTATTGGTGGTTTTTCTAATCTGGCAGTTTCTTTACCACCTGGGGATCAGTGGTTTTCACCCCTGGGCGGTCTTGGTTTGGCAGTTATTATTGCCTGGTTTATAGTTATGATTACCCAGGCTTACTCTACACAGGCCGTTGTGCAGATATCCTTTGCCGCCAAGGATGGACGAAATGCAAGATTGGGATATATACTTGCCGGTATCATTATTTTACCAGTAGGATTTTTAAGCGCAATACTAGGAATAGTTGTAGCGGCAAAGTTTCCCGGTATAACCCCGGCCATGGCCCTGCCAATGACCATTTTAGAGCTAAATCCCTTTACCGCCGGCATGGCGTTGGCAGGCTTGTGGGCAGCTGATGTATCAACTGCTGTGGGACTGCTTCTAGGCAGCTCTACTCTGGTTGTAAATGACATATGGAAAAGGTTTATCCAGCCAGATATTCCTCAAAAACAGCAGCTAATAGTATCAAGGGTAACAGTTCTTTTAATAAGCTTATTAACATACTGGCTTGCAACATCAGTCCTGGGAATTATTAAAACCTTACTAATAGGTCTTACTTTAACAACCTCATATACAATTGTACTTTTATTTGCCATGTTTGCACCAAAGTTTTGTAAGAGGGGATCTGCTTTTTGGACAGTTTTAATTGGTATCATCTACCTGGCAATCTGGCAGTTTGTTCCTGCTATTAGGATAGTACCTCATCCAATTTATTTGGCCTGGCCAATAGGCCTGATAGCATTTTTCATAGTTTACTTTGTTGATCCAAGACCTTCCAAGATACCAGCATCCAGGTAATCCTCTAAGATTTTCAAAAACTCCATTGATGCAGCCAATAATCCTGTTTAATATGTAAACAGGAGTTCATGAAAGGTGGGTTAAATTGTTTTGGTTGAAAAAAAAAGAATTCTCACCATAAATCCAGGAGCTGCTTCAACAAAATTTGCTGTATTCCTGGATGAGGAACCAGTTTTAAAGAGGACTGTTGAGCATACCTCAGCAGATCTGGAGGCTTTTGAAAGGGTATTTGATCAGTACGCTTATCGTCTAGATATTATTTTAAAAGAGCTTGCTGATGCCAATATTGAAATTAATTCACTGGATGCAGTTGTTGGGCGTGGTGGATTGGTAAAGCCTATAGCGGGAGGAACATATATTGTAAACGAGGCCATGCTTAAGGACCTGAGGGAAGCAAGGAGGGGGGAGCATGCGTCAAATCTAGGAGCAGCTATTGCCCATGGTATTGCTGCCAGGTTAAATATTCCCGCCTATATTGTGGATCCGGTAGCTGTTGACGAAATGGATCCTGCAGCAAAAATTTCAGGACTGCCGGATATTGAAAGGACCAGTTTGTCACACGCTCTCAATATGAAGGCTGTTGCCCACAAGGTGGCAAGGAAAATGGGCAAGCAATATAAAGATATGAACTTTGTAGTAGCACATTTAGGCAGCGGTGTTTCTGTTGCTCCCCACAAAAATGGCAGGATGATTGATGTAAATAATGCTATTGAGGAGGGGCCCTTTGCTCCTGACAGATGTGGAGGGCTTCCTGCAACCCAACTCATGAACTTATGCTATTCAGGCAAGTACACCCATCAAGAAATGAAGGAAAAACTCATGACTAAGGGCGGCTTATATGCTTATCTTGGAACCAAGGATATTAGAGAAGTGGAAAAAATGGCAGCAGAAGGCCACGAAAAAGCTGGGCTTTTACTAAGCGCCCTTTCCTACCAGATTAGTAAGGAAATAGGCGCCATGTCTGCTGTTTTAGAGGGTCAGGTTGACAGTATCATAATTACAGGCGGCATGGCCCATTCCAAAAGAATTACTGATGAAATCATCAGACGAGTAAAATTTATTGCTCCTGTGGTTCTTGAACCAGGTGAGGAGGAGCTTGAATCTTTGGCAATGGGAGCATTAAGGGTGCTTAAAAAAGAAGAAAAAGCTAAAGAGTATTAAATGGTTTTCTCAAGGAGGTTTAACCTTTGTACCATAATTTTAGAGAAATCCTTGATACAGCTAAAAGCAGGGGTAATTATGTAATTAGCGTTGCTGTGGCCCAGGACAAGGATGTACTTGAAGCTGTAAGAGCTGCTAGAGAAGCAGGCTTAGTTTCCGCCATCCTTGTTGGGAATGCAAAGCTAATAGGGCCCATTTTAAAAACCGTTGGATTGAGTGACGGCTATAAGATTATAGATGAACCTGATGAAGAAAAAGCTGCTTTAAAAGCTGTTTCCCTGGTGAAAAATGGTCAAGCCCAGATACTTATGAAGGGGCTTATAAACAGCAGCACCTTCTTAAAAGCCGTCCTGCATAGGGAGGAGGGCTTAAGAACAGGACGTTTATTAAGTCATTTAGGGGTTTTTGAAATTCCATCATGGGATAGATTATTATATCTTTCAGATGGAGGAATAAATATAGCCCCAAATATAAATGAAAAAAAAGACATTCTAGTCAATGCCCTTTTAGCATTAAATTTTATGGGACTTGAGAAACCCAATGTGGCAATTCTCACAGCTAACGAACAGGTCAACTCAAAAATGCCGGCAACTGTTGATGCCAGGGAGTTGGCAGAAATGGGCAGGCTGGGTGAGCTTCCAAACGGCATAGTAGAAGGACCCATTGCCCTTGATGTAGCTGTAAACCCAGATGCTGCCAAACACAAGGGAATCAAGAGTCAAATTACAGGTAAAACAGACCTGTTCCTGGTTTCAAACATAGAAACTGGCAATGCCCTCGGCAAGGCCCTAATTTATTTTGCTGGAGCAAAAATGGCTGGTATTGTACTGGGTGCAACTAACCCCATAGTCTTGACTTCAAGGGCCGAGAGTTCAGAAGGCAAGCTTAACTCCATAGCCCTGGCCTGTCTTGCCTATGCAAAACCATTACATTCCTAATATTTGTCTTATTTGCTTGGCCTGGGATCTGCTAACTGGTACTTCACTTTTTTCCTTATCATCTACAGTTAGTAAAAGTGTCCCATTATATAAGGGAGTTACTTCACGAACTCTCTTGATGTTCACAAGGTAAGAACGGTGACAGCGAAAGAAAAGAGTTTTATTGAGTCTTGTTTCCAGTTCTTTTAGGGTGAATCTAGATAGATAATGTTTATCAAAGGTTTTAAAGGTGCAGTAGTCATTCTGGGCATTTACGTAGATAATATCAGCATGCTTTAAAAGAACTGTTTTACCCTGGCTTTCAATGGGAATAATGTCAAGATGAGCAGCAGCTTCCATTTTAGGCTGTGTAAAAGCAGCTTTATTTTTGGCAATTCTGTTCTCAGTCTTGGCTAAAGCCTCTTTCAGTCTTACAGGATTGATTGGCTTAAGCAAATAATCAACAGCATCTACCCCAAAAGCTTCTAGTGCGTATTCTTCGTGAGCTGTTACGAAAATAACTTCAGGCTTTTTGGGGTTATCTTTTATCTGTTTACTCAACTCAAGGCCACTGGCTCCAGGCATATTAATATCTAAAAAAATAATGGAATAGTCCAGTGCATTTATGAGCTGGAGGGCCTCAGCAGCATTGGCAGCTTCCCCAATGACTTCAACATTGGAGAACTCTTCCAATAAATATCGTAATTCCATTCTAGCAGGATACTCATCGTCAACAATTAGAGCCTTTAATTTCATCATGTGACCTCCAATAATTATTAGTTTTTCTTTTTATTTCTTCAATTAAAGCAAAAATCCTTTTAGCTATTGATATTAAAAGCCAACAAAAAATAGTAATAAATTCCTCCTTCCAAGGATAAACATGTACTATGATAAAACATTTTAAGGAAAGGAGGATTTTTTGTGTTAATTAAATCCAGTAAACAAAAGGTTTTTGTAATTGTTCTTATTGTCTCCATTATGCTTTTAATTAGTGGATGTGGTGCAATAAATACCTTAACTTCATTAAAAGAAAAATTCAGAGGTGATGGAGAGCCAACAATAACAATTGATATTCCACAAGAAAATCAGTTTCAGGAGGTTCCCATTGCTTCAGAAAACCCAGTTCAAGAACCAGGGGAAACCATATTTGTCCAGTTGTGGTTTAGTGATAGTCAGGGTCAAAAACTTATAGTTGAAGAAAGAGAAATTAATAAAGTTGAAGGTATTGCAAGGGCAACCATCAATGAGTTAATTAAAGGCCCCAGCATGGATAGTGATCTTCTGCCAACTATCCCAGTAGGAACAGTATTAAAGGACATTAACGTAAAAAGTGATGGTTTAATTATTGTTGACTTTTCAAAAGAATTGATAACTAACCATATAGGTGGAACAAGTGCTGAAACCTTAACTGTTTATTCCATAGTAAATACCCTTACTCAATTCCCAACAGTTGATAGAGTTCAGTTCTTAGTTGAAGGTCAATATGTTGAAACTTTGACGGGTCATATGGATCTTACCCAGGCCATCTCTTCAAGCTTTGAATATGGGCCATAAAGAATAAATGAAGAAAGCACACCGGCAAAATAGCCGGTTTTTTCTTTGGTTTTAATGCCTTGGTCTATTTTTCCAATTTAAAAAAAGGCAAAATTTGCAGGAAATACCTATAAAATCACGAAATATAAAACGTATTATCTAAAAGATGCAACAAAAGCAGCATGACTTACGTCTATATCATTGGGAGTGATGTTAAATTGGAGAAAAAATCCTTATATAAGTATATTACATATTTATTAGTAGTGGTTATATTTACAGCTTTAATAATACCGGCAAATATAGCTCTAGCAAGTGGAGCAGAAGGTACCATTACAGGGAATCTGGTAAATGTGCGAGCCGGTCCCAGCACTAGTCATGCCATAGTTGACCAGGTACCCAAGGGCAGCAAGGTTGCTGTTTTAGAAGAAAGTAATGGTTGGTGCAGGGTAAGGCTAAGTAACGGGAAAACCGGTTGGATTTCCAAGGAGTTTATTAGAATAAACACCACCACCAGCACATCTACTAATACAGCTTCAGGCAATATAGGTGTATCTGTAAATGGCAGGAATGTAAGCTTTGATGTACAGCCTTTTGTTAATGCCCAAAATAGAACAATGGTTCCCATTCGCTTTATAGGTGAGGAGCTTGGCTCTCAGGTAAATTGGATACCAGCCGAACAAAAGGTAACCCTAAGGAACCAGGGTCAGGAAATTGAACTTTGGATTGGCAGGAGAGATGCAAAGGCAAATGGCATTACTGTAACAATGGATACACAGGCAGAATTAGTTAATGGAAGAACAATGGTACCCTTGAGGTTTATTAGTGAGTCCTTTGGGGCCAATGTAGAATGGCAGACTTCCAATAGAATGGTGGTAATTACTACAGCAGCCAGCAAGCAGCCCCAGGGCAATATTGCAGTTGTAACAAGCACTACTTTAAATGTACGCTCAGGTCCCGGTACAGAACATTCATTGGTTGGACAAGCCTCCTTTGGCAAGGAGTTTAAAATAATGAGTTCGGCAAATGATAGTGAAGGGAAAATATGGCACCAGGTGACATTAGATAATGGAAAACCGGGTTGGATTGCCGGGTGGTTAGTTATTCTAAAGGATAACTTCTCACAGGATGGGGATTCTGGCTGGAGCGGCGATGAAAAGCAAATGGCCATTGTAACTGGAAATGTTGTAAACCTTCGTAAGGGTCCAGGAACCTCTTTTGATATACTCGAAAGAACAGTCCTTGGAGATATGCTTGAGATCCTTAATGAAACCAATGGTTGGTATTATGTTAAAACCACCAATGGAATTGAAGGGTGGATTGCCGGGCAATATGTATCCCTGCAGGCTATTAGAGATGACAGAAATGGTCAAGTGTCACGGGGAACGGGCAGAGTGGTGTCCTTCAGTGGAAATGACCAAAACCCTACCTATCCGGCATTGGTGGGTTTAGAATATGAAGAACAGAATGAAGCTTTCTTCGTAACATTAAAAGGCAACAGGGGACTGTTTTATAGTACAATGTACCTAGAAAATCCATATAGAATTGTCATTGATGTTCAAGGTGTTACATTGGACCTGCCAACCAATGAAATGGAGAATTTAGTCCTGGACAATCCTTTTATAGATAAAATCAGGGTAGGCCAGTTCTCGGAAAATGTTGGGAGGATAGTGTTAGAGCTAAAAGCACCAATTGGCATGACAGAACTTAGCAGACAGGGTGAAAATGAAATTACCTTCCTGTTTCAAAGGGGTTCACTAGTTGGAAAACTTATTGTAATAGATCCTGGTCATGGTACTATTAATGGTATTGGAATATCTGACCCAGGTGCAATTGGTCCTACAGGTTTAGCTGAAAGAGAAGTAGTAATGGACATCTCCAACAGGTTGGCTGCCATGCTTACAGAAAAGGGAGCAAAGGTAATACTAACTAGAAATAGTCCCAGCACAACCTTAACCCTTGACGGCAGAGTGCAGCTTGCCAACTCAGTCAATGCTGATTTATATATTAGTGTACATGCTAATGCATCACTTAATCGCAATGTTAATGGAACTTCTACTTACTACTATGCTCCTGCAAATGATCCAAAATTAGGGCCTCAGCGTTTACAAAGAATCAGGCTGGCCCAGCTAGTTCAACAGTCCATGGTAGCCCATGGAGGAAGGCAGAATCTGGGTATTATCCAGAGCTCTTTTAAAGTAATAAGAGAAACTAATATGCCTTCCATACTAGTAGAAACTGCCTTTATTTCAAACCCCACAGAGGAAAAACTCCTGGCTGATCCAACCTTCAGAGCTAGAATTGCCAGGGGTATTGCAGAAGGAATAGAAAGATACTACAATTAACAAGACAGGGGGACGGTTCCTCTGTCTTGTTTCTTGTTTTATATTGACATAGGTTTTCTAAATGCTAAAATGGTTTAGTAATTTATTATTTTCAAAATGCGCATAAAACTGTGTTTTTCATTAAGAAATAAACATAAAATAGATTTATAGTCTTGCTTCACATTTTTCATAAAGGAAGAGAGGCGTTATTTCCTTGCTAAACAGTAAGCCCATAGGCATATTTGATTCCGGGTTAGGTGGCTTGTCAGTAGTTGAAAAAATATTTGTCAAAATTCCTCAGGCTAAAATAGTGTATCTTGGAGACACTGCCAGGGTTCCCTATGGAGGTAGAACTGCAGAAGAACTAAGAAGCTTTGCAGATGATATTACCCATTTCTTACTGAGTAAGGATTGTGGAATAATTGTTGATGCATGTAATAGTACCTCTGCAGTAGCCCTGGATTTTCTTCAGCAAAAATATTCAAACCCCATAATTGGTGTAATTGAACCGGGAGTTAGGGCTGCATTAGATACAACCAGAAATGGCTGCATTGGCGTAATTGCTACAGAGGCAACAGTAAAAAGTGGTGCTCATAAAAAAGCAGCTCAGGAACTAGATCCTGGTATAACAATGATTTCTCTGGCATGTCCTGATTTTGTACCCCTGGTAGAGACAGGAGAAGTCACAGGAGAAAGAACCTTTAACATAGTCAAAAGAACCCTTGAGCCTCTTAAAGGCACAAACATTGATACTCTAATATTAGGGTGTACCCATTATCCCTATCTATCAGAGCTAATAAAAGAGGTGATTGGTGAAGGTATAACCCTTGTGGACCCTGCCCACGAAACAACTAAAGAGACGGCAAAATATTTTCTGCAAAAAGTTCCAGAAGAAAATTCAAAAATAAAGGCAGAAGACCACGAATTTTACGTTACTGGTAACCCTGAGCATTTTCAGAGGTTAGGGGAAGTTTTAATGGGAAGAAAGCTGCCGTTGGTTAAGAAGGTGAATACATGAGAAAAATTGGTATAACAACAACAGTTCCGTCAGAAATCATTTTTGCAGCAGGAGCTGTTCCACTGGATCTGAATAATATTTTCATTACGGATCCATCACCCAACCATTATGTAGAAATTGCAGAGCTTGCTGGGTATCCTCGTAACCTGTGCGGGTGGATCAAGGGTATCTATGGAGTTGCAGTTGAAAACAAAATCCATGAGATTGTTGCAGCAACACAGGGTGACTGCAGCAACACCCATGCATTAATGGAAACCCTGCATTTAAAGGGAGTTCAGATTATTCCCTTTGCATTTCCCTATGATAGAGATAGGGACATGCTCATGCTCCAGCTGAATAAATTCATGAATTATATGGGTGTCGGCTGGTTGGAAGTGGATGCCTGGAGAGAAAAGCTCCAAAGAATAAGACGTCTGGTTTGGGAATTGGATAGATTGACATGGGAGTCAAATCAGGTGACTGGCTTTGAAAATCACCTCTGGCAGGTAAGCTGCAGTGACTTTAATGGCGATCCAGAGGCTTTTTACCATGAACTTAAGGGGTTTTTAAAAGAGGTAAAAATGCGCAAACCTTTAAAAGAACAGGTACGTCTTGGTTTTATGGGTGTTCCTCCCATATTTACCGATTTGTATCAATATATTGAAAAAATAGGGGCCAGGGTGGTTTTTAATGAGATTCAGAGGCAATTTACAATGCCCTTTGAAGTGAGAGAACTGGTGGATCAATATTTGCTTTACACATATCCGTATCACGCCTTTGCCAGGTTAGAAGACCTGCAGATAGAGATAAAAAAGAGGCAGCTGGATGGAATTATACATTATACCCAGAGTTTTTGCTTCAGACAAATAGAGGATTTAATTTATCGAGAAAAGATTAACGTTCCAATCTTGACATTAGAGGGGGACAGGCCCGGATTACTTGATGCGAGAAGCAGAATGAGGATAGATGCATTTGTTGAAATGTTGAGGTGATTTCATGTTATTTTGTGGAATAGACTTGGGAAGCAGAAATGTAAAAGTTGCTATAATGGAGCATAATAAAATAATAAAAACAGCAGCCTTTGATACAATCAATTTTTATAGAAACCATGCGGTGAAACGAAACCAGCAGTTATATATTGATTTTTCTTCATTGGATATTCCAAATTGTGATAGAGTTGTGTCTACGGGCTATGGAAAGCTTACAGTCAAGCTGGCCGGAGCGGATGCTATTGCCGAGATAAAAGCCCACTATCTTGGGGCCGTACATCAATGTGGACTTGATGACTTTACTCTCCTGGATTTAGGTGGTCAGGATAGCAAGATCATTAAGATAGCTGGAGGTAAAATGGTTGATTTTGTTACTAATGATAAATGTGCGGCCAGCTCAGGACGCTATTTAGAAAATATGGCAGGTGTTTTGGGAATTAATTTAGAACAATTAAGCAAATACTATGAAAATCCTGTAGAGCTTAGTTCCACCTGTGCCGTTTTTGGGGAATCAGAATTAATAGGAAAAATTGTTGAAGGATATTCCATGGAGGAATTAGCTGCAGGTGTTAACTATACTATTTTTAAAAGAATACAGCCCCTGCTCCATAAAATTGGATATAACCCATTGGTCTTTGTAGGCGGGGTGGCAAAAAATACTGCCTTGACAGAAATATTAAAAAAAGAATTAGGTGCCTCAGTAATAATCCCCCTGCTGCCCCAATATAATGGAGCAATTGGATGCTGTGTATATGCTTTCAATATTCAACAGTCACATTGAGAATTTACTGAGTTTGATGTAAAATATGGTAAAAAGGCCGGGAGGGAATGCTAATGAAATTTGTTGTTGCCCCAGATTCTTTTAAAGGAAGTATCTCAGCAATTGAAGCTGCTTCTGCCATGGAGGAGGGGATTAAAAGGGTTTTTGCTGATAGTGAGGTTATTAAGATACCCCTTGCTGACGGCGGTGAAGGTACTGTGGAGGCTTTGGTAACAGCCACTGGTGGTAAGATTATTCATGTAACGGTACTTGACCCTTTAGGCAGAGAAATGGAAAGCTTTTTTGGTATTCTTGGCAACGGTAAAACTGCAGTAATTGAGATGGCTGCAGCTTCGGGACTTCCTCTTTTAAAACCGGAGGAAAGAAACCCATACATAACTACAACATATGGAACTGGACAGCTCATTAAAGCTGCTTTAGATTATGGATGTGATGAGATAG
The DNA here is from genome assembly GCF_000620305.1 of Desulfitibacter alkalitolerans DSM 16504. Classification (NCBI taxonomy): domain Bacteria; kingdom Bacillati; phylum Bacillota; class Clostridia; order Neomoorellales; family Desulfitibacteraceae; genus Desulfitibacter; species Desulfitibacter alkalitolerans. The sequence goes on along the minus strand of NZ_KK211100.1, from coordinate 575,620 downwards.
TTATAGGTATAGGTGGAAGTGCAACCAATGACGGTGGTGCAGGGATGGTCCAGGCTTTAGGTGTATCACTGCTGGACAACTGTGGACGTGAGCTTCCCTTTGGTGGAAGAGCTTTAAAGGACTTACATACTATTAATTTGGCTAACATGGATCCCCGATTAAATAAGACAAAAATCACTGCTGCCTGTGATGTCGACAATCCCCTATGTGGTGAAAGGGGAGCAAGTGCAGTCTATGGACCACAAAAGGGAGCTTCTCCTGAAATGGTTAAAGAATTAGATGCTGCTCTTGCTAACCTTGCTGATAAAGTAAAGGAACAAATGGGAGTTGATGTTCTTCATGTTCCTGGGGCTGGAGCTGCAGGAGGCCTGGGAGCAGGTATACTAGCCTTTCTAAAAGGCAATCTTAAGCCAGGAATTAAACTGGTCCTTGATGCTGTTGATTTTGATGAAAAGGTAAAGGATGCTGATTTAGTTTTGACTGGTGAAGGCAGAATAGATGAACAGACTGCTTATGGAAAAGCTCCCATGGGAGTGGCTCAGGTAGCACAAAAATATGGGGTTCCTGTTTTAGCCTTTGGTGGGATACTAGGGGATAATTATGAAAAAGTCTATGAAAAGGGAATAGATTTTGTAAGTGCCAATGTTCAGAGCATTATTTCTTTAGATGAAGCAATAAATAGCGGTTATTCCCTATTAGTTTCAAATACTGAAAGGGCAATGAGGGCAGTTAAAATAGGGATACAGATTGGGGAGATTCCCCGGTAGTTTATTAGGGGTGTATCCCCTTTCACTAATGGAGGTTAATAATGAGATGTATTGTTTTAGGAAAATGGTCTCCCTACCCTAAAGGAAATGAGGCCTGCAGCGGATATTTAATCGAAAATAATGGTACAAGAATTGCTTTGGATTTTGGCAATGGCATCTTCAGTAAGCTGGAACAATACGGATCCTTTTGGAACCTTAATGCAATTATTTGTACCCATCTCCATGCTGACCATAGTGGAGATTTACCCCTTGCAAGAAATGCTGTAAAGTCTGGTATTTTATATAACAAAATCAAAGCAAAAATGCCAGTTTACCTGCCGGGGGAACCGGCATTACAGTATTCTATAATTGATACATACCAGGATGGTCTGCAATTTAATATTATAGAAGATTTGTCAGAAGAAAATCTATACAAGACAGCCCAGGTAGGCTCATTGAAACTAAAATTCTTCAAAGTTGAGCATACTATGCTTGCTTATGGTGTTGAAATTGCAGCTCAAGGGAAAAGGGTTGTATATACAGGGGACACTGAATATTTTCCAAGCTTGATAGATTATGCCATGGATGCAGATTTATTCATTTGTGAAGCCACTGTATTGGAAAAAAATAAGGGTTATGCCGTTGGCAGACACTTAACTGCAAAGCAAGCAGGAGAAATAGCCCGGAGAGCAAAGGTGAAGCAATTCCTGCCGAGTCATTTCTTTCCAGAATATGGTCTTGATTATATAAAAAAAGAGATAGAGGAAGGCTATGGTAGTGGAGTTGCCATGGCAGAAGAAGGAATGATAATTGAAATTTAGGAGGTAATAAACATGCCAAGAGATGATGGAAGAGCTGCAGATCAACTTCGCAAGGTAAAAATTACCAGAAATTACAACAAATTTGCTGAGGGCTCAGTACTAATGGAAATGGGAGATACAAAGGTAATATGTACGGTAACAGTTGAAGATAAAGTTCCCCCTTTTCTAAAGGGTGAAAATAAGGGCTGGATTTCAGCCGAGTACTCAATGCTTCCAAGGGCAACATCAGTCAGGACAATAAGAGAGGCTGCCAGGGGTAAAATTGGGGGTAGAACAATGGAAATTCAAAGGCTTATAGGCAGGGCTATGCGATCTATTGTAGACTTAAGTGGACTTGGAGAAAGAACCCTATGGCTTGATTGTGATGTAATACAAGCTGATGGTGGAACACGTACTGCAAGCATTACTGGCAGTTATGTTGCCTTAATAGATGCATTGTATAGTCTGGTTGAGAAGGGTGACCTGAAAAAAATTCCTGTTATAGATTACCTTGCTGCAATTAGTGTTGGCAAGGTCAATGATGAAATTTTGCTTGATTTAAACTTTCAGGAGGATTCTAATGCCCAGGTGGATATGAATATTGTTATGACTGGGGATGGAAGAATAGTTGAAATTCAAGGAACTGCCGAAGAGTATCCCTTCACAAAACAGGAAATGGATAGTTTATTAAAAATAGCGGAAAAGGGAATCCAGGATCTTGTAGTCATACAAAAAGATGTTCTGGGACCAATAGCAGAGCAAGTAGGTATATGGAGCCAAAATAACAAGGATGAGACACATGTCAAATCATAAAAAAATAGTACTTGCTACCCAAAATCAAGGTAAAATAAAAGAGTTTGCTGCAATGCTTAAAAAAGACTCTCTTGATGTTGATGTCATATCACTGTTGGATATTCCTGATGCTCCTGAAATTATTGAGGATGGAAGCACATTTAGAGAGAATTCTTATATAAAGGCAAAGGCTGTGTGTTCAAAAACCAATCTTATTACCCTGGCAGATGATTCTGGCCTTGAGGTAGATTATCTGGATGGAGCTCCAGGAATTCATTCGGCAAGATTTGCAGGTGAGCCAAGGGATGATAAAAAAAACAATGAAAAGCTTCTAGCATTATTAAAAGATATTCCCTATGAAAAAAGAACTGCACGTTTTAGATGTGCAATTTGTATCATGACTCCAGCCGGAAACTATTTTGAAACTCATGGAACTTGTGAAGGTATTATCGTTGATGAGCCTAAAGGTGAATATGGTTTTGGCTTTGACCCTATTTTTTATCTTCCCCAGTACAAAAAAACACTAGCCCAACTGGACCCAGACATTAAAAACACAATTAGTCACAGGTCGGAAGCTTTTAGAAAGGCTGTAAAAATACTTGCAGATATTTTGAATAAATAATCTTGAACATGATGGGATATCATGTTATAATAACATCCGTTGAAGGCGAAGAAACAAAAGAAAACCAAAAAACCTTTGACATGAAATTGGATTTAGGGTATAATGAATTTTGTCAGTCGCGAGACGACATCCCGAGCGGGTGTAGCTCAATGGTAGAGTTCTGGCCTTCCAAGCCAGTCGCGTGGGTTCGATCCCCATCACCCGCTCCATAAAATGTCTTTGAGCGCCTGTAGCTCAGCTGGATAGAGCAACGGACTTCTAATCCGTAGGCCACAGGTTCGAATCCTGTCAGGCGTACCATATAATTTTAGTAAGTGTAACCGATGGTGGGTGTAGCTCAGTTGGTTAGAGCACCAGATTGTGGCTCTGGGGGCCGTGGGTTCAAGTCCCATCATCCACCCCATATTCAGTTCATCAAGAAATTTTGGGGCGTAGCCAAGCGGTAAGGCAGCGGTCTTTGGAATCGCCACTCGTAGGTTCGAATCCTGCCGCCCCAGCCATTGTACATGAGCCATTAGCTCAGTCGGTAGAGCACCTGACTTTTAATCAGGGTGTCCCGCGTTCGAGTCGCGGATGGCTCACCATTAAAAACTTTAACATGCGGGAGTGGCGGAATTGGCAGACGCGCTAGACTTAGGATCTAGTATCTACCGATGTGGGGGTTCAAGTCCCTTCTCCCGCACCAAACCCAAAAGCACTTGGCACTCAATGAGTTGAGTGTCTTTTTGATTCTGCTAAAGAACTTTTTATAGTTTTATAGGATATAGATATCTGTTTTGCAAGCAAAGTTATTAATTGTAAATAACAAATTACTTTAAAAAGATATTTTCTGAATAGTACAAATAATATTTGACTTTATGGAAAATGTTACATATACTTAAGCTAAGAATATGGTGGTTGTACAAATCTCTCCAAAAAAGAAGGTGATAACCACATGAAGCTTGGCGAAATTGCTAAGGTTTCTTCAGGACTTGTTGTTGCTAGAAAAAAAGCAAATTTAGATCCAAAGTATAAGTATAGAATGCTTACTCTAAGGAGTTTTGAAGAAGAGGGCTGGCTTAACATAAACCATCTAGAAGAGTTTGGAAGTTCTGAGATTATAAAACCTCAATATCTAACTGAAAAAGGTGATATTATTGTGCGGTTAAGCTCTCCTAACACTGCAGTTAGTATTTCTGATGGATTAGAAGGACTTCTCATTCCATCTTTGTTTGCAATAATAAGATTAACTAGTGATAGAATTAATCCGGAATATTTGACTTTATACTTAAACTCAGAAGCAGCAAAAAAACAGTTCATTAAAGAATCATTTGGAACAGCCTTAACTATCATTAGAACCAGTTTCTTAAAAGATTTAGAAATTAAAGAACAATCAGTTGATAAACAAAGGAAACTAGAACATATTACAAGGTTATATCTACAGGAGAAGAAATTACTAAAGGACTTGGCCAGAGAAAAAGAGAAATTATATAGATCCATCTTACAAAAATACTTTGACCCCAGGGAGGAATTATGATGAGTCAAAAATTTACCCAAGATCAGATAAATAATGTGCTGTGGCAGGCATGCGATACCTTCAGAGGAAATATTGACTCCTCTACCTATAAAGATTACATACTGGTTATGCTTTTTATCAAATATCTCAGTGATACATATAAGGAACGCTTAACAGAATATGAAGAAAGATATGCTGGAGACGAAGTTAGGATAAAAAGGGCCTTGGACCGAGAAAGATTTATGATGGATGAAAAATCTACTTTTGATTATCTTTATGATAAAAGAAGCAGCCCTGAGATAGGCGAAACCATCAACAAGGCATTAGCTCAAATAGAAGAAAAAAATAAGACCAAGCTCCGCGGTGTGTTTAAGAATATTGATTTTAATTCAGAAGCGGTACTAGGAAAAGCAAAAGAGAGAAATGCCATGCTAAAAAATATGCTAGAAGACTTTGCCAAGTTAGACCTTAGACCTTCTAAGCTTTCAGGGGATGACGTTATCGGCAATTCCTATGAATTTTTGATTTCCAGATTTGCCTCTGATGCTGGCAAAAAGGGTGGGGAATTTTATACACCTAGTCAGGTATCCGAGCTTTTAGCCAGGTTAGTTAAGCCGGAAGTTAATGATAGAATATATGATCCCACCTGCGGATCTGGTTCGCTGCTGATTAGAGCATATCAGAAAGTTCCTAACGGTAAGGCTCAAATCTATGGCCAGGAAAGAAACGGTCAGACCCAAGCCCTATGCCTGATGAATATGTTCTTACATGGCATAGACGATGCAAAGATTGCCTGGGGAGATACCCTTTCTAATCCCCAACACCTGGAAGATGACAAACTGATGAAATTTCAAGTGGTAGTTGCTAATCCTCCCTTTTCCCTGGATAAATGGGCCATGGGCTTTGCCGGGGAGGGTAGTGATAAGCAGTTTAAAATGGAAGCCTCATTAGATCCATACAGAAGATTTGAATGGGGTGTACCCCCTGCCAGCAAGGGTGATTTTGCCTTTGTCCTTCACATGCTCCACTCTTTAGCTGAAGGAGGCAGGATGGGTGTAGTTCTACCCCATGGGGTATTATTTAGGGGAGCTAGCGAAAAGAAAATTAGAGAGCAGATTATTAATTTAAATCTTTTAGATGCAGTTATTGGCCTTCCAGCAAACCTATTCTTTGGCACAGGTATTCCTGCCACAATCCTGGTATTTAAACAGAATAGGGATAGAAATAAAATTCTTTTTATAGATGCCTCTGGTGAAGGCTATTATGAGAAAGGTAAAAACCAGAATAGGTTAAGAGAAGAGGATATTCAAAGAATTGTAGATGTGTATGACAGATATGAGACTGTAGATAAATTCTCCTATGTGGCCGCAATAGATGAAATCAAAGAAAACGACTATAACCTTAATATACCACGCTATGTTGACACCTTTGAGGAAGAAGAACAGGTGGATATGGATGAGATTAAGGAAAACATCAAGAATATCAAGGCAGAACTGGAAGAAGTGGAAGCCCAAATGGCAAAATACCTTGAAGAGTTAGGGTTGTAGGAGGTGTGGGATATGAGTAATTTTAGAAAGGCTGATTTTAGAGAACATGGATATATGGGGCTTTATGGTGGCCTAACGAGCAAAGAGATTCATTTAAAGAAGGGGCTAAAGAAAGGCCAAAATATCTTAGACCACATGGGCAGTACAGAGCTTGCAGCCAATTTGTTTAGGGCAACTCAGACAGACGAGAAACTGAGAAGAGATAATATTATAGGTAAAAATCTTGCTAACAAAATCCACTTTTATGTAGGTCAAAAGGTAAGAAATACAATTAAAGAATTAGGCGGCACCATGCCTGAGGATTTGCCCACACCATCTCAAAGCATTAAACAGTTGGAAAAGGATAAAAAGAAAAAGCTTACAACAGGTGACGACCAATGAAGCCAGAGATTAAAGAACGGATTGAGATGATTAACAGAGGTGAAGTGCCGGAGGGGTATAAGAAGACGAAGGTTGGAATTATTCCAGAAAATTGGGAAATCAGGAGACTTGGCAGTTTAGGCAAAAGTATTATTGGTTTGACATATTCGCCAAGTGATATTTGTAATGATAATACGGGAACTTTAGTTCTACGTTCTTCTAATATTGAGGGAAATAGACTTGTTTATAACGATAATGTGTATGTTAAGAAGAATATTCCAAATAAATTACTGGTTGAGATTGGTGACATTTTAGTATGTGTTAGAAATGGTAGTAGAGCATTAATAGGAAAGAATGCTTATATATCTGAACAGCACTTAGGACATTCATTTGGCGCTTTTATGTCAGTTTATAGAAGCAAAAACTCACGTTTTATATTTCAACTCCTGCAAACTTACCATTTTAAAAAACAAATATTTGCAAACTTAGGAGCAACAATTAACCAAATAACAACGAAAGATCTAAGCGCTTTTATATTTGCTATGCCACCTCTCGCCGAACAACAAAAAATTGCCTCCATCCTCTCCACCTGGGATAAAGCTATTGAACTAAAAGAGAGGCTTATTGAGCAGAAAAAAGAGCAGAAAAAGGGTCTAATGCAAAACTTGCTTTTTGGTAAAATTCTTTGGAATGATAATGTAAGTCGAGATAGAAAGAAAATACAAACTAGAATAAAAATAATAAAAAATGGAGAAGTCCCTGTGGGATATAAAAAAACCAAAGCTGGCATTATACCCATGCATTGGAATTCTTTAAAGGCAGAGGACTTATTCAAAAATCATACAAATAAAAAACATGATGGTAACTTGGAAGTGTTGTCTGCAACTCAGGATAGAGGAATTATTCCTAGAAGTGAGCTAGACATAGACATTAAATATGATAAAGAGAGTTTAGGAACTTACAAAAAAGTTGAATCTGGTAATTTTGTAATTAGCTTACGATCCTTTCAGGGTGGTATAGAGTATTCAGAGTATGAAGGATTAGTCAGCCCTGCTTACACTGTTATTAAAAACAAAATTGACATGGATAAAGGATATTATAAATATTACCTTAAGACTGAAAACTTTATAAGGAGATTAAATTCAGTTATATATGGTATTAGAGATGGAAAACAAATTGGGTTTAGTGATTTTTCACAGCTATATTTAGTCTATCCACCCGTAACCGAACAAAAAAATATAGCCGGTATAATTAACTATAGTAATACAGAGATTAATCTCCTCGAACAAGAACTAGACCTACTAAGACAACAAAAGAAAGGCCTTATGCAGCTCTTATTAACCGGAAAGGTCAGAGTGTAGGACGGAGGTGAACCATGGTAATTGAAAATGAATTTAATGAATTGAATATTTCCCAGATACCAGCACTAGAAGTCTTGAAAAACTTAGGATATACCTACATCCCTGCAGAGGAAGCAGAAGCTAAAAGGGGAAACCTATATAATGTAATCTTAAAAGACATCCTGCAGGCCCAACTTATAAAGCTTAACAGCTATGAATATAAAGGTAAACACTATCAGTTTTCCATGAAAAACATTCAGCAGGCCATGCAGGATCTTGATGAGGGATTAACTGATGGGCTGGTTAAAACTAACGAAAAAATTTATGACTCACTAATGCTAGGGCGCAGCTATCCAGAGAAGCTGCCTGACAGTGGGGGGGTTAGATCCTTTAGCATTAACTTTATTGACTGGGATACTCCTGTCAACAATCTCTTTCATGTTGTGGAAGAATTTAGAGTGGAAAGAGAAGACGGCCAGGGAACTATCAGACCGGATATAGTGCTGTTTGTAAACGGCATTCCCTTTGCTGTTATTGAGTGTAAAAAATCATCCATTGCAGTGAACCAAGGTATTGAACAAATGATCAGGAACCAGTCCAAGAATTATGCTCCTAACCTCTTTAAGTTTATCCAGGTAGTTATGGCCACCAACAAAAACGAGACTAAATATGCAACCTGTTCTACCCCTAAGAAGTTTTGGACCATATGGAAAGAAGAGCATGAAGGGTGGCTGCAGGGGCAGTTGTCACAGGTGGTAAAGGGAAGAATACCAACCAACCAGGATAAGAACATTGTTTCTCTATTCCATCCTCACAGGCTTTTGGAGCTCACACAGTTTTTTACCCTTTTTGAGAAAAACGTTAAAAAAATAGCCAGATACCAGCAGTACTTTGCCATTAAAGAAATCATCGAAACCATACAGAAGTATGACAGTTCCGGCAATCGGCAATCCGGTGTTATTTGGCATACCCAGGGATCTGGCAAATCCTTGACCATGGTTATGCTGGCCAAATACATATTGTCAGAGCTTATGAAGGTTAACCCTAAAATAATCCTAGTATCAGATAGAATAGATCTAGATAAGCAGATACATCGAGTCTTTACCCATACCAGATTAAAAGCTGCTAGAGCAAGTAGCGGTCAAAACCTGGTAGAACTTATCAATGATAATGGAGCAGATATTATTTCTACTTTGGTCCATAAATTTGATACAGCTTCCAAGAACCAAAAACCAGTACCCTCAAAAGACATCTTTGTATTAGTTGATGAATCCCACCGCACCCAATACGGTGAGCTGCATATCAAGATGAAGCGGGTATTTCCCAATGCATGTTATATTGGCTTTACCGGCACTCCCCTGATGAAAAAAGAAAAGAGCACCATGAGCAAATTCGGAAAGCTTATTCACAAGTACACAATTAAAGACGGGGTAGATGATAAAGCCATTGTTCCACTTCTTTATGAAGGTAAAATGGTTGAACAGACTGTAAACCGTAAGGCCATAGATAACCAACTTGATATCATCACTAGAAACTTAAATCACAAGCAAAAAGATGAGGTAAAGAAAAAGTGGAGCAGGTTTGAAAAAATTGCCTCATCGGAGCAGAGGCTAAGGCTAATTGCCTTTGATATTAATGAACATTTTCTAAATAACTATAAGACTAGGGGCTCCCAATTTAAAGCCATGTTGGCTACTAACTCTAAGATAGAAGCAGTAAAATACCTAGAAGCTTTTGAAGAGTTAGGGGACCTTAACTGTGCAGTAGTCATTTCCCCTCCAGATCAGCGAGAGGGCTATGACGAGTTGGATGAGGAGTCCAAGGACAGGGTACGCAGGTTCTGGGCAAAAATGATGGACAAGTATGGGGATGAAGAAAAATATGAAGACTCTATCAAGGATGAGTTTGTTAATGGTGATGAATTGGATCTCTTGATTGTAGTGGATAAATTACTTACAGGCTTTGACGCCCCAAGGGCAACCCTTCTTTATATTGACAAACCCATGAAGGAACATACCCTGCTGCAGGCAATTGCCAGAGTCAACAGACTATTTGAAGGAAAAGACTACGGCTTTATCATTGATTACAGGGGATTAATACAAGAACTAAATGAAGCCATGGAAGCATATTCAGGTGCAGGCCTGGAAAACTTTGAAGGAAAAGACCTAAAGGGTGCTTTAATAGATGTCATAAATGTAGTGGGTATGTTAAGGCAGGCCTATACTAATCTTATAAATATCTTTGTGCCTGTCAAGAACAAAAATGACAAGGAAGAGTATGAGCTGCTCCTGGCAAATGAGGAAATAAGAAATGATTTCTATGATGCCTTAAGCCTATTTGGCAGGTATCTAGCCATAGCTTTAGAGTCCGAGCATGTCTATAATGCCCTGGGTGATGATGCAATTGCTAAATATAAGAGAGACATTAAGTTTTACCAGGAACTGCGTGCATCAGTAAAACTTAGGTACTCAGACACTATTGACCATAAAGAGTATGAAGCAAAAATGCAAAAGCTCATGGATAACTATATTGCTGCTGAAGAAGTAATTAGAATAACTAATCCGGTAGACATTTTAGATGAAGAAGGCATTGAACAGGAATTAACTAGACTGGAAACCCCAAGGGCAAAAGCAGATGCCATTAGGACTAGAATGTCAAAGAGGATTGAAACAAAATATGATGAAAACCCAGCCTATTACAAGAAGTTTTCAGAACGGATAGAAGAAGTGCTTCAGGAATATAAGGATAAGAGGATATCAGATGCAGAATACTTGAAGAAAATGTCTGATATTATGAAGGACTTCAGGCAGGGGCACTCTGGCACCAAGTATCCTGAAAAAATTAAAAACCATTCCCATGCCCAGGCTTTTTACGGAGTAGTAAAAGAAGTACTTGAAGAAGGAGATAGTTATAAATCTCCAGATGCTGAAAAAGTCAATGAAACAAGAGAGATATACAACTATGAAAACATCCTAGCTGACATAGCAATTGATATAGATATTATCATCGAAAAGCACAGTAAAGTTGACTGGCATGATAATGTTGATGTTCATAATAAGATAGCCCAGGAGATTGATGATCTTCTATATCTCTATGGTAAAAAACACCCCATTGTTCTGGATTATAATCAGATTGACAGAATTATTGAGAACGTAAAAACTGTAGCATTAAGAAGGTATTAGCACATGGAAAAGCATACAATAGCTTATCAAGGAAAAGACATAGAGTTTGAAGTTCTTAGAAAGAATGTAAAGAATGTGAACCTAAACATTCGGCCAGACATGTCCATTGTGGTTTCGGCTAATCCCAAGGTCCCCTTGGAATTTATCAAGGATTTTGTGAAACAAAAATCCCCATGGATTTTAAAAAGTATTAAGTACTTTAAAGAGGTTCAGCCTGAACAATACAATGGCAAAGAGTACGTCAGCGGAGAGACTTTTAAATACCTAGGAAGACAATACAGGTTAAAGGTAGAAGAGGCTGAGCAGGAAAGTATTAAATATCAAAGAGGCTTTATCTTACTTCAGGTACAGGATAAAACAGACTTTAAGATAAAGAGAATACTGGTTCAAAAGTGGTTTAGAGAAAAGGCCGTTGTAAACTTTCATGAGTCTTTGGATAGAGTTTACCCACTGCTAGAAAAATATGGTGTAAAAAAACCGGAGATTAAGATCAGGGATATGAAGAGCAGGTGGGGCTCTTGTAATAGGGCCAAAGGAATAATCACCCTTAACCTTAAACTAGTCAATGCCCCGAAGTATTGTATTGATTATGTAATTCTTCATGAGCTGGTCCACTTTAAATACCGTAATCATGACAATAATTTCTATAACTTTCTTACTTCGTTGATGCCTGACTGGAAACAAAGAAAAGAGATTTTAGATGAAGAAGTTGTGCGAGGGCTGTAATATGAAAGATATCATTGTAATGTAACACAGGTAGAGTTTTTCTTTGAAGGATTGTTTATTAGGTAAGACCGAGGCTAAGTTATATATAATGTAGCTTTAAGTAAAAAGTGGTATAATGTAGTAAATTCTTTTATAACACTCGTGGAGTTGCGTCATGAATAAAGAAAAACTGACAATAGACCAGATAATAGCTCATATGAAAGACAAAAAAGGGATTGCTTTTACAATAGTTGATGAAATAGCAGCCAAGGATTTTCTGATGCATAATAACTATTATTTCAAAGTTAAAGCCTATGCTAAAAACTATGAAAAGTATTTGAAAGGTGATATGGCAGGTAAATATATTAATTTAGAGTTTGCATATCTTCTAGAGCTTTCGAAAATTGATATGTATTTTAGAAGATTAATTATCAAGATGGCACTTGATATAGAACATTTTTTGAAGACACAACTGCTTAGAGATGTAATGGATAATGATCTAGAAGATGGGTATTCAATAATACATGAGTTTTTATCAATGTATCCATATGTTAAGAACAATATTGTGGATAAAATTCAACACTCTGCATGTAGAGACTTAATATTGAAATATGAGAATAACTTTGCAATATGGAATATTATTGAAATCTTGTCCTTTGGAGATTTTATTAAGCTCTATGAGATGTATTATAATAAATACCGGAATAGGGACTCCATGAATAACCATCTGTGGTCTGTTAAATTCCTACGCAATGCAGCTGCACATAATAATTGCTTGCTTAATAGCCTGAGAACTCCATACACTATTAGCATTAATATTAACAAAAATGTGAATACATTTATTTCAAAGATACCAGGTATAGGCAGCGATAGCAGAAAAAAGAAAATGAAAAATCCAATTATTCATGACTTCGTTGTGACTCTGTATGTGTTTAACAGGGTTGTAACCAGCGATAATATTAAAAAGCATACTATGAATGAGTTGAAAGATTTAATTGATAATAGATTTACAGCTAATAAAGAGTATTTTAAATGCAACCAAGTTATTGAGTCTTATTACCACTTTATGAAAAAAATCGTTGACTATTTTTACAAATTATGAATATAATATTATTGACGAACAAAAACTCTTTCGAGTTTTTATCGAGAAGGTGCCTGCGCCTTCTCGATTTTTTGCTATAATAGGCAGGCACAAGTTGTGCCATTTTGTGCCCAAATGCCCAGAATGAAGAAAAAATAAACTTCCAGAGCGTCTGGACAGACGACCTGGAAGTCATTGTACTGCAGTATATTAAGCGTATTCCCCACTGCACCAATAGTTGCAAAATTAGCCTTATTTAGACTTAGGATCTAGTATCTACCGATGTGGGGGTTCAAGTCCCTTCTCCCGCACCAAACCCAAAAGCACTTGGCACTCAATGAATTGAGTGCCTTTTTGATGTGCGCTCAGCATGGTGCTTACTAGCCCAAAAATATGGAGGAATTTAGCCTGCTATGTAGAAAGTGTTTATGTAGCACAAATAAAGCATTGGAGGTTAATCATGGATTTTGTTGTTGATTTTTACTCTTTGCATGAAACTTTTTTAATTAATGTAGCTATAGCTGTAGCTATCTTTATGCTTTTCCTCATATTAAGAAGAATCTTTGTCAACTATATCTTAAAATTAGTTATACGATTCACTGATAAAACTAATACATGTTTGGATACGGCTATCATCAGATCTTTTGAAAAGTCTTTAAGAGTATTTTTTATCATATTAGGTATATATCTATCGTCTTTATATCTTCCCCTGCAGGAAAAACATGATTTAATGTTTTTAGGAATCTGGCGTATTTCCATAATTATTCTAATTGCATGGGGTTTATATAATTTTGTTGGAAATTTCTCAAATATTTTTGCTGAAGTGGAAAACAAACTTGATATAAGTGTTGATAAGATATTAGTGCCTTTCTTTTCCAAAGTTATAAAAGTTGTTATTGTTATTCTTACCTTTGTGTTGATTATAAGTGAATTAGGTTATGATATTAATGGATTTATAGCCGGTCTGGGGTTGGGCGGTCTTGCTATTGCTTTAGCCGCACAAAACACAGCATCTAACATTTTTGGTGGGATTGTGATTATTACTGATAAGCCTTTTTCCATTGGAGATTGGATTGAGTCTCCTAGTGTTGAAGGTACAGTAGAGGATATAAACTTTAGGAGTACTAGGGTTAGAACCTTTGCTGATGCAGTGGTCACTGTACCAAATGCTACTCTAGCAAATCAACCAGTAACGAATTGGACAAGAATGGGTAGAAGAAGAATTACATTTAATTTAGGAGTAACTTATACTACTCCCAGGAAAAAGATACAAGCCTGTGTTTATAAAATCAAATATATGTTAGAGAATCATAAAGATATTCATCAACAGACAATCTTTGTAAGATTTGATAGCTTCAATGACAGCAGCCTCGATATATTTTTATACTTTTTTACTAAAACAACAAACTGGGGAGAATTTCTTAAAGTAAAAGAAGATGTTAATTACAAAATAATGGAAATTTTAGAGGAAGAAGGAGTATCTGTTGCATTTCCAAGTAGGAGTTTGTATTTAGAGACTCCCATTGATATTTCCAAATAGATTATTAACTTTGCTCTTTGCTCCAGACATGGCGATAGTTGCATTTCAAACCATCAACTGAATGCCTGGAAGCTTTTGTGCCGCAAGGCAGTATTAAATTTAATTTTAATTGCTATTTATATATAGTAATGTTAAAATATTAACGTGAATATGCGGCAGTGGCGGAATTGGCAGACGCGCTAGATTCAGGTTCTAGTGAGTGTACGCTCATGGGGGTTCAAATCCCTTCTGCCGCACCATAATCGGAGAGTCTGACCAAAACAGACAAATCAAGGCACTCAGGAAATTGGGTGTTTTTTTGTTTAGCAAAAAACCTACAAAATTTTTGTCGGCAAGCCTTCCAGGTTGGCAACTGATTTTCTTCAGCATCAAAGGAACTAGTAGCCATTGCAGAGGAATCAATACTTCTTCATTGGATATGAAGAAGTATTGCACTTTAATGACCTATAACTTTGGACTATATTGAGGAACGATTCCCAGCCAACCCTTTGTTTTTCCGAAAAGAATCATCTTATCTATAATATTTATTTCCTGCACCAGTAAATCTTTAAATATATCCCGTAGCCTGTCATTTGTAAAACATTGCTTAAGGGCTAAAGCATGCATCCAGGCGGCACCTATCATTCCGGTGAAGAGAATCCTAAACATATAGGAATCCTCCATATTTGTAGTTCCAGTACTAGCTATCACAGCTGGAGGCCTTTGTGGTAGTGGGACACCGAATTTGATAAGCTCTTGCTCTAGTTTTTTTACTTGAATCTTCAGTGTATCCTGTAGACCTTTTTTCAATAAGGTTTTAAAGTCAGAATCATTTGTGTGCTGAACCCAGTACTGTGTTTGATAAATGTTATCATATCTGAAAGTGAGATGATCCCACAGATGAAAGATTTCTCCAGTGTCAGCTTTTTCCCTTTGTGAAACAGGAATATTGGGGTATATGGGAGGTATGCCTATCCAACCCTTTAGTTTTAAATACTTGATTAAGATATCCAGATCACCTATAATATCTGTAAGAAATTTGATGAACATAGCTCTGATTGCATCATTGGTAGTTGAATTGCGAATGGATTTAAACAGCAGTTCTACTTGCTCCTGCAGAAAGAGCAATAAATATTTACCTATATTTTCATCAGTCAGCAACTCTGAATTAGTGGCTACGGCCAACTTATCTGCTCTTGGCTGAGTGGGACCATCAATGGAATACTTTCTTAACTCTTTTTCTAGATCTTTGGAGCGTTTTTTGTACTTATCTATGGCCCTTTGCAAGATTATATTTAAATCCGGGTCGTGTACATATACACCCCATATTTGCGCCATGTCAATTCCAGCATAAGTAACATTGGTCATATCCCATAGGACATAAGCTTCCTCAACATTAAGCTGTGCTTGTCTTGCATCTTTTTTTGCACCTATATTTAGAACCATTTTTATCCTCCTGCATAAAAAAGTTAGAATCAAATTTTTTAGGTAATATTAGTATGTACTGTTTGCTTAAAACTTTTACAAGTAAATATCGGCATATATGCCAGTAAACCATGATTTAAATAATCAATTAAATCATATATGAGGGCAGGAATGTCCCCAGCTAGGGAAAGGGGACACACCTGCTGAAGTCTGGGATATTCCTGGGGACAGGAATGTCCCCAACTAGTGGGGATTAACAGGCTATAAGCTCGAAATAAGTGCGGCTAAGGTTCAGGTGGGGTTTTAACCCCACCTGAACCAAGTCTTTTTTAAAATCTGGACATGTTGTGATAAACTAATCATATGCAATTTTAAAAAATAAATGAAAGCAGGGGATATATATGCCAAAAAAAACCGTTGATGTTAAAGCATCATTAAAAGATGGATTTACTGTTGATGTCGAGGCAAGAAATTTTAAAATGGCAATTGACCAGCCAGAAGCTATGAAGGGCAAGAATGAGGGACCAACACCCCTTGAATACTTCTTTTTCTCCCTTGCAGGATGTATATGTACTATTGGTAGAATTATGGCAATGCAAAAGAAACTTGAGTTGAGGGGAATGGAAGTTAGAATAGAGGGTGATTTAGATACAGATGTTTTACTGGGCAAGGATCAATCTCAACGACCAGGATTTCAAGATATTAGGGTCTATACTAAGATTGATGCTCCCATGACCAGGGAAGAAAAGGAGGCTTTTCTTAAGGAAATTGATAACCGTTGTCCCATATCTGATAATATTGAACATGTCTCATCAATCAAGCTTGTTGTTGAAGAATAAGAGGCAAACTAAAACATAACAGGTATTATAAAATAAGCCCTATTGGAGGTTATTTAATAGCCCCAATAGGGTTTTATAATACTACTTTCAAATCTATAAATAGCAGGAGGATTTTTATAATACTTTGGATAATAGTTCACTAATATATGTAACTTGCGTTTTAAGGAGGGAGCAGCTTTGCATGCAACAAAAATTATAGAAGAAACTAAATTTCAACTAGCCAGTATTCCGTGCATATATATAAGACCGGCTGATCAAGAAAAAGAACGCCCTACCATATTCGTTTATCATGGGTGGTCTTCTCAAAAAGAAAACTACCAATTCATGGCAAGAATCCTGGCCTTTCATGGTTATGGGGTTATGGTTCCAGATGCTCCATACCACGGGGAAAGGGGTATTTTAGAATATGAAAATGTACACGTTATGGAGCAGAAATTCTGGAGGATAGTAATAAGAGCAGTAGATGAATTTAAGTTGCTTCTGGAGGAAGCTCATGAAAAGCTAGGTATCAATTCTCAGAAAGTAGCAGTTATGGGAAGTTCAATGGGCGGTATAATTGCCAGCGGCATCTTTGCCAAGGATACAAGAATTAAAACCTTAATTAACATGAATGGAGCTTGTGCATGGGAGGACGCTGAAAAGAGAGTAAGAATTTTAAGGTGTGTGGATAGAGCAGTCAGTATTGGTATAGAAGAGCTGCGTCAGTATGACCCTATGAGTCACTTAGAAGCTCTTTATCCAAGACCTATCCTAATACAGCATGGTGACTGTGATACTTCAATACCTGTTGAAACCCAGTGGCACTTCTATAATGAAGCAGCTAGGATGTATAAAAACAGACCAGATAATCTAAGATTGACAGTTATAAAAAATCTGAACCACCATAAAACCATAGGCATGTTGGAAGAAGTTGTAGATTGGCTCCAATGTCATCTTTAATTCTTATAACCAATTACCTAAACAAAGACTCTAGCACCCAGGTTAAAAATGTAAATTCAATGTAATTAATATCTAATTCGATAAAATTAGACAAAATTAGACAAAATTATAGAAGGAATAAATAATTTAAATGACGAATAATGAAGAATCATGTAGTACCATAATCCCAATAACCGTGGGACTATAAAACTAAAAAAATCTGAAAAAGGCAAAGTTGTCGAAAGACAGTGACTGCAAAGCTATGGGTCTAAAGTTGTTAAGTGGAACTATACCATAAACAACCATGATTGCCAGGCTGCCAGCCATAAAGCTTAATTAAGCATAAATTGGACTGGTCTAATTATGACAAGTCCAATTTTTTTACATTACTAGATAAGTATAAGTTTTACAAAGTTATATTTATTTATACATAACAATATAAAAGGGTTTGTAATATACAGGACTTATGCAGTTGATGGAAAATAACACCAAAGCATAATCCAAAAATATTTTCAAAATGCAACCAGATAATCCCAAAAACACTTGACAATTGCAAAATGTCCCCATAATCGAAATGGATGGTATTATTTACCATACCCTAACGATATGGGTGATGCAAATGAAAAAATTGTGTAAACCAACTTTCAAAGAGAAGGATCACGGTCAAGGTGCCGGGATTCCAGTACTTAAGACCATCTGGGATTTGTTTGATCTTTCTTTGCTCTTTTCTCAAACAGGAATCCGTAAGCACTCCGGGGTTCCAACATGGCTTTTGGCTTTTGCCTACATCTGTGGTCTGGTAAGTAATGCGAGCTCTGCAAACCAAAATGCTAAGTTTTCAGCGGATGCCCCTTTCTTAAAACAGCTTCTTTCCGGGCAATTAATCTCGCAGAGTGCCTTCAGCCGGTTCCTGTCTAAGCCTTTTCAGTGGCTTCAGTTCTCTATTGGTAGAATTTCTAGACTGCAGGAACGTACAGAGACCCGGTTGACCGACGGTGATATAATTGCCTTAGACGATACTAAAATTGAACATCCTTATGGTAAAAAAATCCCCTTTCTCTGTTGGCTTTTTGATAGTTCAGATAAGCGACATGTATGGTGCATTAATCTTGTATCGACTCTAGCTGTCTTAAAAAACGGCCTTGAATATCCTATGTTGTGGCGTTTCTGGGTTAAAAAAGACCAGGATAATGAAAAACAAACCAAACTCAATCTTGCTATAGAGATGTTAAAAGAGCTACGTCAATTTAACAACGCTAGACTATGGGTTGCCATGGACCGCTGGTTTTTATGCAAGAAGTTTTTAACTTGGCTTATGGATAACAATTTTGATTGGGTTACCAAGGCTAAACGCAACACAGTATTATTTAGGAAAATCTATGACCCTGTTCTAGGTAAGGAGCGCTTTGTCAAACTTAATGCTAAACAATTACTGCAAGAGATTTATCCTAAAATTAGGGTTATTGGCAAAAACTCAGTTCTTAGTATTCCCGACATTTACATCAAAGTGCCTTA